>JBHWMJ010000246.1:0-19412 GCA_043423105.1 Marihabitans sp.
GCGGACTGCGGATCCTTCCGGGCATCCAACGCCATCCGCGTCGCTCGCGCCTGGAGCTCGACGCTGTACTTCCTCGGTGCTGCCATGACTCTCATCATCCTTCCCAGGATTGAGAGCCTCCATCAGACCCGGGGCGATTCAGAGTGCAGTGTTCTACCCATGAGTCGACGGATCGCGTCGGCGGCAGTGGCGGTGGTCATCACCGGCCTGCTCGCCGGTTTCGCGCCGGCGGCCAACGCTGCGGGGGTAGCGTCCGGGGGGACGAACATCACGGTTGCGAAGGCTGCTGGCCACAAGATGACGGGGAAGACCGTGGTTGCCAAGAAGGCTGCCCGGTCCAACAACAACAGCAGGGCCGCTGCCTACGAGGCAGCGATCGTGAAGCAGACCAACGCCTACCGGCTCCGCAAGGGCTGCAAGGCGCTGAAGGTGGACAAGCACCTGAAGCTGGCTGCTCGTCGGCACAGCGACCTGATGGTCAAGCGCGGCGAGCTCTCGCACCGCCTCAAGGGCGAGGCCAAGCTCTCGACCCGCATCGTCAAGGCCGGTTACAAGCCCTGGCGCGTGGTGGCCGAGAACCTGGCCATGGGCTTCGAGACCCCGCGGGCCAACATGGACGCCTGGATCGCCAGCCCCGGCCACAAGGCCAACCTGGACGACTGCCGACTGCGCCACATCGGCGTCTCCGTGCGCTTCGGCGGCGGCATCGCCTGGGTCACCCAGGACTTCGGCGTCCAGCGCTGAGACCGCCCACCGGAACCGGTGGCGACCAGCACCTGCTCTGCGGCAGGTGCGGCCGCCACCGGTTCCGACATTTTCGGGGCCCGACGGCACGGGCCGGCGCTGGGACGTCAGCCCAGCAGGGCCACCGCTGCCAGAGCGATCAGCCAGGAAGCGAAGCTGCCCACCAGGAAGTACTCGGTGACGGCATGGATGCCGGGACCACGCGAGGAGTCCCGGGCCGCCTGCAGTTCGGGAAAACGGAGCAACCCCTTGGCCGCCACCACGATGCCGGCGGCGGTGAACTGGCCGGTCAGCCCCAGCCCCAGGATGAAGACCCGTTCCATCGGGCCCAGCAGCCGCCCGCCCTTCAAGGAGTGCGCGGGGCCCTCCAACAGTCGCACCCGCTGGACCTCCTGGGAGCCCGTACCTCGATTCGGGCTGAGGGTGCCGGTGGCCCGCAGCACCAGCCTCACCACCACATTGCCCGTGGAGAGCTGGACCAGGAACGCACCGACCACGAGCAGCAGCCGGTCGACGCTGTCCAGGTGCCACACCGCCCCGCCACCGGCCTGCACCCATCGGCCCAGCAGCCCGTCTCCGGTGCCCGCCCAGGGGGCCAGCACCAGGGCCAGGGCCAGCCAGCACATCAGCCATCCCAATGGCCACCAGGCCGCACCGGCCGCCCGGGGGGTGCGGGGAGCACGAGCGGCCCGGCGGGCGCCACCACCGAAGCCGATCGGGACCAGCCGGCCCCAGCCGAGGACCACCAGGACCAGTACCGCCAGTGCGACCAGGTCGCGCGGCGAGGTCAGTCCGGCGGCCAGCCCCAGGCCGACCACCCCGGCCGCGCCGATCACCTCGGGGAGCCAACGCATCGGACGGGCCGAGAAGACCAGGTCGGTGATCCCGACTCCGATCAGCAGCAGTGCCACCCAGCTCACGGCGTCATCCCCTCCTGGTCAGCGGTGTCCTGTTCACTCCCGATCCGTTCACTCCCGAACCGTTCACTCCCGATCCGGGTCAGCTGGGCCGTCATCTCGAGCAGCGTCCCGATGCCCTGGTTCCTGATCCGTTGCGAGACCGCCGAGCCCGAGATCGAGAGCCGCTCGGCGATCGCGCGCTGACTCTCGCCGGCCACCAGCCCCCGCACGATGGCCAGGTCCCGCGCCGACAGGTGGGCGGTCAGTTCGTCGCGCCCGACGAGGGCTGAATTCACGGCCATGGCCACAGCAGACCACGCACCCCCGCCACAACTGCCGGGACCACCAGAACTGCCGGGACCTGCCGCCACGGCCAGCCGGTCCCGACGATGTCGGCTGCGCGCGCGGCGCTGTTCGGCGGCCACCTGCTCCAGCGCCTCCCGAGCGGCCCACCAGCCCGGTCCGTCCTCGGTCAGGTCCACCGGCTGGCCCGGCTCTTCCGATCGAGCAGAGGGATCGGAGGGAGCAGAGGGATCGGCTGGAACCGCGAGGGCGTGCACCTCGCCGACCCCGATGCCGTGCCGCACGTCGAACCGCGGACGCAGCTGGATCCGTAGCCACCAGACCAGGCCCAGGGCCTGCCCCAGGGTCTGGCAGTGCCCCTGGTACTCGTCTCCCACGGTGATCCGCAGGTCGGAGCCGAAGCGTTCGTTGGCCGCGGCCAGGGTCTCGCTGAGTACCTGGTGCAGCAGGACCCGGTCAGCGGCAGCCCGGGAGGCCACCACATCACCGATCACCACAAATGAAGCATTCGTCTTCATTTTACTCACCTGAAGAAGATAGCTTCACGATTCACCGGATGTCCAGCATCAGCCCCAGAAGACCCGTTCCACCACCGCGTGGGCGTGCCGCGTGGTGCGCAGGTAGTCGTTGAGCAGCTTGTCGCTCTCCCCGGCCTCGTAGCCCAGCACCATCGAGACCGCCGCCCGTTCCCGGGTCGCGGTGGGCAACTGGTCGCTGGAACGCCCCCGGACCAGGGTCGAGGCATTGCGGACCCGGGAGACGAACCGCCAGGCCTCGCACAACACATCGGCGTACTCGGCCTCCAGCAGTCCGGCCTCCTTGGCCGCGGCCAGCGCATCCAGGGTGCTGGTGGTGCGCAACGCCGGTACCGCACCGGCGTGCTGCATCTGCAGCAACTGCACGGTCCACTCCACGTCGGCCAGTCCCCCACGCCCGAGCTTGAGATGGGTGTTCGGGTCGGCTCCTCGCGGCAGTCGCTCGTCCTCGACGCGTGCCTTGATCCGACGCACCTCGATCACCGCGTCCTCGTCGATGCCGCCGGCCGGGAACCGCAGCGGGTCGATCAGTTCGTGGAACCGGTCCCGCAACTCCTGGTCGCCGACCACCGCATCGGCCCGCAGCAGGGCCTGGAACTCCCAGGTCTGCGACCACTTCGCGTAGTAGGCGGCGTAGGACTCCAGGGTGCGCACCAGCGGTCCCTGCTTGCCCTCGGGCCGCAGATCGGCATCGACCTCCAACGGCGGGTCCGTGGCGGGCAGGGCCAACACCCGGCGCAGCTCGTTGACCACCGCAATGGCGTACTTGGAGGCCCGATGCGGGTCCGCTCCCGGGATCGGGTCGTGGACGAACATCACGTCGGCATCCGAGCCGTAGGAGAGCTCGAAGCCGCCGTACCGGCCCATCGCCACCACCGCCATCCGGGTGGGCGGCTCCGGGTAGCCCTTGCTGGCCGCGACCGACGCCATCACGACTTGCAGGGTGGCCTCCAGGGTGGCGTCGGTGAGCCGGCTCAATCCCTGCCCCACACCGGCCACGTCGTTGACCCCGAAGAGTTCGCCGGCGGCGATCCGGAAGAGCTCACGGCGGCGCACCCCCCGGATCGCTCGGACGGCGTCGGCCAACTGCTGGTGTCGACCACCGGTGGCGAGCATCTCGCTGGTGAGCGTCTCGCTGGCCAACGGGGTGAGGTCCTCGCCGAGCAACTGCACGCCGCGGGGTTCCCGCTCCAGCAGGTCGGTGGCATACCGCGAGGTGCCGAGCAGGGTGGCCAGCCGCTGGGCGACCTCCCCCTCGTCGCGCAGCGTGCGCAGGTACCAGTGGGTGCGGCCCAGCGAGTCGCTGATCCGGCGGAACCCCCACAGTCCGGCGTCCGGGTCCGGGGTGTCGGCGAACCACTCCAGCATCGCGGGAAGCAGGGTGCGTTGGATCGTGGCGGTGCGCGAGACCCCGGAGGTGAGCGCCTCCAGGTGGCGCAACGCGGCAGTGGGGTCGGAGTACCCCAGGGCGGCCATCCGCGCCTCGGCCGCGGCCGGGGAGAGCCTCGCTTCCTGGCCGGGCAACGCGGCCACGGCGGCCAGCAGCGGGCGGTAGAAGAGCTTCTCGTGGAGGCGACGCACCTCGCGCCGGTGCCCCCGCCAGGCGTCCTCCAACCCGGCCACCGGGTCCTTCAGGAACCCCATGGACCGGCCCAGCGCCCGCAGCGCGGCCTCGTCGTCGGGCACCACATGGGTGCGCCGCAACTGCACCAGTTGCATCCACCTACTCGGCTGTTGGGATGAGCGGCTTCGGCGCCGACGGCGTCTACCTCCCGCGCCCCGGCCTCGCCGCCGATGTTCACTACACCGACGAGGAGCTCGAGATCGAGCTCTACCGCGTGAGTGCTACGGGCTCCCCTGTCGATCTCGCCGAGCGGTGGGTGCAGGGTCCGAACGCCGACGATAGGACCCTTGAGCTCCTCGGCCTGCAGCCGGCCGAGTACGTCATGCCCGGGGACAGCCTCTCCACGAGCCTCGGCGATGCAGACCTGGCCGAACTGATCCGGCGGGTCTCGGGCTGATCGGCGGAGGCATGAGTCGGCCAGAGTTCTGGTCGGCGCCTCCGCCATGCGTGCTTCCAAGCGCCCCGACCCGGTGCCCGAGAGCCGGTCGGGGCGCTTCTTTGCGCCCTCGTTGATCGCCCCGGACCCCTTCGCGGACCTAGGTGACCGCGGGGCCGACCTGTGTCCCGCCCGAACTGAGGAGGGAACGCATGTCCAGCTCACCCCACCACGCTCGACGCGGCTCAACCCACCGAGCAGTCGTGGCCACCCTCGCCGTGGTCCTGGCGTCCGCACTGTGCCTGGCCGCCGCCTCGCCGGCGGACGCGGCCGAGCCCGTCGAGGACATGGGCTGCCGGATGCTCATCTGGGCCTCCGACAGCGTCTTCGACACCTCCTACGCCCACGACGGCATGCGGCACACCTTCCGCGGCTGCCTGGTCAAGCGCGGCTGGTCGACGAACTCCTACCGCGCCCTCAAGGAGAGGCAGTGGCGGCTGAACAACCACCTGGCCAGCTCGGAGTGCCGGGTCGGCGACTACCACCTGTCCGGCGTCAGGCGGACCACCTACAAGGGCATCCGCGTTGTCGTCTTCAAGTACCGCTTCGACTACCTGGTGCCCTGCTGAGCAACCCCGCACGAAGCTCGAGCCGGATCCGAACAAGTTCGGCCGAAGTGATCGCTGCCGGACCCCAATCGGACCTAGGTGACTGCGGGACGAATCCGAACGTCTCGCAGTCACCAAGGAGGAAGTCATGTCCACCACCGTCACCTTCGCCGGCAACCTGGCCGAGGCTCCCGAGCTGCTCTACACCCGCGAGAACAAGCCGTTCGTCAGCTGCCGGGTCTTGGTCAACCGGCGCGTGCAGAACGACGAGGGGGAGTGGGTCAACGACGAGCCCACCGCCCACAACGTCAAGATCTTCGGCACCGCCGCCACCCACGTACACGACAGCTGCGGATCCGGTGACCCGATCTTCGTCCACGGCCTCGAGCGCACCGAGAGCTGGCCGGACAAGGAGACCGGCGAGAAGCGCACCAAGGACGTCGTGGTCGTCGACAACCGCTTCGGCGAAGTCGGCGTCTCGCTCAAGTACGTCTCCGCGCGCATCGAGCGCGCCACCCGCCCGGCCCAGGCCAGCTGACCGCGCGGAGGTTTCCATGGATCTCGTCGTACAGTCCCCGGACGAGCTGCTCGCCGCAGTGCCGCACGTCCTCGGCTTCAAGCCTGAGGAGTCGATCGTCCTCGTCCCCTTCCGGCCCGGGCTCCCCATCACCCGCGTCGACCTGCCGAAGACGGCCGCCGACCGCGAGGAAGTGTGGGACGCCATCAGCGGCCCCTACGGCCGCCACGCCCGACCCGGCTCGCGCCTGGCGATCCTCTGCTTCACTGACGACCGCCGCAGCGCCGAGCTGGCCAGCCAGCACCTGTCCAACCGCCTCGAGACCGTGGGCATCACCACCCACATCCGGCTATGGGCCGACGGCGAGCGGTGGCGTGAGTTCAATACCGGCTCCACCGGCCTGCAGAACCCGGCGACCGCTGAGCGGATCGCGGCCGCGACCGTGCTGACCGGCGCCGCCCAGCCAGCCGCCAGCAGGGCCTCCCTGGCTGCGTCCATGGTCGGCGACCGTGAGCCGATCGCCCAGCTGATCCCCGCGGCCCGGGCCGCGGCCGCGGACAGCACTCCCGCCCTGGAGCGGGACTGGGCCCTGGACCGCCTCGAGCAGTTCCACACCGACGGCAACCGGCTCTCCGACGTCGACGGCGCACGGATGCTCGTCGCCCTGGAGTCGATCGGTACCCGCGACGCGGTCTGGGAGGACATGAGCCGGGAGAACCACACCTCCCACATGGCCCTCTGGAACGACCTCACCCGCCGCGCCCCCGACGAGGTCCGCGCAGCGCCGGCCTCCATGCTCGGCTTCGCCAGTTGGCTGCACGGCGACGGTGCCAAGGCCTGGTGCGCACTCGACCAGGTGCCCGCCGACCGGCCCTACTCCATGGCCGCCGTCGTCGCCTCCGCCCTGCAGAACGGCATCCACCCCCGCGAGTGGGATCGATACCAGACCCAGATGCGCGATCTCGCCGGCGAGCTCGACGAGTCCTACGTGCCCAAGCCTCCCGGCCAGCAGCGCGACATCCCGGGCACGCCGCCCGTCACCGACCGCCCGGCCCCGGGCCGCTGAGAAGGGACACCGCGATGAACTACGACGACACCGACCCGATCGACGACGTCCAGCCCAGCGCCACCGAGCGCCAGCTGCGCCGCCTGGTGGTGCCAGAGCCCGCGGCCTACGCCCCTGACAAGCGCCTCGACATCATCCACGCCCCCGACCTCGACCTGCTGTGGGGAGGCCAGGCATGAGCGCCGACGTCGACGACGCTGACCGGCTCGCCCGCGTCACCCTCAGTCGGACCATCGAGCCTGGAGATCTCCGCGTCACCGGCCTGGTCGGCGAGCTCGGCGCCGGCAAGGTCCTGGACTACCTCGAGGCCGCCGGCGAGGTGGAGAACCACTGGGGCTTCGGCATCGCCCAGGAGCTCGGCCGCGTCGACCCCGCCCAGGTCCTCGAGCAGGCCGCCGCCCGAGGCATCCGCTTCATCGTCCCCGGCGACACCGAGTGGCCCACCCAGCTCGGCGCACTCCGCAACACCGGCGCGCTCCACGACCGCGGCGGCGAACCCGTCGGCCTGTGGGTCCGCGGAGTCCATGACCTGCGCCAGTTCGCCTGCAACGCCGTGGCGGTGGTCGGCTCACGATCCGCCACCAGCTACGGCACCGAGCAGGCAACCGAGCTGAGCCGCGACCTCGCAGCCATGGGCCACACCGTCGTCAGCGGCCTCGCCTACGGCGTCGACCAGGCGGCCCACCGCGGCGCCCTCGTCGCCGGCGGCCCGACCATCGCCGTCCTGCCCGGCGGCGTCGACCGGCCCTACCCGGCCGCACACGCCCAGCTGCTCGAGGCGATCGCCGAACGCGGCCTGGTCGTCTCGGAGGCACCTCCGGGAGCCGGCCCCACCCGAACCCGCTTCCTGGCCCGGAACAGGATCGTCGCCGGCCTCGCCGAAGGAACCGTGGTCGTCGAGGGCGCCGTGCGCAGCGGCGCGATCAACACTGCCCACTGGACCACCAACCTGCACCGACCCCTCATGGGCGTCCCTGGTCCCGTGAGCAGCGTGGCCTCCACCGGCGTGAACCAGCTGATCCGTCTCGGCCAGGCCAGCATGGTCACCAACGCCCAGGACGTCATCACCGATGTCATGACCCACGCTGCCAGGTCAGTAGCTGGTGGCGCTGAGCAGCTCGACGAGTCCTTCGTCCCGGGCCCGGTGCGCTCCACGCAGCGCGCGGTTCCCAGCCCGGCCGCCGGGGTTTCCGCGCCCCTCCGATGAAGCCTCAACTGGCGCCTGTGGATAACCCGATTTGGGTCTGAACGCACACCTACTCTGCTGAGAGTTCCTAGGTCTCGTCGGCGCCGCCGACCCGACCGCACCTCGGGAGGAAGACACCATGAACAACCCACCGCGGAACACGCCGCGAGACGAACCGACACCCCACGAGTCCAGCGACCGCCCTGCCCCATGGGTCCTGGACCTCGGCCTCGAGGTCGCATCGGGCCGCCGTCCCTGGTTGCAGCCCCTCGCGGGCGCTGCGCTCCTATTCGGCACGCCGTTCCTGATCAAGATGATCGGCGGGGCCGACCTGGCGGCCGCCGAGAAGGCGCCCGAGCTGGCCGCGTTCATCGATCAGCTGACCGGTTTCGTGACGGCGTTCTCGTGGGTGCTGGCGGGAATCTCCCTCGTCCTCGGGGTCGGCTACTGGTTCATCTGCCGCCACGCCTACGCCGCCTGGTGCTCGCTGCCCGAGGAGGAACGTGAGGAGCTGGCGCGGCAGCGCGTAGAGGCGCTGAGCCGGGCACTGGCCAGGCTCGGAGGTATCGACCCAGCAGGGCTCCCGATCACGTCTGAGGATCTGGAGCAGCTGGGAGACCGCCACCGCCTCCTCCTCGAGGACCTCCGTGTGCGATCCAGCCAGACAGCCACGCAGATCTGCGCCGGAGCTCGAGCACGGACCGACGACCTGGTGATGGCCGGCCGGCTCCACCGCGCCCTGTCCAAGGACACCATCGTCCGGCCCCCGCACGCCGCGAGCAGCGCCACGGACCCGCGCGTGCTCGCACTTGTCGAGCTCGACACGGAGATCCAGGCAGAGGCCGCGGCGATCGGGGAGTCCCTGGACACCGGTCACTGCAACTGCGACCAGGACACCCACGAGCGCCTCATCCGCGCCGGCGACCTTGCCCACGCTCGCCTCCACGGCATCGACCCGGAGGACCCGAGGGCGCAGAGCGCCGCCCGGCCGCGATCGCGCTGGATCTCCCGCGTGATCTGGACGGGCGTTGCCCTCGCCATCGCCGCACTGCCGATCGGGATGTTGACAGCGATTCCCTCGGTGACGATCAGCGCACTCGGCCTGACTCTCACTGGCGCCGGGTTCCTCGTTGAGAACCGCCGCGTCGGCGGCCGAGCTGCGACCCCGGGCGACCGGCTGCGCAGTCGCCTGTTCGTCATCACCTGGCTCCTGGTCGTGGCCTGCGCCGCAGCAGCGCTTCTGGCGTAGCCGACCACCTGAAACCCAACCGAACCGACAAGGGAGGAACCTCCGATGATCACCCTGACCACCGAGCCGCCGGCCGTGTGCGTCGACTGGATGTGGACCGTGAGCGTCGAGCGCGTCCTGGACGCCGCACCCGACCTGCTCACCTGGGCCGACGCACCTCGCACCGAGTGAGCCGACGATGCGCAGCGCCCACACCGAACGGTCGATGCTGGACCGGCTGAACGTCCGCTACTCGAGCCGCGTCACGAACGGCGGATGGAGCGGGTCCAAGTACCTGCGAGCTGAGCATGTGCCCGCCGGGCTGCGGCTGCAGCGCCACCGCATCTGCGACTTCGTGGCGACCTCGATGCACTCGACACCCTGGGCCCGGGAGCAGCCGATGGCCTTCCCGCCCGTGTTCCACGGACACGAGGTCAAGGTGTCGCGGTCCGACTGGCTCGCCGAGCTGCGCGACCCGTCGAAAGCCGCCGCCTTCCAGCCCCACATGCACTACTGGTGGCTCGTCGCGGCCGCGCGGGACATCGTGCGCGATGACCTGCCCGTGGGGTGGGGACTGCTGATCCCCCACGGCCCTCGCACCCTGCGAGTGGTTGTCCCCGCGGTCCTCAACCCCGATCCGGAGCCCATGCCGCACACCCTGCAGGGAGCCCTGCTGCGTGCCGTGGCCACCACCGAGGCCCGCCTGGCCCACGACGACCTGGACGCACGGAGAGGCGTCAGCTGATGGCGGTCCGGGCGGTGTGCGACTGCGGCTGGTCTCGCCTGTACAAGACCAGGGAGAAGGCGGCGGCCGCCGCCACTGACCACGCCTGTGCCGCCGGCGTACGCCGCGCGACCCGCAAGCACCGCTGCGCCCGCTGCGGCCTGGAGGCGGTCTACGAGAACGCCGGCGCAACCGAGGCCCGCTACTGGTTCTCCCGCCACTCGTGCCGCAAGCAGGAAGAGGCGATGCTCCGCGCCGCCCTGGCCGAGGAGCGCGCCGCCGCGGTCGACCGGACACCGAAGCCGTGCCACCACAAGCAGGCGAACCACCAGCACGGAACCCGCGCCTGCTACGTCCTCGACCGCTGCCGGTGCACGCCGTGCGCGACGGCCAACACCGCCTCAGAAAACGAACGCAATCGGTTGAAGGCCTATGGCCGCTACCACCGCTACGTCGACGCCTACCCGCTGCGCCTCCACGTCCAGGAGCTGCGCGAGGCCGGGATGGGCCTCAAGACGATCGCCGAACGCTCGGGCGTGGCCCACGGCGCGCTGTGGAAGCTGATGTACGGCAAACGCCAGCCTGACGGCTCACAGACGCCCTCGCGGCGGGTCCTGCGTCAGACCGCAGAGAAGCTCTACGCCCTGGACCCGGCCTGGTCGACGCAGCTGCGTTTGGCTGGCGGAGCGGTGCTCGACCAGGAGCGCTCGGCCGCGGTGTCGCGGCGGCTGCAGGCGCTCGTCGCGCTTGGATGGTCGATGTCCGAGATCGGACGTCGGCTCGGGCTGCGGCATGCCGCGAACGTGATCCCGATCGTCCGTGGGGAACGGCGGATGACCGTCGCAACCGCTCGCAAGGCCAACGCTCTGTTCGAGGAGCTGTGCATGACGCTGCCGCCGGCCGACACCGTGCCGCAACGCGTCACCGCGACCCGGTCGCGTCGGTACGCGAAGGAACAGGGCTGGGTGCCGCCACTCGCGCTCGAGGACCTAGACGACGAGCTCGGCGTCGCGTGACCGCCTCAGTCTCCGGGGCCGGTCCAGTTCGGGTCGACCGGCCCCGGGATCAGGTTCTCGGTCCGCAGCCAGTCCATCTTGACGACCGGCCTGAGCGCTGCGTCGTCGTGCCAGACCACAAGGGCTTCCCAGCGTCGCCCCTCGCGCTTCCAGTCGAGGATCAGCCCACGCGACGGCTTGAGCCGGCCCGTGTTCCGGATCAGCACGAACCGCACATCGCCGTACGGTCGCCAGGCGTCGTTCTTCGGCGGGTTGGCAGACACGGTGCTCACTCCGTGGTGAGCAGCTCTGAGGGGATCCACTCCTCGACCGTGGCCCACCGCCCGGGTCTCAGCTGCGCGACGTAGACGACCCTTCCCTCCCACAGGTGCCCGGTCCGTCGCCACTCCAGCAGCAGACCCGGCCGCGGACGCGCCGCATCGACGGGAACGGAGACCCAGCAGTGCCGCCCCGGGTGCTCGGCACCAGCTGGAGCCGCCGGCGGCCGCGAGTCGACCTGGGCGTCCTGGTCGACGCGCACGCGATCCTTCAACGGGATCCCCGCCCCGCGTCCGTAACCACCGCCCGCCATGACTCCTAGGGTAGAACACGTGTTCGAGGGCGCGGCGGTCGACGCCGACCCGGAACGGACGCGCGTGTCGGCTCGTTGCCGTAGTTTCTGGCCATGGACAGTCAGGGCCGTGCGTCGATCCGGTTCACGCTGAACGGCCAGCGCTACGAGCTGGCGCGTGAGGACGTCGAGGCCCGGCTGACCGACGTACCTCCCGACGTGATCCGCAAGCACGCGGTGAGGATCAACGACACGTGGTACCCGGCCATCCAGGCCTTCGAGGTCGCCACAGGGGTTCCGCGGTCTGAGTTCATCTCCCACACCGCCCGACGGCACCTGGCCGCGCTGGGGTTCGAGGTCGCCGGCAACGTCGAATCACGCACGACAGCACCACCCCTGCGCGGCGCGGCGGCCGCGTGGACTGCGCCCCGCCCTACTGCCGCCCCAGTCGAGGTCGGAGGGGAGTGGCACACCGAGGCCAACGTCCAGGCCGCCCTGGTCACGGCCTTGGCGGGCGAGGGATGGCGCATCCTCTCGGTGGCCAACACCGCGACCAAGGAGCACGGCATCGACGTGATCGCCGCCCGCGACGGCCGCACCGCCGGGGTGGAGGTCAAGGGATTCCCCAGCCGCAACTACGCCGACCCGGCCCGTGCCGGCGAGGCCAAGCGCACCAGCCCGAGCACCCAGGCCGGCCACTGGTACTCCCAAGCCGTGCTGGCCGCCATGCGCCTGCGGAGCAAGGAGCCGGAGTGGGACAGCGTGATCGCCCTGCCCGACTTCCCCCGCTACCGCGACCTGCACGCCGAAACGGCCGGGTCGCTCGCCGCGGCGAAGATCGAGGTCTGGTGGGTCGACGAGACCGGCACGGTGCACCGCCCTTGACGGCCTCGAGGTGGTATCGCCGCCCGGCCGGAGACGGCCTGGTGCTCCGGAAGGTCCCGCGCCTGGCCAGCTGGAACAAGGCCACCGACCCTGACCAAGTCCGGCTCCGCGAGTACCTCGAGGACACCGCCGAGTTGCTGGCGCCCCACCTGGTGGCCAGCGGCCCCTGGGTGCTGTCGCTCGAGGTCGGCCTACCCAGGGGACGCGACCTCGCTGACATGGCCGACCTGGACAACTACGCCTTCCCGCTGGCCACCCGGCTCCGCAACGAGGACCTCGTGGCGGTGTGGTGCACCAAGCGGCACGCCGACACCTCGCGGGTCCTCGTCGCCCCGGCGGCCGAGACGGCAGGTCCACGCGATACCTACACGGTCCGCACCACCGCCTCGGCCTCGACGGCGGCGTACAAGGCGCAGGTCCGTGCCGCGGTCCTCGACGCCGCGGCGATCCCCGCCGGCGCCGTGCAGCTGCAGCTGTCCTTCGTCGTCGGTCGGCAGCGCAATTGGCTGACCCTGTGGAAGCCCACGATCGATGCTCTCGACCCACTGCTGGGCCGCACCCGCGAGGACCGCGACTGGCATCCCCAGGACGGGCGGATCACCGACCTCGGCCTGCACGTCCTGGTCGATCCCTCACTTGGCCACGACGTGCTGGTCAGCATCGCCGCGGCTCCAGCCGCCCCCGGAACGGAAGATCCCGCATGACGCTCACCTTCGCCTCGATCATCGCCAGCGCGGGCCTCGACTCGGCCGCGGCCCTGGTCATCCGGCACGCCTACGTGCGCGAGCACGAGGACGGGACCGTAGGCCTTCACGGCGACTCCTCGGACGAGGAGATCTTGGCCTACACGAGCGTCCAGGTGGCCAACCCCCGGATCTTCCCGGCGCAGCCTCCAGGCGTCTGGATCGTGTTCCGCCCCGAGGGCGGAGACCGCGCCCGGTTGTGGTCGGTCCTGGTGAACCATGGTGAGACGCAGAACGACGGCCTACGTCGCACCTTCCACCTCGAGCACTCGGAGCTGATGAGTGACCTGCGGAACCGGCTCGTCATCGGGTGGCGCTCCCCGCGGACGTGGCGGATCCACGCGACCACCGCGGCCGCGTACCCGGTGATGGAGATCGCCGACGCCGAGCCGGTGAGGTTCCCCGGATTCGACGCGCTCACGCTGGACTACCCCCAGCTGCAGGCCGTCATCCGCGAGCACCGCTACGCCGCCTGGCGCACCGCCCTCTCGTCCGTGATCGGGGTCTACCTCATCACCGACACCCGCGACGGTCGTCACTACGTGGGCAAAGCCGACGGCGCCGAGAACATCCTGCAGCGCTGGGCCGCGTATGCGACCAACGGTCACGGCGGCAACGTCGAGCTCCGCAACCTGAATCCGTCCAGCTTCCGGCTGTCGGTGCTGAGGGTTTTCGATCCCGCGACCCCGACTCGCGAGATCGACGCCGCCGAGAGTCACTACAAGTACGCGCTCGACTCCCGCCGACACGGCCTCAATCGCAACTGATACAGCGACTTGCGTCGGCCGTCTCCGGCAGAGTGCCCTCGTGCCACTGACGGCGCAGCATGCCTCGACCGGCGTGCTCGACGCAACCGTTGATCCGCTCGGCGAAGGGGTGCCCTGGGAGGCGATCCACCGGGCGCGGCCTCGCGCGCCCCTGACCTGCCGCGAGTGCGGGCATGGGCTTCACGCCAAGGTCTCGCCCAAGGGCCTGCGGTTCTTCGCCCACGACCGTGCCGCGCCGACCTGCTCCCTGGTGGGCGAGACGATGGCCCACCGGCTGCTCAAACTGCAGCTGGCCTCAGCCATTCGCGATACCGGCTGGTACGCCGAGCTCGAGGTCGCCGGGGACGGCTGGCGGGCCGACGTGCTCGCGACCAGCCCCGACGGCGCCCGGCGGATGGCTTGGGAGGCTCAGCTGGCGCAGATCACCGTCGACGAGCTGCGCGAGCGCACCGCTCGGATGGAGGCTTCCGGCGTGCCGGTGTGCTGGGTCACCGACCGCGAGCGGCCGTGGATCGGAGCGGTCCCCGCCATCCGGCTGTCCCTGGCCGACGAGTCCGGGCCGCCTGTGGCTGTGGATGCCAAGGTCGTCGACGGGACCGGGGTATTCCGCGAGGCGTGGTGTCCGCGCCGGCGCTGCGAGAACGACGGCGGTGCCCCCGGTCCTTGTCCGGGGCACGGCTGGTGGCGCCCGGTTGAGCCGGACGTGGACCTCAGCGTGTTCGTCGCCGGCGTGCTGGCGGGCACGATCAGAGCGCACCGGACCCCTAGGTACAGCAGGTTCTTCCTGGAGTCCGCACGGATCGTGTGGACCACCCGGCCTCACGTGATCACCGAGCGCGCCCCAGCTGGAAGCCAGCGAGCGCCGCCGTGAACACGACGACCTGGCGACCGCGGAGCACGAGCGCCACCTGGCCGCGATCGCGGCCAAGCTCGCCCGCCAGCAGGCACTCACGCCGCCGGCCGTCGAGCTCGTCGGCCGAGAGGCGCGCGGCTACGTCGGCGTGCGAGACGCGACGCCAGAGTGGGCGATGGGCGTGCCCCTGTTCGTCCACGACATGCCGCAGGGCGTGATCAGCCCGGTGCTCAGCAGGATCTCGACCGAGGTGCGTGCGCGGCTCATGGGCCTGCCCCTGTTCGTCGCCACTGAGGCGGAGCGGCGGGCCCTTGCACGGGCATGCGGCCCCGAGCAGCGGATCGTGCTGCTCGAGGTCGAGATCCCGGACCAGCCGCGCCCGCCGACGGCGATCTACAGGAGGGCCGGGCGGGTGCGGTAGACCTGCACCTGGTCGCGCAGCTCGTTGCTAGCGATCGCCAGCCCCGCGTACGCCGCGGCCGCGGCCGCCAGATTGAACGACGACGCCGGCGTGCAGACGACGTCTGAGGCGCTCAACGACCCCGCCTCCAACCGGTCGGCGAAGGTGTCCGCAGCCGCGGCTGCGTCAGCTGCGTGC
The DNA here is from genome assembly GCA_043423105.1 of Marihabitans sp. GTDB lineage: Bacteria > Actinomycetota > Actinomycetes > Actinomycetales > Dermatophilaceae > Marihabitans. The sequence goes on from JBHWMJ010000246.1 coordinate 15,224, forward strand.
TGGGAGATCTCTGACGGAACCGGCTTGCCCGTGCCGGAGACGAAGGCCTCCCAGACGAACAGCTCGGCCTCGCCAGCCAGCCAGGGCTCGGGCCTGGTCGTGCAGCGCAGCCCGGGGATTCCGGAGCCAACCCGCTCGAGCACCCACGCCATCTGCACCAGCCCCGTGGCCAGGGCGCCGCTGCCGGCGCCGGCCGACCAGGGCCTTCGAGCGTCCGTCGACGGTCTCGCCCTGGCGCGCCTGCCCCAGCGTCCTCCAGCCGTCGACGGGGCCGACCGGACTGACAGGGACCATCAGGGGAGCCTCGAACCCGAGCGCCACCGGCACACCGGCGTCGAGCGCCTCGAGGACCGCGAGCGCCGCCCCCTCAGGGTGGCTGCCACCCTCACCGACTGGCCGCCTTCCGGGAAGGTCGAGGGCGCCCCAGGCGAAGTTGGAGCGGACTGAGCCGACGTCGACTGCGACCACGCGTGTCTCCATCAGCGCATCATCCACGACCGACGTGGTCGGTGCTCACGGCCAGGGGCTGAGGTCACTGGGAGAGGTTGACCCGGTAGACGGTGGGGTCGGCGGCCGCGGTGACAGACTCGCGCTCGAACTCGAGGAGCGTCGGATCGGTGAGCGCGTTGGTCACCACGGCCAAGAGCCAGTCGGGATCGGTCCCGGCGCTGCGCAGCTCGTTGCGGGTGAGCAGGATCGAGGGCAGCGAGCTCGAGACGCCCTTGACCTCGAGGTGGCGCGCCTGGCCGTCGCGCTCCGCGGTCAGGTCCCAGCCGCACTTGAGGTGTGCGACGCGGGTGACTGTCCAACCGGCCGCTTCGTAGTGGCGCTGGACCACCGCCTCGGCGGCCAGCTCGACCTTGCGGTTCGTGACTGCATCTCCGAAGCCGGCTCCCCAGGACCCGACGGCGATCGTGCTCGAGGTTTCGCGTGGGTCGCCGGGATGGACTGGGGTCTCGATCGGACCGCTGTACTCGCGAACGAGCACTGGCACCGACCGTGGGTGCGTCCGGTAGCCCAGGCCGCGCTCCGTGAGGACCTTGACCAGGTCAGTGCGGAGCGGGATGAGCCGTTCGCGGGTCTCCTTGCCGATCTTGAGCAGCTCGGCCCACAAGGTCATGATGTTGCCGGGGGAGCGATGCCATTCGTCGTCGTGGGGCGCTGCGGTGTCCCACAGGTAGGCGTGGAGGAGCGTGACGAGTTCTTCCTGCTCCTCGGGGCGGTAGAGCTTGAGCGGCACCCGGGCGCGGCCGAGCTCGTCGGCTCGGCTCAGTCCGGCCCGGATGAGGTCAACGAGGCGGCCGTTGGAGTCGTGCGAGCTCACGGGCGATCGCTCGACGAGCCTTGTGGGTACTCGACGCCGAAGTGGTCTGCGATGAGGCCGGTCGTCTCACAGCCCCAGGTCGAGCGGCGATCCATGGGGTCCGGGTCGTCATCGAGTGAGTCGCAAACGCCCGTGCCGGCACCGCAGTCGCGGTGCAGCGCCAGGAGTTTGCGGGCGAGCGGGTCGTTGATCGTGTTGAGGCGACGCATCGCGTCCACCCACCGAGAGACTGGCGCGGGCGAGTCGTCGACCTCGTGCGCGACGTCCATGTGCCAGGCCGCGCTGGCCTCCTCGTCGTACTCGTAGCGGGTCATCAGCGCATCCCGAAGTACGAGGTGATCCGGTCGACCTGCTTCTGGTCCAGCAGAGCCGGTCGACAGGCCCCGTAGGCGTTGGTCAGGTCGATGACGAGCTGGCGGGTCTGGTCGAGGCTGAGGTCGATGGTGACCGTCTCGCCGTCGGTGCTGGTGACTTTGAGGTCGACGCGCTGGACGTCCTCATCGACGTAGCGGGCATGAGCCCCGATCTTCTTGGCCCTGATGGCCTCACCGCGCTTGAAGAGTCCCACGGGTTAATCGTGGCACGCCGACCCCTTGCGCAGGGGTGGAACGGCTTGTGCCAGCTGGGCTGCTCAGTGGGTCGACCAGCGGAGGCCGAGGATCCGGAGAGCCTCTTGGACGTCTGAGTGCTCAGGGGAGAGCGCGTGGTGCTCGATCGCGTCGAGGGTCCGGCTGATCGCGGGGTCCTCGGCTCGCTCGAAGATGGCCCAGAGGGCGAGGTCGTCACCGTGCCTGGAGGCGAAGGTGACGCCGTCGAGCTCAGTGCTGGCGTGCAGGTAGGTGGCCACAGACTGGGTGAGTGCCCTCGGGCGCCCGTCCTTGAGCGCCGCAGCGTCGAAGTCGTGCAGGTTCAGCATGTGAGCGAGGGCGACGAACTGCGGCCGCAGCGCGGCGATGGACTCGGCCGCCGTGACGGCACAGAAGCGGCCGGTCAGTGTCGCACTCGCCGCTGAACGAGGCTCCAGCCACGAGTAGGAGATCTCGCCGGCCCGCGCGGTCGGATACACCGCCCCGTCTTCGTCGTCCTCCACGATGTCGTCCAGCTCGAGCGCGAGCGTCGGGTCCGGCCTGAAGCCGGCGAGTACCTCGAGCAGGCAGGCCAGAAGCGTGGAGCCGGCATAGATGGTGCGGAAGTTGCCCTGCCGGTCGTCCCAGCGACCGTGGAACCGGCCGTCGGCGCCGGCCCACTCCCAACCCGACCACGCCCAGGGCTCCGGCTTGAAGCCGACCCGCCAGACCTCCTCGGCCGCGTCGACGACGACCAGCTGGGGCGCCTCAGCCACCGGCGACGTCATCCGGCAGCGGCGAACGCGCGCGCGGCTGCCAGGACGCTGGGGCCGACCTGCTCGAGGTCGCCTTCACGCAGCAGCCGTGCCGGCGCGACGTCGTCGAGCCGCGGGTTCATGCCCTGGAACCATGCCTGGACGACCGCGGCCGAGTCCTTGCCGCGCAGCAGTGCTGCGATCCGGTAGGCCATCCGCAGTCGGTTGACCACGTCGGTCGACGGCGTGCGCGCGTCGCCGGCGTCGGCCCACTGCCGCACCGCCCGGGTCTCCTGGACCGAGCCCAGGTAGGCAACCAGCTTGGCGCCGAGCAGGTCACGCAGCCGCTCGACGAGTTCCGGCGTGGCCAGCCGCACCGACTCTTCGTAGGCGCGCAGGTCGCCGCGGGCGATGGTCGACTGAGTGCTCATACCTGCAGTGTGCCACGCGCCGCAGTCGAATCCAATACCTAATCCCGCATCGAATCACACCTTAAATCACACCGCCGATAACATAGATTATGTCAAGTCAAGGTCGGAGCTTGAGGAGGAGTGGACGATCGGCCCTCTCCCCTCCAGCGACGGCGCGTCACGTCACTCCTTGGCCTCTAGCACCAGCGGCATACTCCGTGGTGTGAAGGAGGACCTGCGCATCCCGCCCGGACCTGGCCTGCCTCGTGGGCAGGTCATCAGCGTCTCGGACCTCGCCGAACGGTTCTCGCGTTCCTCGGGCCCTGGCGGTCAGGGCGTCAACACCACCGACTCCCGTGTCCAGCTCTCGCTGGACATCGCCACCGCGGCCGGCTTCACGCCCGAGCAGCGCGAACGTCTCCTCGCACGCCTGGCCACTCGGCTCGACGGGACCGTCCTGACGGTCGAGGCCTCCGAGCACCGTTCCCAGCGGCGCAACCGTGCAGCAGCCCGCGAGCGACTGGCATCCCTCGTCGGCGAGGCACTCGCCCCACCTCCCCCACGACGTCGACCGACTCGTCGGACCCGCGGCTCGCAGCAACGCCGCCTCGCCGCCAAGCGCCGGCGCGGCGAGACGAAGGCGGCACGGGCGCGGCCCCCTCGTGACGACTGACGGTCAACTCTGCTCGCCCGTCTGCTCCCGGACCACGGAGGTGCGGGCGCACCGCACGATGGCGGCCAGGTCGAGCGAGTAGGCCGGTCCCCCGCCAGCTGCGTACGACTCCACCCGAGCGACACCTCGGTCCAGCAGGCGCTCCGCTCCGACCGCGTTGCCGCGCGCGCTGTGGGTCAGCGCTACGCAGATCTGGGCCAGGCCTTGCCAGAGGTTCCGCTCCCCCGGCGGTGCCGCCTTCCACCGCGCCTCGAGGACCTCGTGCGCCGAGAAGGGCCGCCCGACATCGAGCAGGCGCTTCGCCTCCGCGATCGTCTCGCGCGGCGGCAGCGGCTCCTCGCTCACCGGCTCGACCCCCTTCGCCCCGTACGGCAACGGACGACCGAGCGCATCCCTCGGACGGGCCTGACGCGCCCGCCCCTGCTCGTCCCGGTCCCGCTCGTTCACGGGCGAGGCACGTC
>JBHWMJ010000251.1:0-35987 GCA_043423105.1 Marihabitans sp.
TACGTCGGCCGGGCTCGGGGTCGCTGTCGTGCTCGGCGCCGCCGGGCCACGCCCCGAGCGCGGCCGCGACGGAGGGCAGCAGCGCGCTGGCGACCCGGGCGTATCCGGCGGCGGAGGGGTGGAAGCGGTCCTGGCTGAACATCACCGCCGGGCTGGCCTCGAACTCCGGCCCGAGGAGGTCTGCCATCGACACGGACCTGGCACCTGCCTCGACGACCGCGACGGTCTGGGCGGCCGCGAGCTCGCGGCTCCACCGGCGCAGCAGCGCGTTGAGCGGGAAGGGGATCGGCTCGACGGTCCCGAGGTCGGGGCAGGTGCCGACGACGACAGGCACGTCGAGGGTGCGCAGGTAGCGCACGGTCCGCTCGAGGTGGCGCACGGCCGTCGAGCGGTCGATCCGGTGCGTGACGTCGTTGGCGCCGATGAGGATCACCGCGATCGCAGGCTGGTCGACCCGGGCCAGCGCCTTGGACAGCTGGGCGGGGAGGTCGCTGGACTCCGCGCCGATGACGGCCTCGTTCGTCAGCTCGACCGGGCGACCCATGATCGCGGCGAGACCGGTCGCGAGGATCGCCCCGATCGTCTGGTAGCGATTGTCGGCCCCCATCCCGGCGGCGGTGGAGTCGCCGAGGACGATGAGCTGCACCGGGTCGCCCGGGGCGGCGCCGTACACGCCGTCGTCGTCAGGGGCGCCCTCGAAGGGCTGCCCGACGACCCGGCGGGCGATTCTGCCCTCGACCTGGATCAGGCCGTAGCTGAGGCCGGCCAGCGCTGCTCCGGTCAGCGCCGTGGCTCCCGTGGCCGTCGCGGCTCGCCATGCGAGTCGTGTCACCCCGCTCATCGGTGTCCTTTCGCGCGCGGAACAGCCAGACTAGTGGGGCTTGCCCGCCCCACGAAGAAGGATCGATGACCGACTTCCCGCACCTGTTCGAGCCGCTCGACCTCGGCTTCACCACCCTGCGCAACCGCACGATCATGGGGTCGATGCACACCGGCCTGGAGGACCGGGCGCGGGACTTCGACCGTCTCGCCACCTTCTTCGCGGAGCGGGCGAAGGGAGGGTGCGGGCTCATCGTCACCGGGGGCTTCGCGCCGAACATCGAAGGCTCGTTCTACCCGGGCGCCTCGAAGATGACGACCCGCCGTGAGGCGCGCCAGCACCGGCAGATCACCGACGCGGTGCACAAGGAGGGCGGGAAGATCGCCCTGCAGATCCTGCACGCCGGCCGGTACTCCTACGCGCCGTGGAAGGTGGCGCCGTCCGCGATCAAGTCACCGATCACCCCCTTCGTCCCTCGCGCGCTCACGGAGCGGGGCGTGCGCCGCCAGATCCGGGCCTACGGGCGCGCGGCCGAGCTGGCGCGCGAGGCCGGGTACGACGGCATCGAGATCATGGGCTCAGAGGGCTACTTCATCAACGAGTTCCTCGCGCCGCGCACCAACAAGCGCACGGACGGGTGGGGCGGCTCCGCCGAGAACCGGCGCCGGATCGCCGTCGAGATCGTGCGTACCGCGCGCGCCGCGGCGGGCGAGGACTTCATCATCCTCTACCGCCTCTCCGTCCTCGACCTCGTCGAGGACGGGCAGAGCTGGGAGGAAATCATCGCGCTCGCGAAGGAGATCGAGGAGGCCGGGGCGACGATCATCTCGACGGGCATCGGCTGGCACGAGGCTCGGGTCCCGACGATCGTCACCTCGGTCCCGCGGGCGGCGTTCGTCGACCTCGCGGCGCGGCTGCGCGAGCACGTCACCGTGCCTGTCGTCACGTCGAACCGCATCAACATGCCCGATGTCGCGGAGTCGATCCTCGCAGCCGGCAAGGCCGACCTCATCCAGATGGCGCGGCCCTTCCTCGCCGACGAGGACTGGGCCCTCAAGGCAGAGGAGGGCCGGGTCGACGAGATCAACACCTGCATCGGCTGCAACCAGGCCTGCCTCGACCACACCTTCTCGCGCAAGACGGCCAGCTGCCTGGTCAACCCGCGTGCCGCCCACGAGACCGAGCTCGTCATCGGCCCGACCCGTACGGTCAAGCACGTCGCGGTTGTCGGTGCCGGACCTGCGGGTCTCTCGGCGGCGGTCACGGCGGCCCAGCGGGGCCACCGGGTCGAGCTCTTCGAGGCGGGCGAGGACATCGGCGGCCAGTTCGCGCTCGCGATGCGGATCCCCGGCAAGGAGGAGTTCGCCGAGACGATCCGCTACTACCGCACCCAGCTCGACCTCACCGGCGTCAAGCTGCACCTCGGCACCCGCGCCGACGAGGAGACCCTCGCCGACTTCGACGAGGTCGTCCTCGCGACCGGCGTCGAGCCGCGCGTCCCGGACATCGAGGGGATCGACCACCCGAAGGTGCTGACCTACCCGCAGGTCGTCCTCGGCGAGGTCGAGGTCGGGGACCGCGTGGCGGTCATCGGGGCCGGCGGTATCGGCGTCGACGTCACCGAGCTGCTCACGACGACGGACAGCCCCACCCTCGACCTCCAGGCATGGGAGCGCGAATGGGGCGTCGACCAGGACTCGCCGAACCGGGGCGGTCTCGTCGAGCCGCAGGTCGAGCCGTCCCCGCGCGAGGTCTTCCTCGTGCAGCGCAAGACGAGCAAGATCGGCGCAGGCCTCGGCAAGACGACCGGCTGGGTCCACCGCGCAGCCCTGAAGATGAAGGGCGTCCACCAGGTCACCGGAGCCACCTACGACCGCATCGACGACGCGGGTCTGCACATCACCGTGGACGGTGAGGCGCGGGTGCTCGACGTCGACCACGTCGTTGTCTGCACCGGCCAGGAGTCGGTCCGAGGCCTCGTCGAGCCGTTGCAGGCGAAGGGAATCAAGGTCACCGTCATCGGAGGCGCCGACGTTGCCGCGGAGCTCGACGCCAAGCGGGCGATCCGGCAGGGCACGGAGGTCGCCGCGGCGCTGTGACCGGGAGCAGGAGCGGACCGACCGGCGGCCACGAGACGTGGATCGAGCGGCAGATCCGCGAGGCGACCGAGCGCGGTGAGTTCGACGAGCAACGAGGACGCCGTCCGCGAGGTGCTGCGGGACTACAACCGCCGCGTGCTCGAGGAGCGCCGCCGCCCGACGTTCGGCCAGATGCCCCCGGTGCTCACCGACGATGACGGTCAGGACGACGTGTCGGTGGCCCCTTCGTAGAGACCGATCGTGTTGCCGTCAGGGTCGTTGAAGAAGGCGTACCAGCTCGTCTCGCTGATCGGCGACTTCTCCATGACCACGGTGCCGCCGGACTCGGTGACCTTGGCGAGGGTCTCGTCGATCGAGTCGACCTCGACGTAGCTGCGCGGCTGGGTGAAGCTCTCGTCGCGCGGGGCGAGACCGCCGCCGCTGATCTTGTTCGGTGCCTGCCACATCGGGTAGCCCTCGAAGCCGGGCACCTCCGCGATGTCCCAGCCGAAGAGGCCGGAGTAGAAGGTCTGGGCGGCCCTGAGGTCGCTCACGGGGATGTCGATGTGGGTGATGTCGCCGTGCGGCATGCCTGCTCCTTCGGGTCGGGGGAGTGCCTGCCCGAGCGACGCTAGACCTGCGCGGCGACAGCCGTCAGGGAAGAAGGGATGAACGGTCGTCGTCAGGCTGGAGGCTCGACGTCGACCTGGGCGGGCAGCTCGTCCTGACGGACCAGCCCGACCTGGCAGGTCAGGCCGTTGGGGCCGTGGTTGGGATCATATACCCTTAGAGCATGAGCGGGTCAACAGTGGCGATCTACGCGCGGCAGAGCCTCGACCGCGAGGGGGATGAGCTGGCGGTGAGTCGGCAGCTGGACGAGTGCCGCGCCTACGCCGCTGAGCGTGGTTGGACCGTAGCGGCCGAGCACGTCGACAACGACAAGAGCGCGACGAGCGGCAAGGATCGGCCTGCGTTCGAGGCGCTGCTCAAGAGCCGGCCGAGCGGGATCGTCGTTTGGCACGTCGACCGGCTGGTGCGCCTGACGAGCGACCTCGAGCGGGTGATCGAGCTGGGCGTGAACGTTCACGCGGTGAAGGCCGGGCACCTGGACCTGTCCACCCCGGCCGGGCGTGCGGTGGCTCGCACGGTCACCGCTTGGGCGACCTACGAGGGAGAGCAGAAAGCGCTCAGGCAGCGGGCCAAGAACGATCAACTAGCCGAGAGCGGGAAGCCGTACAAGGGGCAACGGGCGTTCGGCTACGAACCGGACGGAATGACGATCAACGAGGCTCAGGCCGCCGAGCTGCGGCAGGCTGCTGAGGGCGTCCTGCGGGGAGTGAGTCTGTCCGCACTGGCGCGTGACCTCAACGACCGGGGCGTGCTCACCGCGAACGGCAAGACCTGGCGCACGACGACTCTCAAGGCTGCGCTGCTGAGCCCGCGTAACGCCGGGCTGCGTCGGCATCGTGGGCAGGTCGTGGGCAAGGCGGCATGGCCCGCGATCTTCGACGAGGACACGGCGACGGCAGTGCGCGCGATCCTCACCGATCCGTCGCGGTCGCGGAAGGGTCCGCCGCGTCGGTACCTGCTGAGCGGCATCATGCGCTGCGGTGTGTGCGAGGGGCCGATCACGGGCGCGTTCGTCAACGAGCCGGGGAAGGGGCCGACATACCGGTGTCTCGGGCACGTCAGCCGCAACGCCGCCGCTGTCGATGAGTACGTGCTCAGCGTCCTGGTTGAGCGGCTGAGCCGACCGGATGCCCGCGGGCTGCTCGGGCGTCGCTCGACTGTTGACGTGTCCTCGCTCGGGGACGAGCGAAGCGCGCTTAGGGGGCGTCTCGACGGTCTGGCTGAGGCGTTCGCCGCAGGAGACATCGACCGGCAGGCGCTGGCGGCTGGCACCAAGCGTCTGCGGGCGCAGCTCGAGGACGTCGAGCAGCGGATAGCGGAGGCGTCCGCGCGTGACGCGCTGGCGCTGGTGCTGTCGGCTGACGACGTGGCCGAGGCCGTCGCGGCATTGCCCCAGGACGTTGCCCGGCAGGTTGTCGCGGAGGTCATGACGCTGACCCTCGTGAGGGTCGGGACGGGTCGCCGCCCGCTTGACCGTGGTGTGCGGGTCAAGTGGAAGGGTCAGGTGGGAGCGTGACGAGGTCAATCCGCGACGGTGCGCCGCTGGTCGAAATCCGGTGCGCTGACTGCGGGAAGGTGCTGCACCGGCTCACGAGGGAGGACACCGGGCGTGACGTCGTCACGTTTCGTCGGTGCTTGTGTGACGTCGGACGGACGCCGCGGGCGTTGGTGGCGCTGGCGGCTAGTCGGACATCGCCTGAGGAGCCGTTGGCCGTCGGCGTGTTCGCAGAGATCCCGCTGTCTCGGCTGAGGCCGTTCATCGCGCGTGCCCGCAAGACCGGCAAGACGCAACGCGTCGACACGCGCGTACCGAACCGCGGGTGATGTCCGGGCGGTGCGGTATGGTGAGTCGAGAACGTTACGAATAAGGGCCGGAACTGAATCGTTCCGGTGACCCAGGCCCCGCGACGGGGTAGAGATTTACGCGGTGGGCACGCGACCCGAGAGGTCGACGTGTCCACTTCCCGTTTCAAGGGCAGCGAGGTCGCAAAGACCCGCGCCCGCATCGCAACCGCTACCCGCACCGGCACGCCCGACGACGTCGCCGAGGCCCGCCGCGCCCACGCCACCGCGTCACTGGCGGCTCACATCGCCAGGGTGGTCGCCGAGGCCCCACCCCTGACCGACGAGCAGAAGTCCCGCCTCACCGTCCTGCTGCGGGGTGAGCGCATTGCCTAGTCTCGCCGCCCTTCCCGCGGATGCCGTTCCGCCCACCTGGACCTCAGAGGACATCGCTGCTCTCGCCTACCGCTGCCACGCGGCCGAGGTCACCGAGGCCGGTGCGCTGGCCCTCATGCACGCGCTGCTCGCGCAGGGCGTGCGTAACCCCCGCCGGTTCACCGAGGCGTGGACGTATGCGGACCTCGCACAGAAGGCCGCGCTGGCCGAGGTCGTCGCCGGTCAGGTGTCATCCCGCCGGGGTGACTTGATCTTCGTGCGGTCGGCTCGACGGTGGCCGTGGAGGACGTCCACGTCGCAGCCGTTGCCGGGGGTGGTCGCATGACCCACCGAGACAAGGAACGCCGCCCCAACCTGGCGGCTGAGGCGGCATCCAAGACGTTTGGCGGCGTCGCTGACGATTCTACAGAGCCGGCACCGTTCGTGCATCGTCGCGCGCTGGCCGAGGTCGAGCGTCGCGCGGACCTGACCGGCTACGTCGTGCGTGCTGTCACGACGTTGGCGAACGGCACCGTTCGGGTGCAGCACTACGCGTCGTTGCACGCGGCTGTGAAGGCCGCTGGCCGGGCCGAGCGACGCGGTTGCGTCTGTGTCCTGTCCTTGTGCCGGGTCGTGCCCGTCGAGCGGGTCGTCCTCGAGGACGAGGCGGTGGCCCGATGACGACGACGAAGGTTTACGAGGCAGGCCCCGTAAAGCGATACCGGCCGACGAAGGCGGAGTTGATGCGCCGCCGGGAAGCTTTGTGCGACATCGTGGACGCGGCGAAGCCGACCGGGGTGAGGTTCGTCTACTACCGCGCCGTCTCGCTGGGTCTGTACCCGAAGACGGAGGCCGGTTACAACCGGGTCCAGAACGACCTCATGGTCCTTCGCAACGACGGTTCGATCCCGTGGTCGAGCATCGTGGACTCGTCGCGGTGGATGCGTAAGCCGGAGACGTGGGGGTCTCTGGACGAGATGCTGGCGGATGCTGCCGCGTCGTATCGCCGCGATCTGTGGCGCACCGCCGATACGCGGGTGGAGGTCTGGGCGGAGTCGGAGTCCGTCGCGGGCGTCATCGGGTCGGTGACGGCCAAGTGGGACGTTCCGCTGTTCCCTATCAAGGGGCAGACGTCCGCGTCGTTCGCCTGGTCCGCGGCGATGGAGTACAAGGCTGATCGCAGGCCCGTCCGCCTGTACTACGTCGGCGATCTTGACCCGGCCGGGGTGGAGATCGGGCTCAACCTGATCAAGAAGTTGCGGGAGTTCTCCGCTCGGCAGGACGTCGAGCTGGTCCGGTTGGCGTGCACGCCTGAGCAGGTACGAACGATGTCGTTGGCGAGCAGCCCGGCGAAGAAGGGCAGCTACTTCGACGCGCTCGAGGGGTGCCGCAAGGCGTGGCCTGGTGAGGCTCACGAGGTGGAGTCGATCGACGCGCCGGTCCTGCGTCGCCTGGTCGATGAAGCGATCAGGTCGCACGTCGATCATCGGCAGCTCGAGCTGCTGCTGTCGGTGGAGGAGTCCGAGCGTGACGTCCTTCGCCGGATGATCGGCGGTGGTGCCCGATGACGTTCAAGGACGTGAACATCATCGCCGCGGTGCCGGATGCCGCGTGGCAGGTCTACCTCGATGGGTGGACGTACGGCTACGCCGAGGGCATCGAGCACGGTCGTCGGCAGGCCGAGGATGAGATGGCGGCACTGCATCGGGCCGGTGCCGCGGTCGTCGGTGCGATGGTCCGGCTGCCCGTCCGTGATGCCGAGGACGACCGCGCGGCTGCCCGGCGTCGTGAGGCCCGGTGGTCGGCGTGACAGGCGAGAAGAAGAAGACGGCCGCGGCGGTCCTGACCGGCATCGCTCGGGACCGGTACGAGTTCGGTCGCTCGACCTCCGGGGAGCCGTTCGCGCTGCCCACGTTCGGGCCGAAGGTGGTTCGGATGCTGCGCGGGCACGGGTCGCTGCGGGCCGAACTGTCGGCGGCGTTCCTCGAGGAGCAGGGTCATCCCCCGACCGCGCAGGCGCTCGTGGATGCTCTGACCGCCCTGGAGGGCATCGCCCTGGCCGCGGAGCCGGTCGACCTTGCGTTGCGGGTCGCCGAGCGCGACGGGGCGCTGTGGATCGACCTGGGGGACGAGTCCGGGGACGTGATCCGCCTCGACGGCACCGGGTGGGACATCCGTTCCGAGTCGCCGGTGCTGCACCGGCGAACCGCGCTGACCGCGCCAATGGTCCGCCCCGCCGCGCGTGGCGACCTGTCACGGCTGTGGGAGCTGGTCAACGTCGCCGAGGTCGACCGGCCGGTACTGCTGGCATTCCTGGTCGCAGCGTGGATGCCGAGCATCCCGCACCCCATCCTGCTGCTGACCGGGGAGCAGGGCACCGGCAAGAGCACCGCATCACGCATCCTCGCCGGTCTTGTGGACCCCTCGACGGTGCCGTTGCGCAAGCCACCGCGTGACCTGGACTCGTGGACCACCGCGGCGCTCGGGTCGCATGTCGTCGCCGTCGACAACCTGAGCGACCTGCCCATCTGGTTGTCGGACGCGCTGTGTCGCGCCTCGACCGGCGACGGGGACGTCAAGCGCAAGCTCTACTCCGACGCCGACGTCTTCGTCTTCGCGTTCCGGCGCGTGGTCCTGCTCAACGGGATCGACCTGGGGGCGGTGCGTGACGACCTCGCTGACCGGCTCGTGACGGTCGACCTGCGCCGGATCACCGAGGCGCAGCGCCGACCCGACGCCGACCTGTCGGCGCGGCTCGAGGAGGCCCTGCCGGTCATCCTGGCCGGGCTGCTCGACCTGGCCGTGCGGGTGCTCGACGTCCTCCCGCGGGTCGACCTCGACCGGCTCCCACGCATGGCGGACTTCGGGCGCGTCCTGGCCGCGGTCGACACGGTGATGGGGTCGCAGGGGATGGCCCGGTACCGGGAGCAGGCCGGGGAGCTCGCCGCCGACGCAGTGACCTCGGACCCGGTGCTCGCCCTGCTCGCCTCGACTGTGCGCACTCGGTGGTCGGGAGCCGCGGCGGACCTGCTCGACGTCCTCGACGATGCCCGCCCGGAGGGGCAGCGACCGCCGAAGGGGTGGCCGGCTGGGGCGCGCGCCCTGGCCGTGCAGCTGAAGCGCCGAGCGCCATCACTGAGGCGTCTGGGCTGGACGGTCGAGCAGACCACCGAGCGGACCAAGCGGGGCGCCGTGTGGCTCCTCGACCCTCCGAACAGCGGTGACGAGAGAGGTGACGAAGGGGGTGACGAAACGGTGACGAAACCGGTGACGGAAATTTCGTCACCCCGTTCGTCACCCGTTTCGTCACCCCCGGAAACGGCTCTACAGAGCGGGAAGGTCGAAATCGGTGACGAAGTGACGAACGAACCCCCGAACTCTCTACTTAGCACCCGGAGGAAAGAAGAAGAAGAGCCGGCCGTCGACGTAGATAGAAGTTGCCCGGATTCCCCGTCACTTCGTCACCCCGACACCCCGACCCCCTCGAGCCCGGCTCGCACAGGACCTCGAGCACCGCTACCCACCGACGACGCTGGCCGCCCGCTGCCCTGCCCCGAGTGCGGGCTGCGACCTCACCACCGCGTCGGCTGCACTTGGGGACTCGCCACCGAGAGGGCCGCGTCGTGAGCGCCCGCGGCCAGCTCGACGCCGCGCTGGTCCACCTGGCCGCGCAAGGCCAGCGACCGCCCTGCGGTCAGCCCTGGGCCGGTGGTTTGTGGACGAGCGACAACCTGGAGGACCGGCAACGGGCCGCGACGCTGTGCCGTCCGTGCCCGCTGCTCGAGCCGTGCGCCGCGGCCGCCGACGAGGCCGACGAGCGGCATCACGTCTGGGGCGGGGCGGACCGGACGAAGAAGCCGACGAGGAAGGAGACGACGTGACGGAAACCTCGCTGAAGTTCATCGGACCGGCGGGCGCGCACTTGATGGTCGACGGGGTGCCGGTGGTCTGGGTCGACATTCACCACTCCCGCGGGGCAGCCGTCCGGTGGCTGTGCCGCGAGCACGGCGCAGCCGCTGCCCCCACCTGCGAGCACGCAGCCCACGCGGCCGCGACCCTCGCACGCGAGCTCCTCGGCATCAACGCCGAGGTCATCAACCTCCCCGACGCGACCGCGCCGGGGGACACGCAAGACGGAAGGAACGAAGCATGACGACAACTCTGGAGTACGGGGGCGGCTTTTTGCCCAACGTCCGGGCCACGCTGGCCCGGTCATCGAACGAGCGAGTACGGCCCATCATCGGCCTGGCCCGCAGCAACCGCGAGCTGAGCGCGGCCTTGTCCCGGCTCGACGGGTACGAGGCCACGGTGGCGCAGATCGAGGCGTTGCCTGCCGCGGTCGACTCCTGGACGACCGGGGTGCCTGCCACGAATGAGGCGGTGGCGGGCGTCGTCGTCGCCGCTTTGGAGGGCGGCGACGTCGCCGGGGTGCCCGAGGCCGTCGCCGCGATGCAGGCGAAGGTCAACGCGGTCATCGAGGCGGTCAACGCCGCCGACAGGCTGGCCTCACGGCTGGTGACCATCCGGGACGGCATCATCGTCGGCGGCGCGGACACCCTGCTCGCCGCTCTTGATGAGCGCATGCGGGAGACCGTCGCGGCGTTGGCGAAGAACGCGGCCACCGTCCGCGGGATCGTCACCGCTGACGACGCCATCGACGCCGGGGTTGAGAAGGCGTGGAAGGCACGCGCCGACCTCCTGAAGGCCGGGGGGCACCTGCGAGCCGCGCAGGCCGCCGTGGTCCGCGGCCTGGTCCCTGAGGTCGAGACGGCGCTGGACGATGACGGGAAGCGCGTGGCCGTCCTCGAGGTCACCGACTGGCGCGAGCTTGACCCCCGGCTGCCTCAGACGCTGCGGCACGGCGGTCTCTGGGTCAGCGACCGGCACAAGGGCAAGCCCAGCGAGCGGGTCGAGGTGTGGTCGCTGCCCTGGCCCGCTGATGCATCCGCGCGGTTGGAGTGGCTGGCGGTCAACCACGCCGACGTGGTGGGCGTGCCGACCGTGGAGGCGATGACCGAAGGGACGCGCTCCCTGCGTGAGGCGATGGTGCGTGCCACGCCGACAGGCGGCGTCGCTGAGCCGGTGCAGCGACAGGTCGAGCACCTTGGCAACGCGCGTGTGCCTGCGAGGGTCCGATGAGTGGCGTCAAGCGCGGCGCACGCATGTGGCTCAAGATTCACGGCGACGCCGACGAAAGAGCGCAGGCCGAGCGCGAAGAGCGCGAAGAGCAGAACGCCAAGACGCGACCCGCTGAGCCCTGGCCGTCGCCGTCGTTCCTGCTGCCGCACGAGCCAGAGGCGACAGACGTGGCGATGCGCTGACGTCGAAGGATGCAGCCCACAGACCCTCAGCCACGACGACGAGAGGAGGACAGACCATGACAACCAGTGAGCTCGAAGCCGCTTACGACGAGCACCTTGAGGCTGCTCGCACAGCGATCGGCGAAGCAGGCAAGGTGCCCAACTACACCGTTGCCGCCGCGCACGCAGCTGTCGCCGCCGCGATCGCGGCACGACTGACTCCCAAGGCGTGAGTCCCACGGTGGGGCGGGTCGCACGCAATGCGGCTCGCCCCACCCCCCCTGGGCGGGAAACCCCCGGCCCCGCGCAGGCCCCCAGACCGAACGAGTCTGCAGTTATCCGTCTGTACAAGACTGGGGGGTTTCGTCTGGTGGAGATACCAGGCGCCAAATAGGGGGGTTTCGGCCATTTGAGGCCCCCTTGGCGGGCCGTCAGCCGTCACGAACAGCCGTCACGAACAGCCGTTTTGGAGAACACATGACCACCTGCAAACACTGCGAGAACCCCTTCGAGGCCGCCAACACCGCCGGACGGCCCCCCGACTTCTGCTCGACGCGGTGCCGACGTGCCCGTGAGTATGCGATCCGCCGGGCCGAGCGAGCCGCCGACCGGGCTGAACAGGAGCTGACCAACGCTCGCCGGGACAAGTCGCTGGGCAAGAGCTGGATGGACGTCGACCGAAAGGTTGCGTTCTGGGAGGGCGAAGCCAAGCGCACCGCCGACGCGCTTGAGGCACTGCTGTAGCCGCAAGCCGTCTGCCCCGAGCGGCCCCGGTGGCGCGCGCCGACTCATCGATCCGCCCGGCGCGTCCCGCGCGAGAGAGGTAGGGAAGATGCGACAGACTAAGGGTGTGAGATCAAGGAAAGGAGGGGTCGCCGTGCCGCTCGACGTACGCGAGACACCCATCCTGACCTTGTCTGCCACGAGCCGACACCTGAAGATCCCAAAGGGCACCTTGCACGCGTGGGTGACGGACTCTGACCCGTTGGTGCATCGTGTCTCGGGCCAGCCGCACAACTGGCCCACTATTCCTTTCGCCGGGGTGGTCGAGGCGCACGTCCTGCGGATGCTGCGCCACGAGTTGCATATGTCGATGCCGAAGGTGCGCGAAGCCGCGTTGGCGGTTCGACGTGAGTTCAGAACCCCCTACGCGCTAGCGACGAAGCGAGTCGCAACAGACGGGGTGGATATTTTCATCGAGTACGCCAAGGGCGAGCTCGCGAGGGCGAGCGACGGCCAGAAACCGTTTCGATCCCTGATCGACAGTCACCTGCGCTTCATCGAATGGGGTGACAACGAATGGCCCGCCGCGATTCGGTTGCAGCAGTACGACGACGTCGCCCCCGTGGTGATCGACCCCCGGTTTGCCTGGGGGCAGCCGGTCGTCGAGCAGAACCGAGTCCCGTTGGCGGCCATCACTCACATGTGGCTGGCGGGCGACTCGATGGAACTAATCGCAGAGGAGTTCGAGCTAACCCGTGCGCAGGTTGAAGCCATCTGCCGCGCCGCAGCCTGAGTTCTTCTGCGACAGAAGCTTGGGCAGGGTCGTGGCCCGTGAGCTACGCGCGCGCGGATGGATCATCCACCTGATCGCCGATCACTACCCCAATGACGCCCAAGACATAGATGACGAGGTATGGCTGTCCGAGGGAGCCTCACGGGGATGGTTCCTGCTATCGAAGGACGAGGCGATCAAGCGTCGAGACGACGAGGCGGCCGCAGTGGGCAGCTCGCTGCTCTTCGTCTTGTCGAATCAGCAACTGAGGGCTGACGAGATGGTCGCCGTACTTGACCACCACCGGCACCGGATCGAGCAACGCATAAGGCGTGGGGTGCCTGGCGTCTATGTCGTGTCTCGAGCCGAGGTGCAGAAGCGCCCGCGGTCCCGCTGACGCGGGCATAGGTCTGGGGCACCCTCCCAAAGACGCCGACCACGGTTCGTGCCGTCCCAACCCTTCTAGCCCACCCCCGGAATGAGGGCAGGCTGTCCGCGAACCCCGCGAGGGCCGTGCACAGCCCTATCGTGAGGCGACCCGCGCCGGTTCGCTGGGTCTAGGTGGTCAAGTCACCGGGGGCGTTCGTGTTGGTTCGGACGGTCTGCGCTGTCTGTCGCACCGTCCGCGCGGCTGAGGCCCTGTCGAGCGCCGCGGGTGCCCTACGTGGTCCGTAGGGCAGAGAGCGGGTCAGTCCAAGCCGCGATAGACGCGCGTGTTGGCGCAGCGGCCGCACAGGCGCTCACCGGAGGGCGAGATGCGCCCGTCGCGGTGGTCGGTGCCGGGGTGCATCCACCGGCCGCACAAGGCCCGCGCGGGGATGCCGAGGGCGTCGCTCATCTCGAGGTCGACGCGGTGGAACACGTGCACGATCCGGGGGCCGCGTCGCTTGCGCTTGCCCTTCGTCGTCGTGCTCGGGCTGGCCGTCGTCGCCGCGCTCACGTCTCGTCGTCCTCGAGCTGGGCGAGAGCACCGACGAGGGCCGCTGCGAGGCGGTGCGCGTCCCGAGGCGACATGCGGTGCATGTCAGGGAGCACGAGCGTCGGGGCGGTCTGGTCGTCGGTCTGCTCGACCCGGACCACGACGTCCCGCACGACAACCGCGGTCAGGTGCGCGGGCTGGCCGTCGTCAAGGTCGACGTGGGTACGGCACCACGAGGGGCAGTCCGGGGTCATCGCTCGACCCCTTCGAGGACGAAGGCGACGGCCGCGACGAGGGCCAGGCCGACGAGGCCGACCGTTTGGCAGGCCGCGACGAGGGGCGGCAGGGTGAAGGTGAGTACGCTGGCAACCACGGCAGACCTCCATGAGTCTGGCGTCGTGCCCCCGGTAGTTCCCGCTACGCGGGGGCGTCCTACGTCAGAACGGTCGTCCTGACGTAGGCCCCGTGGCCGCTGCTCAGTCCCGCTTTATGGCAGGTAGTTGGCAACCGTTGGGGCCGTGGTTGCAGTAGCCCGTCGGGTTCGCGTCCAGGTACTGCTGGTGGTACGGCTCGGCGTAGTAGAAGACCCCCGCCTCCTCGGCCGATCGCTCCTCGGTGCTGATCGAGCCGTGACCGTGCCGCGTCAGCTCGGCCTGGAAGGCGTCGTGGGTCGCGCGGACCGCGGCCTCCTGCCCGGGCGTCGTCCAGTAGATCGCCGAGCGGTACTGGGTGCCGACGTCGTTGCCCTGCCGGTTGGGCGTCGTCGGGTCGTGGTTCTCCCAGAACGCCTTGAGGATCTCCTCGGGCCGGATCTGGTCGGGGTCGTACGCGACGAGGACGGTCTCGGTGTGCCCGGTCTGCCCGGTGCACGTCTCCTCGTAGGTCGGGTGCGGCGTGTACCCACCCATGTACCCGGCCGCGGTGCTGACCACGCCCGGCAGCCGCCACATGATCCGCTCGGCACCCCAGAAGCAGCCCATCGCCACGAAGATCACCTCGGTGTCCTCGGGCCACGGGCCGGTGGGCGAGGCCTCGAGGACCCGGTGCTGCGTCGGCAGGTCGAAGGGGTAGTCGCTCCGCCCGGGCAGGGCGGCGCCGGGGGTGACCATCTCGGGCGTGGGGCGGAAACCGAACATGCCCTCGGTCAGCCCTCGTACGGCTTCGCCGAGACGATCTCGACCTCGATGCTCTTGCCGTTCGGGGCGACATAGCTCGTCGTCTCGCCGGCCTTGCGACCGTTGATCGCCGCGCCGAGCGGGGACTGCTCGGAGTAGACGTCGAGGTCGCTCTCGCCGGAGATCTCGCGCGAGCCGAGGAGGAAGGTCTCCTCGTCGCCAAACATCTTCACGGTGACGACCATGCCGGGCTCGACGACGCCGTCGTCCGGCGGTGCCTCGCCGACGACCGCGGTCTCGAGGATCTGCGTCAGCTGGCGGATGCGGGCCTCCATCTTGCCCTGCTCCTCCTTGGCCGCGTGGTAGCCACCGTTCTCCTTGAGGTCGCCCTCCTCGCGGGCGGCCTCGATGCGCTTGGCGATCTCGATGCGGCCGGGGCCGGAGAGCTCACGCAGCTCGGTGCTCAGGCGGTCGTAGGCGTCCTTGGTCAGGAACGACGTCTTGGTCGCGGTCTCGCTCACGGTGGTGCTCCTTACGTGCGCGGCCCTGACGACGCTGCCAGGGCCAAACAGTCACGAGGCCTGGACCGGGCGGCCCAGACCTCGTTCTCGGTATCGGACCAGTCTAACAACGACGTGGCTCTCGTCCACCTGTCTCGTGAGATCTGGGCTTGCGGGTCACACTTCGGTGCACTGGTCGACGGTCGCCGTGACGGCCTGGGTCGTCGTGCGGATCACGACGGTCTGCCGGGTCGACCGCTCACCGGCGGCGGGCACCTCGACGTCGACGGAGCCGACCGTCGCGTAGTCCTTGTCGAGCGCCTTGACGTGGCAGGTGACGACCATGCCGACCGGTCGGTCGACGTCGAAGGTCATCGTCACCTGACGCTCCTCGCGGGTGAAGGCGACGTCGGTCGCCGTCACCGTCCCCTTCGTCCCCTCGATGCCGAACCAGACGGTGACCGCCACGGCGACCGTGACGAGGACCGTCCCCACGACCCACCAGAAGCGGTTCCGTCCGGCCGGGCTGCCCCCTTCGCCCTCGTCCTCGTACCCCTCGGCGAAGGGGTCGGTGGCAGGGGTCGTGCTCATGCGGGTGCTCCTGGAGGTGAGAGAATCGCTCCTATCGTCCCAAACAGGAAGAGTGACTGTGGAACCCCTGCGCCTCATGGCCGTCCACGCCCACCCCGACGACGAGTCGAGCAAGGGCGCGGCCACCACCGCGAAGTACCTCGCCGAGGGGCACCGTGTCCTCGTCGTCTCCTGCACCGGAGGCGAGCGTGGCGACGTGCTCAACCCGGCGCTCAAGGACGACCCGCACATCCTGCGCGACCTCGCCCAGGTCCGCCGTGACGAGATGGCGCGGGCCGTCGCGATCCTCGGGTGCGAGCACACCTGGCTCGGCTTCGTCGACTCCGGCCTGCCCGAGGGCGACCCCCGGCCGCCGCTGCCGGTCGGCTGCTTCGCCCTCGAGCCGCTCGACACCCCGACCGAGGCGCTCGTCCGCGAGATCCGTCGCTTCCGACCGCACGTCGTCACGACGTACGACGAGAACGGCGGTTATCCCCACCCCGACCACATCATGACCAACCGGGTGTCCGTCGAGGCCTTCCTCGCCGCCGGCGACCCCGACCGCTACCCGCACGCCGGGGAGCCCTGGCAGCCGCTCAAGCTCTACTACAACGGCGGCTTCCACAAGGAGCGGCTCGAGACCTATCACCGCGCGCTGCTCGACCGTGGCCTGGAGTCGCCCTTCGAGGACTGGCTCAAGCGCTGGGAGGACCGGCCGGAGCGCCGGATCAGCACCCGCATCCCGGCATCCGAGTACTTCGGCGTGCGCGACGACGCGCTGCGGGCGCACGCCACGCAGGTCGACCCGAACGGCTCGTTCTTCGCGGTGACGAACGACATCCAGGCCGAGGTCTGGCCGACCGACGACTTCGAGCTCGCGATGTCGTACGTCGTCACCGACGACGACGAGGACGACCTCTTCGCCGGGATCGACCCGGCGCGCGCCGACGAGCTCGCGACGAGCCGACCCGAACTCCTGCGCGACGACCGCGTGGAGCCGACCGTGAAGGACTGGCGATGAACTCCCCGAGCACCGAGATCGGCCCCGGCTTCTGGGCCTTCGTCGCGTTCTTCTTCCTGGCCATCGCCCTGTGGATCATCGTCCGCAGCATGTTCACGCGGCTGCGGCGCATGCGGATGGCCGAGGCGCACCGGGTGGAGGAGGAGCGCGCCGAGCGCGCTCGCACGGACGCGTCAGACGCGCTGCGCCACCGGCCCGTAGAGCGCCAGGGCAGCCGCGATGAAGTGCGCGATGAAGGCCAGGATGGTGAGGGCGTGGAAGATCTCGTGGAACCCGAACCACCGCGGTGACGGGTTCGGCCGCTTGAGGCCGTAGACGATCGCGCCCGCCGAGTAGAGCAGGCCGCCGAGCACGACGAGGCCCATGATGAGCGCCCCGCCGTGCGTCAGCAGCGGGCCGATGTAGAAGACGGCGACCCAGCCGAGGGCGGCGTAGACCGGCACGTAGAGCCACCGCGGCGCCCCAATCCAGAAGACCCGGAAGAGCACGCCGAGGACCGCGCCTGACCAGACGATCGACAGCAGCGTGATCGCCTGCCTGCGCGGCAGCAGCATGGCGAAGGGGGTGTAGCTGCCGGCGATGATGAGGAAGATGTTCGCGTGGTCCCACCGCCGCAGGACCGCGCTCCACCGCGCACCCCACCGGCCACGGTGGTAGACCGCGGACGTCGTGAAGAGCAGGCCGGCCGTCAGGGTGAAGACGAAGGCGGCGATCCGCCCCTTCATCGTCGGTGCGGTGCTCATGAGGACCATGCCGCCGATGAGCGCCAGGGGCGCCATCGCCAGGTGCAGCCAGCCGCGCAGGTGCGGCTTGACGGCCTCGACGAGCTCGTCGACGTGCTCTGAGACGTCGCGCGCCACCTCGCGAGCGGCGTCCTGCGCTCGCCCGCGGAGGTCGTGGCCGTCTGAGGTCATGGAAATGACGCTACCGGACGATAGGTTGTCCGACGGGTCCGAAGCAGTCGAAGGGGGGACGAGTGCGCAATCCGCTGTACGCGGCGTACGAGGCACGTCTCGCGAAAGAGGTCGCCCGCGTCGGCGTCCCCCGCCACGTCGGGATGATCGTCGACGGCAACAGACGCTTCGCGAAGGCCCGCGGCGCCAAGACCGACGACGGGCACCGTGCCGGCGCGGCGAACATCGCGAACTTCCTCCGGTGGTGCGACGAGGCCGGTGTCGAGGTCGTCACGCTGTGGTTGCTCTCGACCGACAACCTCACCCGCCCCCAGGAAGAGCTCCAGCCTCTGCTGCGGATCATCGAGGGCGTCGTCGCCGACATCGCGACGACCGGCCGCTGGCGGGTCCACCCGGCCGGGGCGCTCGACCTGCTGCCCGTCGAGACGGCCGCGGCGCTGCGGCGTGCGGCGGAGGAGACCGCCGACGTCGACGGGCTGGTCGTCAACGTCGCGGTCGGGTACGGCGGCCGTCAGGAGATCGCCGACGCGGTGCGCTCGCTGCTGCGCGAGGCCAACGAGCGGGGCGAGAGCCTCGAGGACGTCGCCCGGACCGTGACGACCGAGACGATCGCCGACCACCTCTACACCGCGGGCCAGCCCGACCCGGACCTCGTGATCCGGACGTCGGGGGAGCAGCGACTCTCCGGCTTCCTGCTGTGGCAGAGCGCGCACAGCGAGTTCTACTTCTGCGAGGCCTACTGGCCCGACTTCCGCAAGGTCGACTTCCTCCGCGCCCTGCGTGCGTACGGGGAGCGCCAGCGCCGCTTCGGCGCATGACGGCGCAATGACCGTTCGCTGAACAACCGCGCGACACGCGCGGTCGATGGGGCCGTCACGCAGTGACGCGGCTTACATTCCCCGTGACGGGTCATCCGACATGGCTCGTCCGGGAGGCCCACCGATGGAGCTGCTGCTTCGCACGACGGGCCGGACCCGGCCCCGGTGCCAGCTCCGGGGACAGGCCCGGCACCACATCCGAGACTGACGGCGCGCACGCGCCGGACGGCGCGGGCGTGCGACAGGGAGGCAGCAGTGTCCACGACCATCGATCTGGCCCCGTCCGAGCTCAGCGCCGAAGACCCGGTGACGCTGCCGAGCCTCGAGCAAGGCACGTGCACCTACATCCTCGACACCTCGGTGCTGCTCTCCGACCCGCGCGCACTGCTGCGGTTCAAGGAGCACGAGGTCGTCATCCCGGTCGTCGTCATCACCGAGCTCGAGGCGAAGCGGCACCACCCCGAGCTCGGATACTTCGCGCGGAGCGCCCTTCGCCTCCTCGACGACCTCCGCGTCGCCGTCGGCCGGCTCGACGCCCCGATCCCCGTGACGAAGGACGGGGGCACCCTCCGGGTCGAGCTCAACCACACCGATCCCTCGGCGCTGCCGGCCGGCTTCCGCCTCGGCGACAACGACACCCGGATCCTCGCCGTCGCCAAGAACCTTGCCGACGAGGGCAACCAGGTGACGATCGTCAGCAAGGACCTCCCGATGCGGGTCAAGGCGTCCGCGGTCGGCCTCGAGGCACAGGAGTACCGGGCCGAGCAGTCGAGCATCGACTCCGGGTGGACCGGGGTCTCCGAGCTCGCGCTCACCGCCGAGGAGGTCGACGACCTCTACGAGCACGCGAGGATCGAGCACCCAGAGATCGCCGAGATGCCGTGCCACACCGGGCTGAGGATCACCTCGCCGCGCGGCAGCGCGCTGGGGCGGGTCACCCCGGACCACCAGATCCGGCTCGTGCGCGGTGACCGTGACGCCTTCGGGCTGCACGGCCGCAGCGCCGAGCAGCGGATCGCGCTCGACCTGCTCCTCGACCCGGACGTCGGCATCGTCAGCCTCGGCGGCCGGGCCGGTACCGGCAAGAGCGCCCTGGCGCTGTGCGCCGGCCTGGAGGCCGTGATGGAGCGGCGCCAGCACCGCAAGGTGGTCGTCTTCCGCCCGCTGTACGCCGTCGGCGGGCAGGAGCTCGGCTACCTGCCCGGCTCGGAGAACGAGAAGATGGGGCCGTGGGCCCAGGCGGTCTTCGACACGCTCGGAGCGCTCGTCTCCAAGGAGGTCGTCGAGGAGGTCATGGACCGCGACATGCTCGAGGTGCTGCCCCTGACCCACATCCGGGGCCGCTCGCTGCACGACGCCTTCGTCATCGTCGACGAGGCGCAGAGCCTGGAGCGCAACGTCCTGCTCACGGTGATGTCCCGGATCGGGCAGAACTCCAAGATCGTCCTGACCCACGACGTCGCCCAGCGCGACAACCTTCGCGTCGGCCGCCACGACGGCGTCGCGGCGGTCATCGAGCGGCTCAAGGGTCACCCGCTCTTCGCGCACGTCACCCTGACCCGGAGCGAGCGCAGCCCCATCGCGGCGCTCGTGACGGATCTCCTCGAGGGAGGCGAGATCTGACGGTCACGCCATCGGTGTGACCGGTCCGACTTGAACGCTCACCTCGCCCCTCGGTAAGGTCTCAGATCGGTAACGACGCCGCGCTCCCACCGGAGCCGGTCATCGACCGCAGACCACGGAGCAGCCACCCGTTCTCCACCGCAGACCGGGTGGCTGCCCCATGAGGAGGACCTCTACGTGAGCTCGGACTACACGCCGCGCCATGGCGCACCCCGCCGCTCCCGACGACTGCCGTCGGGCTCGGTCCGGCGACCCCTCGTGGGTGTCGGTGTCTCGCTGGCGCTCGTCACGTCGGTGGGCGCTGCCGTCGGGCAGGACTCCTCCTTCGCCGCGCCCAGCCAGCAGGCGAGCTCTGGTCGGCTCGCCCCGGCCGGGGACGCCGTCACCGCGCTGACCTCCCCGACGGTCGAGGAGGCGGCCCGTGTCGCGGACGCTCGACGGGTCGGCACCGCGAGCCGGAGTCAGGCTCGCGAGCAGGAGCGCCTCGCGGCGGCCCGCAAGAAGGCCGCGGAGAAGAAGGCCGCCGAGCAGCGCAAGAAGGCCGCCGAGCAGCGCAAGCGCAAGGCTGCGCAGGAGCGGCTCAAGGCGGTCCAGGCCGACCCCAAGCCCGTCGCCCAGGAGATCATGCGCGAGTACGGCTTCGGCGACGACCAGTGGAGCTGCCTCGCGTACCTGTGGACCGGCGAGAGCGACTGGCGCTGGGACGCGACGAACCCGTCCTCCGGTGCGTACGGCATCCCGCAGTCGCTCCCGGCCTCGAAGATGGCCAGCGCCGGTCCGGACTGGAAGACCAACCCGGAGACGCAGATCCGCTGGGGTCTGGACTACATCAAGCAGTCCTACGGCTCGCCCTGCGGCGCCATGAACTTCTGGAACTCTCAGAACCCGCACTGGTACTGACGCACCCGCAGACCCCGCCGCTGGCGGGCGTCACGAGCGCGGGCAGGGCGCTCACACCTTCCGCAGCCGGATCCGGCTCACCTCGTGGTTGGCGCTCTTCGTGAGGATGAGGGTCGCCCGGCTGCGTGACGGCTCGACGTTGTCGCGCAGGTTGGGCTCGTTGATCCGCGACCAGATGCCGAGCGCGGTCTCGCGCGCCTCCTCGTCGGTCAGCCCGGCGTACCGGTGGAAGTACGACGCAGGGTCGGCGAAAGCCGTCTCCCGGAGCCGGAGGAAGCGGGCGACGTACCACTCCCGGATGCTCGCCACCGGGGCGTCGACGTAGACGGAGAAGTCGAAGAAGTCGCTCACCGCGAGCCCGGACCGGCCGTTGGCGTCGACCCTCGGCGGCTGGAGCACGTTCAGACCTTCGACGATGAGGACAGCCGGCTTGCGGACGACGATCTCCTCACCCGGGACGAGGTCGTAGGTGAGGTGGGAGTAGACGGGGGCGCGCACCTCGGCGCGGCCCGCCTTGACGTCAGCGACGAAGCGCAGCAGGGCTCGGCGGTCGTAGCTCTCGGGGAAGCCCTTGCGCTGCAGCAGGCCGCGGCGCTCGAGCTCGGCGTTGGGGTAGAGGAAGCCGTCGGTCGTCACGAGCTCGACGTGCGGGGTGTGCGGCCAGCGGCTCAGCAGCTCCTTGAGCACGCGAGCGGTCGTCGACTTGCCGACGGCGACCGATCCGGCGACACCGATGACGAAAGGGGTGCGGCCCGGCCGCTCCCCGAGGAACTCGCTCGTCGCGAGATGGAGGCCGTACGTGGCCTCGACGTAGAAGTGCAGCAGCCGCGAGAGCGGCAGGTAGACCTCCTCGACCTCGTCGAGGTCGACGCGATCACCCAGG
The DNA here is from genome assembly GCA_043423105.1 of Marihabitans sp. Lineage (GTDB taxonomy): Bacteria > Actinomycetota > Actinomycetes > Actinomycetales > Dermatophilaceae > Marihabitans. Next base: position 21,744 of record JBHWMJ010000251.1, read on the forward strand.
CCCTGCAGCCGGGCGATGTCCTCCTCGGAGAGGTTCATCGGGTGGTTCTCGCGCAGGCGTGCCCACGCCGCACGGTCGAGGTCGACGTACGGCGAGACGACGGGCGCGAGCGACACGCCGACCATTGTGGCCCAGCCAGGCGCTCCGTCGAAGGATACGGGCCGGACCGGTGGCGGCGGATACCCTGGTGACCATGTGTGGAATCGTGGGTTACGTCGGGCCGAACGCCGACGAGAAGGCGCTTGACGTCGTCATGGAGGGCCTGGCCCGGCTCGAGTACCGGGGGTACGACTCTGCCGGAGTGGCGCTCGTCGCCGACGGCACGGTCGTGGGCGACAAGAAGGCCGGCAAGCTGGAGAACCTCCGGGCGGCTCTCGAGGCCCGTGACCTCCCCCCTTCGCCTACCGCCATCGGCCACACCCGGTGGGCCACCCACGGCGGCCCGACCGACGCCAATGCCCACCCGCACCGCGGCGGCACGGACGGCAAGCTCGCCGTCGTCCACAACGGCATCATCGAGAACTTCCACGCGCTGAAGCACGACCTGCTCGAGCAGGGGGTGGAGTTCCGCAGCGAGACCGACACCGAGGTCGCGGCGCACCTCGTCGCCCGCGCCTTCGACGAGACCGGTGATCTCACCGCGGCCATGCGCCAGGTGGTCGGCGGTCTCGAGGGCGCCTTCACCCTGCTCGCCGTCCACGCCGACGCCCCGGACACCGTGGTCGCCGCGCGGCGCAACAGCCCGCTCGTCGTCGGTCTCGGCGAGGGGGAGAACTTCCTCGGCTCGGACGTCGCCGCCTTCATCGGCTATACGCGTAGCGCCCTCGAGCTCGCCCAGGACCAGATCGTCACGATCACGCCGACGAGCCACGAGATCATCAACTTCGACGGCACCCCCGCCGAGGGCAAGGCCTACGAGGTGACCTGGGACGCCGCGGCCGCCGAGAAGGGCGGCTACGACACCTTCATGGAGAAGGAGATCAACGAGCAGCCGCACGCCGTGCGCGACACCCTGCTCGGGCGCACCGACGAGAACGGCCGGCTGGTCCTCGACGAGCTGCGCATCCCCGAGGAGAAGCTCCAGCAGATCAACCGGATCTACGTCGTGGCCTGCGGTACCGCCTCGTACGCGGGGATGACCGCCAAGTACGCCATCGAGAAGTGGAACCGGATCCCGGTCGAGGTCTCCCTGGCCCACGAGTTCCGCTACTGCGACCCGATCGTCGACGACCGGACCCTCGTGGTCTCGATCAGCCAGTCCGGCGAGACGATGGACACCCTCATGGCGGTCAAGCACGCCAACGAGCTCGGCGCGCTGACGATCTCGATCTGCAACACGCACGGCAGCACCATCCCGCGCGAGTCCGACGCCGTCCTCTACACGCACGCCGGGCCCGAGATCGCCGTCGCGTCGACGAAGGCCTTCGTCGCCCAGATCACCGCGATGTACGTCCTCGGCCTCTACCTCTCGCAGCTGCGCGGCCAGCAGTTCGCCGACGACGCGAAGCAGGTCATGGCCGACCTCGCCGAGATCCCGGCGAAGATCGAGACCCTCCTCGGGCAGATGGACCGCGTCGCCGAGATCGCCCGCTTCATGGCCGACTCCCGCGCCGTGCTCTTCCTCGGCCGCAACGTCGGCTACCCGATCGCTCTCGAGGGTGCCCTCAAGCTCAAGGAGCTGGCCTACATCCACGCCGAGGGCTTCGCCGCTGGCGAGCTCAAGCACGGCCCGATCGCGCTCATCGAGCCCGGCCAGCCGGTCTTCGTCGTCGTGCCGGGCCCGGACACCCCCCACGACCTGCACAAGAAGGTCGTCTCGAACATCCAGGAGATCCGTGCCCGCGGCGCCCGCACCCTCGTCATCGCCGAGGAGGGCGACGACGACGTGCTGCCCTTCGCCGACGAGGTGATCCGCGTCCCCGAGGCCCCGCCGCTGCTCGAGGCGCTGCTCACCGTCATCCCGCTCCAGGTCTTCGCGCTCCACCTGGCGACCGCCAAGGGCCTCGACGTCGACCAGCCGCGCAACCTCGCCAAGTCGGTCACCGTCGAGTAGTCAGGGGTAGCGTCGGAGCCGTGATATCCGGCTACGACGCAGACCAGATCCGGGCGGCCGAGCAGGCCTGCCCCGACCTCCTCGACAGCGGCGAGCTCATGCAGCGAGCCGCGAAGGGGCTGGCGAAGGTCACCCGTCGCCGGATGCGCGACCGGGGCCTGACGCGCGTCGTCGGACTCGTCGGTGCGGGCAACAACGGGGCGGACGCGCTCTGGGCGATCGCGCGGCTGGCCGCCAAGGGCCTGCAGGCCGCCGCCGTCGTCCACGACGTCACCGGCTCGCCGGCGCAGCAGGCCGCTGCCGAGGCCGCGACCGAGGCAGGTGCCGTCGTGCTCGACGGCACGTCGGCTGCGGCGCTCGAGACCATCGCCACCGCCCAGGTCGTCCTCGACGGGGTCACCGGCATCGGCGGCCGCCCCGGGCTGCCCCCCTTCGCCCAGGGCTGGGTCGACGCGATCTATCCCGGTGCCTACGTCATCGCCGTCGACACGCCCTCCGGGCAGCCTGTCGAGGGGGGACCGGTCGTCGCCACGGGCGTCTTCGCCGACGAGACGGTCACCTTCATCGCACCGAAGCCGGTGCACCTGCTGCCGCCGACCGAGGCGACGGCAGGACTGCTCACCGTTGTCGACATCGGGGTGCCGCTGCCCGAGATCCCCTCGGTCGTGGCGCTCGACCCCTCCGACGTCGCCGACCGCTGGCCGGTCCCTGGGCGGGACGACGACAAGTACACCCGCGGCGTCCTCGGGGTCGTCGCAGGCGGCGAGGGCTACACCGGTGCCGCGCTGCTCACCACGGTCGCTGCCGTGACCAGCGGTGCCGGGATGGTGCGCTACGTCGGCACGCCGACCGCCGAGGCGCTCGTCCGCGCGCACGTGCCGGAGGTCGTCCACGGACCGGGTCAGGTCCAGGCCTGGGTGATCGGCCCGGGTCTGGACGTCGCGAGCCGGGCGAAGGGGGCCAAGGCACAGCTCGACGTCGCCCGTGAGGCGCTCGCCTCGGACCTGCAGGTCCTCGTCGACGCAGGCGGACTCGACCTCCTCACCGGGCCGCGGGAGGCGCCGACCCTGCTCACACCGCATGCAGGGGAGGCCGCTCGCCTGCTGACCCGCCTCGGTGGCGAGGAGGTCACCCGCGCCGAGGTCGAGGGCGACCCCGTGGGCGCGGTGCGAAGGCTCGGCTCCCTGACCGGCGCGACCGTCCTGCTCAAGGGCTCGACCACCGTCGTCGGGGCCCCGGCTGGCGTCGTGCACGTCCAGTCCGGCGCCCCGGCCTGGCTCGCGACCGCCGGTGCGGGTGACGTCCTCGCTGGGGTCGTGGGCACCCTGCTCGCCGCGGGCCTGGCCCCGGACCTCGCAGGCGCGCTCGGCGCGCTCGTCCACGGCGAGGCGGCGCACGACGCCAACCCGGGCGGTCCGGTGCGGGCGTTGGACGTCGCCCAAGAAGTCGGTCGCACGGTAGCTCGGCTCCTGGCAGCATCCGCGGGGTGACCCGCACCCACGAGCTGCTCCGGCAGTACGACGACGTCCTGCGCCCCTACGAGATGCAGACCCCCTCGGCGCTCCGGCGTGAGCGCATCGGTCCGGTGGTTGTCGGGCACTACGGCGGCGGGCGGGCCTTCGTCACCTACCGGGACCTCGGTGGCCGGGACGAAGGGGGAGTGCGCGCGCTCGTCGACGAGGTCGTCGACCGGCTCGTGGCCGACCCCGCGGTGACCTCCTTCGAGTGGAAGACCCGCTCGCACGACGACGCGCCGGGGCTGCTCGCGGCGCTGACCGGGCGGGGGCTCGTCCCCGACGACGAGGAGTCGGTGATGATCGGCCCGGTCGAGGCGCTGACGCCCTACGAGCCGCCGGCCGGGGTCACCGTGCGGCAGGTCGTCACCGAGGCGGGAGTACGTGCCGCCGAGGCGGCCGCCGCAGCGGTCTTCGGCTCACCGCCCGAGGTCGAGCGGCGGATCGCGGACGAGCTGGTCCGGCGGGTCCTCGCCGGCGAGGACCTCGAGATGTGGGTGGCCGAGGCGGAGGGCGCGATCGTCTCCAGCGGCCGGCTCGAACCGGTGCCGGGCACTCCCTTCGCCGGGATCTGGGGCGGTTCCACTCGTCCCGACTGGCGCCGCCGAGGCGTCTACCGGGCCCTCACGGCGGCTCGGGCCCGCTCGGCCGCCGCCCGCGGGGTCCGCTACATCCACTCGGACTCGACGGAGGAGTCGCGGCCGATCCTCGAACGCTCCGGTTTCGTGCGTGTCACGACCACGACCCCGTACGAGTGGAGCCGCCCGACCTAGGATGGAGGGACCATGACCACCCCCCTCGACCAGCCCGTCAGCACCGCCCCGGCCTACCTCGGGACGAGCCGCGCCACGATCGACCTCGGCGCGATCCGGGACAACGTCGCCGAGCTGGACCGCCGGGCCGGGGACGCCGGGGTCATCGCCGTCATCAAGGCCGACGCCTACGGGCACGGGCTGATCCCGTCGGCACGCGCCGCGCTTGCCGGGGGAGCCCGGTACCTCGCTGTCGCCCAGCTCGCCGAGGCGCTCAGCCTCCGGGCGGCCGGCGTCACCGCGCCGCTGCTCACCTGGCTCTTCGCGCCTGGCGACGACCTCACCGAGGCGGCGCGCGCCGGGATCACCCTCTCGGCCGGCGCCCCGTGGGCGATCGAGGCCGTCGGCGCGGCCGCTCGCGAGACCGGCGTGACCGTGCGGACGCACATCAAGGTCGACACCGGGCTGGGCCGGGGCGGCTCGTGGGGCGACGACCTCGACGCCGTGCTGCGCCGGGCCGCCGAGCTCGAGGCCGAGGGTGCCGTCGAGATCGAGGGCATCTGGTCGCACTTCGCGTGGGCCGACGCGCCGGAGCACCCGACCGTCCGCGCCCAGCAGGAGACCTTCATGGAGATCTGCGACCGGGCCGAGCGGATCGGGCTGCGGATCCCCCTTCGCCATCTCGCCAACTCGGCGGCGACCCTGACCAACCCCTCTGCCGCGCTCGACCTCGTCCGGCCGGGCCTGGCCATCTACGGGCTCTCGCCAGTGCCCGACCTCGGCCGGCCCGAGGACTTCGGTCTACGAGAGGCGATGCGGCTGACCGCCCGCCTCGTCAACGTCAAGGAGGCCCCTGCCGGTCAGGGCGTCTCCTACGGCCACCAGTACACGACGACGGAGGCGACCCGGCTCGGGCTCGTGCCGCTCGGCTACTCTGACGGCATCCCGCGGCACGCCGGCAACGCCGGGCCGATGCGGGTCCGGGGGAGCACGCTGCGGATCGCCGGCCGGGTCTGCATGGACCAGGTCGTCCTCGACCTCGGGGCGGGCTCCGACGCCGTCCCCGGCGACGAGGTGGTCCTCCTGGGGCGGGGCGCCGACGGAGACCCGACGGCCCAGGACTGGGCCGAGGCCGCCGGCACGATCAACTACGAGATCGTCACCCGGCTCGGCGCGCGGGTCCCGCGCGTCTACGTCGGCCTGGACGAAGGGGTGAGTGCCTGATGGCATCTGGGCGCAAGAAGGCCGTGGTCGGGACCTCGATCGGGGCCGGGGCGATCGCCGCCGGCGCGGGAGCGGTCGCCGTCGCCCGTCGCGGAGGGAAACCGGCTGCCGCGCATCCGGACGGCACCCACCCCTGGGGCTACACCCCGGACCGGGTCGAGGCGGCGGTCGCCACCGACGGCACGGTCCTCCACGTCGAGATCGACGAACCGAAGGGGTCGACCCGCGCGGGGCGCCCGACGGTCGTCCTCGCGCACGGCTTCACCCTCGACCTCACGGCGTGGGCCAAGCTTCGGGCGCGTCTCGTCCTCGAGGGGTACCGGGTGGTCTGCTACGACCAGCGCAACCACGGGCTCTCCGGCATGGGCGACCACGACCACTGCACGATCGAGCAGCTCGGGCGTGACCTCAAGGCCGTCCTCGACGCCTTCGCGCCGGAGGGACCGGTCGTCCTCGTCGGCCACTCGATGGGGGGCATGACGATCATGAGCCTCACCGGCCAGTACCCCGACTACGTCCGCGAGCGGGTGCAGTCCGTGGCCCTGGTCTCGACGAGCGCCGGCGGCATGGGCCTCGTGAGCGTCGGCTTCGGCAAGATCCTCGACCTGTTCGTCGTTCGGTTCGGCCCCGGGCTGCTGCGTGGGCTCAGCGCCCGACGCACGATGTGGCAGGGCGTGCGCCGGGTGGGTCGTGAGGCTGAGAAGGCCGCCGTCCAGCGGTACGGGTTCGGTCGCAAGGCGGACGACGAGACGCTGGAGCACTTCTCCGACATCATCTTCGGCACCCCGCTGGAGACGACCGCCGCCTTCCTGCCGCACCTCGACGACCTCGACGTGCGCGAGGCGCTGCCCGGCCTGGCGCACACCGAGGTCCTCGTCATCGGCGGCAGCCGCGACGAGCTGACCCCGCCCTCGCACAGCGACGAGATCGTCGAGCGGGTGCCGCACAGCGCCCACGTCGTCGTCCCCAAGGCTGGCCATCTCCTGCCGATGGAGCGGCCCGAGGTCGTCGCCGACGAGATCGTCGAGCTCATCGAGCGCGGGATCGCCGCGGCCACCCGCCGGGCCCGCCGCAAGCCCACCTCCGAGACAGTCGTCCGCGACACCGGCGACGCCGTCGAGGAGACCGCATGACGGCGGTAGCCGTGCCGACCGCCGACGACGCCCGCGCGGTGGGCCGCCGGCTCGGCGAGCGGCTCGCCGCCGGTGACCTCGTCGTGCTCACCGGTGGCCTCGGGGCCGGCAAGACGACGATGACCCAGGGCATCGGCGAAGGGCTCGGCGTCCGTGGCCCGGTGACCTCACCGACCTTCGTCATCGCCCGGGTCCACCCCAGCCTCGTCGGGGGCCCGTCGCTCGTCCACGTCGACGCCTACCGGCTCGGCGGCAGCCCTGAGCTCGACGACCTCGACCTCGACACCGACCTCGGCCAGAGCGTGACCGTCGTCGAGTGGGGGAGCGGTCTCGTCGAGGAGCTGAGCGCCGACCGGCTCGAGCTGACCCTGACCGCTGACCCGGCGACCGAGGCCCGCTCGCTCGAGGTCGTCGGACGGGGCCGCTGGGCGACGGAGGTCGACGCACTCGTCACCTACCTGGCGGGTGGCTGATGCTCCTCGCCCTCGACACCTCGACCTCCGCCGTGACGGTGGCGCTCCTCGGTCTCGACGGGGGGCTCGTTGCCGAGCAGCACGTCATCGACCCCCGCGGCACGACCGAGCTGCTCGCCCCCCTCGTGGCTCGCGCGCTCAATGACGCCGGCGCCGGTCCGCAGGATGTCGAGCTCGTGGCCGTCGGCACGGGCCCGGGGCCCTTCACCGGGCTGCGCGTCGGCATCGTCACCGCCCTGACCTTCGCGCACGCCCGAGGCATCGAGGTCCTCGGCGTTCCGTCCCACGACGCGCTGGCCCACGAGTGGTACCTCTCCGGGGGGCAGGGGCGCCTGCTCGTCGCGACCGATGCCCGGCGCAAGGAGGTCTACGCCTCGGTCTACGCGCCGGCCGCCGACGGCGATGAGACGCACCTGCCGTGGGTGCGCCAGCGTGGACCGGTCGTGAGCAAGGCCGCCGACCTGCCCGAGGACGAGCGGGTGCTGCCCACCGTCGGCCGCGGCACCGTCCTCTACCCCGACGTTCTCGGCCAGCCCTCCGGTGCGCTCGACGTCTCGGCCGCGGCGATCGGCGGGGTCGCGCTCGTGCGGCATGGGCTCGAGGTCGAGCAGCCCACCGAGCCGCTCTACCTCCGGCGCCCTGACGCGACGACGCCTGGCTCGCCCAAGCCAGCGCTCGCCCCGCGACCCCAGGACCAGCAGGCGCTACGACGTGACCCGCACGCCCTCGACCCGCGGGACCCCAGCGCCGGAGCCGACCAATGAGTGCCGACGGGGTTCCCTGGCGAGAGGTCACCTGGCAGGACATCCCCGCGCTCGCCGTCCTCGAGCGGGAGATGTATCCCGACGACGCGTGGAGCGAAGCGTCGTGGTGGGGGGAGCTCGCCGGTCGCCCCCGCCGTGACTACCTGCTCGTCGAGGATGGCGCAGGGATCCTCGCGTACGGGGGTCTCGATCACGGCGGCGACGTCAGCGACGTCATGACCGTCGCCGTCGTCCCCCGCGCCCGGCGCGCCGGGCTCGGCTCGCGGATGCTCGACGAGCTCCTGACCCGCTCCCGAGCGGCTGGTGCCGAGCGGGTGATCCTCGAGGTCCGTGCCGACAACGACGCAGCCCGCGCCCTCTACGCCGGGGCCGGCTTCACGACGCTCCAGACCCGACGGGGCTACTACCCGGGCGGGGTCGACGCGCTCGTCCTGGCGCTCGACCTCGGTGACGACCGTGCGAAGGTGGCTCGGTGACCCCTTCGCCCACCACCTCGACGCCCCTCGTCCTCGGCATCGAGACCTCGTGCGACGAGACCGGTGTCGGGATCGTCCACGGCACCGAGCTGCTGGTCGACGCCGTCGCGAGCTCGGTCGACGAGCATGCGCGATTCGGGGGCGTCGTCCCGGAGGTCGCGAGCCGCGCCCACCTCGAGGCGATGGTCCCGACTGTCGAGCGGGCCTGCGCCGAGGCTGGCGTGAGCCTGCAGGACCTCGACGGCATCGCCGTCACCTCTGGCCCGGGGCTCGCCGGTGCCCTCATGGTCGGCGTCGCCTCGGCGAAGGCTCTCGCCCTTGCCCTCGGCAAGCCGCTCTACGGCGTCAACCACCTTGCGAGCCACGTCGCCGTCGACATCGTCGAGCACGGGCCGCTGCCCGAGCCGACGATGGCGATGCTCGTCAGCGGGGGCCACTCCTCGCTGCTCCTCGTCCCCGACGTCACCCACGACATCCGCAGCCTCGGGTCGACGATCGACGACGCGGCGGGGGAGGCCTTCGACAAGGTCGCCAGGGTGCTCGGGCTGCCCTTCCCCGGCGGGCCGCACATCGACCGTGCGGCACGCGACGGTCGGATCACCATCGACTTCCCCCGCGGGCTGACGGGCAGGCGCGACATGGAGCGGCACCGCTTCGACTTCTCCTTCAGCGGCCTCAAGACCGCCGTATCGCGGTGGGTCGAGACCCAGCGGGCCGAAGGGGTGGACGTCCCGGTCGCCGACGTCGCCGCGTCCTTCCAGGAGGCGGTCGTCGACGTGCTCACGCGCAAGGCGGTGCTCGCGTGCCAGGAGCACGACGTGGCGGCCCTGCAGGTCGGCGGTGGCGTGGCCGCGAACTCCCGGCTGCGCGCGATGGCGCAGGAGCGGTGCGACGCCGCCGGCATCCAGCTGAGGGTGCCCCGGCCGGGGCTCTGCACCGACAACGGTGCGATGGTCGCCAGCCTCGGCGCCCAGATGATGCTCAAGGGCCGGCCCGCGAGCGCCCTCGACCTGCCCGCGGACTCCTCGATGCCGGTCACCGACGTGCAGTCCGGCCTCCCGGTGCACGTCGACCACGACCACCCGCACTGACCCCTTCGCCCGGGATCATCCGCCGCAGCGGAGCAGGCCCATGTCCTCCTTGAGGGCGAGCACCCGGCTGACCGACGCCTCGACCTGCTCGGCGAACTCCTCGTCCGCGGCCATGGCATCGACGAGGGCCTGGGTCATCGTCTCGGTCTGAGTGGCGTCCGCGGTGAGCACGATGTCGCCCCCGGCTGCGACGAACCGGGTGGCGCGCTCACCGACAGGGACGTCGGCGACGGCCTTGGCGACACCGACGTCGTCGGTGATGACGACACCGTCGAAGCCCATCTGCTCACGCAGCAGGTCGGTGATGATCTTCTGCGAGAAAGGCGCCTGGTTGTCCGCGTCGAGCTTGGGGTAGCGGGCGTTGCCGATCATGACGATCGTCGGCGAGGCCGAGATCACCGCGTCGAAGGGGGAGAGGTGCGGGTCCTTCGTCGTGGCGGTCGAGTCGGTGATGCCCTCGGCGGTCGAGTCGGTGTTGCCCTGGATCCGTCCGATGCCGGGGAAGTGCTTCGTCGTGGGCATGACGCCGGCTGCGTGCATCCCCTGCGCGAATGCGACCGCACCCTTCGCCGTGGCGGCGGGCGTGGCGCCGTACTCGCGGCGGTACTGACCGATCGGACCGTTGGCCCGGCCGATCTCGGAGGGCACGGTGTCGGTGGTCGGTGCGAGGTTGACGTTGACGCCGGCCCGCTTGAGCTCGGTCCCCCACGCGGTGGCCTGCTGCTCGAGCTCGTCCGCGTCCATGGCCCCTTGCTCGCGGCCTGACGGGATCGTCGAGAAGCCCTGGCCGGTGAGCTGCTGGACCTCGCCGCCCTCTTGGTCGGCCGCGACGAGCATGCCGACCTTCGTGCCGTCGACGTCGACCGCCTGCTCCTGGAGGTGCTGGCTCGCGGCGGCGACCGTGGCGCTCCCGGTCCACCCGCCGAGGTAGAGCATGCTCCCGAGGCCTTCGGCGATCTGGGCGTCGAGCCCGGCCTGCCCCATGTCCGGGGTCAGGGCGACCATGAGCAGCTGGCCGGCCTGCTGACGCTCGGTCATCCCGTCACGGGTGGTCGTCACGCACGCCGACGCCTCCGGGGCGGCGTCGGAGGTGGGCGAGGTGCTCGAACTGCTGGATGACGTCGTGCTCTCGCTCGGGCGGCTCGTCCCGTCGGTGGAGGCCGTCTCGCCGTCGCCTCCGCAGGCGCTGAGGGTGAGGGCGCAGACCAGAAGGGGAGCAGCAGTCCGAGGGCGCATCATGCCGGCCACGCTACGACAGGGGTGACGGATCACCGGATCCTGGGTAGCCCCTCCCCAAGCGCTGCACAAGCCGGCAACGTGCCACCAGACGGTCGTGGGGGCCGGTGACCTTGGCCAAGACCGTCGACCGCCCCGAGGTCGTCGCGGGGCGTCGTCCAGACCGACGGCGGTGCCATGGGCGGATCGATCCTGGCCGCAGCGGCCCTGCTCATGGCTCTGCTCGGTGGCGGGTTCCTCGCCCTCCGACCGCGGTCGGCGCGTCGTCACTGACGCCGCGCTGATCAGTCCAGGGGAGCAGGCCCGTCCGGTTCGACGACGAGGACGGCCTGCTCCCTGGCGACGCGGGTGAGGATGACGACCGCCTGGGCCCCGTTGCCTGCCCCGCGCCCGATCTTCAGGGTGCGGCGGAGAGCGTCGTCGTCGATGCGCATGCCGCGCTTCTTGATCGTCAGCCCGGTGATGCCGCGCTCTCGCAGCCAGCCGCGCAGCGCCTTGATGTTGTAGGGCATCGCCTCGACGACCCGGTACCTCCGGGCGAAGGGAAGCTGCGCGGCGCGTCCGCTCGAGACGAGGCCCAGGCCGGGCTCGGCCTCCGCGCCCCCCACCTCGGCGGTGACGGCGCCGACGAGGCCCGCTCGCACGACGGCCCGATCCGCCTCATAGAGGTGCGGGCCGAGGGCTCCGAGCGAGTCCACCGACGGCGGGTCCTCGTCGGCCTGGGTCTGGTCGACGCGCACGCTCGGGGCGCCGTGCCGCATCACAAGGGCGGTCCGCCCGGCCGAGCGGACGAGCGGACCCCACCACACCGAGCACTCGAGGAGCGTCCCGTCGTAGGAGACCCACTGGGCCTCGGTGCCGAGCGGGGGCACGTCGTGGGGGAGCGAGGGCGACATCTTCACCCCGGTGGCCGGAACGGCCGTAGCCATGTCGAGGACGGTCTGCCAGCTCGGTGAGATCTCGTCGAGCCGGAAGACTCGGCGGGTCCGGCCGCGGGCGTCGGCGATGCCGGGAGTGCGGCGGGCCGGGTCGAGCCAGACCCCGACGCGGGAGCGAAGGGGGTCCGCCGGCGGCTCGAAGTCCTCGGCGCGGCCCGGGCGGGCCCGGCTGTCCGGCCAGGGGCGCAGGTTCGCGTCGGCGATCGCGGCGGTCACCGGGTCGACGTCGACCCCGTGCACGGTGACGCCGAGCGAGCTCATCGTCATGGCGTCCGCGCCGATGCCGCAGCCGAGGTCGTGGACGGTCGCGAGCGACGCCGCGGCGTACCGGGAGGCATGGGCGGCCGCGACCTCGAGCCGGGTGGCCTGCTCGAGCCCGTCTGGGGTGAAGAGCATGCCGTCGGCGAACTCGCCGAACTTCGCCCGAGCCCGGTGGCGCAGGCGCTGCTGGGTCAGGGCTGCCGCGACGAGCTCGGGGGAGTAGCCGGCCTCGCGCAGCCGGCCCTGCAGGGAGAGGACCGTGGACTCGTCGTACGGGGGCAGCGCGCTGAGCAGCTCGTGCCCCTCAGGCCCGGCGAGGGCCTTGACGGTCTGGATGTCCACGGGCGATACCTTCTCACCTCGGCGGGTCTCGAGGCTCCTCGCAGGGCTCGTCGCACCTCGACCGTCAGGCGCTGGTGAGGGCTCGTCGCACCTCGACCGTCAGGCGCTGGTGAGGGCTCGTCTCACCTCGCCGCCCTCCCGCCGGCTGGCACTCAGGTTGACCGAGTGCTAACGCGCGGCCTAGATTTCTGCTTGGCACTCTCCACCGGTGAGTGCCAAGAGGACCAGAGGCGCTCGACCCCCGCGACGGCGACCGGCTCTGCCTCACGCAGAACGCCCAGACATCTTGTGAATCGAAGGAGCCAACGTGTCGGTTTCGCTCAAGCCGCTCGAGGACCGCATCATCGTCAAGTCGCTCGAGGCCGAGCAGACCACGGCCTCCGGCCTGGTCATCCCGGACACCGCCAAGGAGAAGCCGCAGGAGGGCGAGGTCGTCGCCGTCGGTCCCGGCCGCTTCAACGAGGACGGCGACGAGCGCGTCCCGATGGACATCTCCGTCGGCGACCGCGTCATCTACTCGAAGTACGGCGGCACCGAGGTCAAGCACGGAGGCGAGGAGTACCTCATCCTCTCCGCGCGTGACGTCCTCGCCATCGTCGGCTGACCCAGCACCACCACGCATCGCCCCGGGTGGAGCCCTCCCGGGCTCCCCGGGGCGACGCGCATTCCCCCTTCGCACACCCGTAGACAAGGACACTCATGGCCAAGGAACTGGAGTTCAACGACTCCGCCCGTGACGCCCTCCAGCGCGGCGTCGACCAGCTCGCCAACGCCGTCAAGGTGACGCTCGGCCCCAAGGGCCGCAACGTCGTCATCAACAAGGCGTGGGGCGCCCCGACGATCACCAACGACGGCGTAACCATCGCCCGCGAGATCGAGCTCGAGGACCCGTACGAGAACCTCGGCGCCCAGCTCGCCAAGGAGGTCGCGACCAAGACCAACGACGTCGCCGGTGACGGCACGACGACCGCGACCGTGCTCGCCCAGGCCATGGTCAAGGAGGGCCTGCGCAACGTCGCCGCCGGCGCCGCCCCGTCCGGCCTCAAGCGGGGCATCGACAAGGCCGTCGAGGCCGTCTCCGCCCGCCTGCTCGAGACCGCCCGTGAGGTCGAGGGCAAGGACGAGATCGCCCAGGTCGCCTCGCTCTCCGCGCAGGACCAGGGCATCGGCGGCACCATCGCCGAGGCCTTCGACAAGGTCGGCAAGGACGGCGTCATCACCGTCGAGGAGTCCTCGACGGCCGAGACCGTCCTCGACTTCACCGAGGGCATGCAGTTCGACAAGGGCTACCTGTCGCCCTACATGGTCACCGACCAGGACCGCATGGAGGCCGTGATCGAGGATCCTTACATCCTCGTCCACTCCGGCAAGATCTCGTCGATGAACGACCTGCTCCCGCTGTTGGAGAAGGTCATCGCCGCCCACGGCAACCTGTTCATCGTGGCCGAGGACGTCGACGGGGAGGCCCTGAGTACCCTCGTCGTCAACAAGATCCGCGGCACCTTCAACTCGGTGGCCGTCAAGGCTCCGGCCTTCGGTGACCGCCGCAAGGCCATGCTGCAGGACATCGCCACCCTCACCGGTGGTCAGGTCGTCGCTCCCGAGGTCGGGCTCAAGCTCGACCAGGTGGGCCTCGAGGTCCTGGGTCGCGCCAAGAAGGTTGTCGTCACCAAGGACAACACCACCATCGTCGACGGCGCCGGCTCCAAGGCCGACGTTGAGGGACGCGTCGCCCAGCTGCGTGCTGAGTACGACAACTCCGACTCCGAGTGGGACCGCGAGAAGCTCCAGGAGCGTATTGCCAAGCTCGCCGGCGGTGTGTGTGTCATTCGCGTGGGTGCGGCCACCGAGGTCGAGCTCAACGAGAAGAAGCACCGCATCGAGGATGCTGTCTCCGCGACTCGTGCAGCGATCGAGGAGGGCATCGTCGCCGGTGGTGGCTCCGCCCTCATCCATGCCGCGCACGTGCTTGACGGGAACCTTCACC
>JBHWMJ010000252.1:0-2817 GCA_043423105.1 Marihabitans sp.
TCGCCGGGGTCGTCGTCGCGGGAGAACTTGCCGCGGACGACCTCGAGAGCGAGCTTGAAGCCGCGGAACTGGATGAAGCCGAAGTAGGCAGAGATGATGATGCCCGCGGCGACGAGCCAGATCACGACGATCGGCAGGGACGCCCCTCCGGGCAGCGGGATCGCGTAGAAGACGACGGCGGTGAGGAAGGTGGCGACCGGCTCGAAGAAGCCGTTGATCGCGTCCTCGATGCCCTTGAGGGCACCGCTGTCCGCAGCGGGTGGAGCCATGACAGGCGCTTGTGGCGGAATCATGGGAAACTACGCAAGCGCAGTGTGGTGTGGCGCACAACCATCTCGAGCAGGCCGTTGCACCCTTGTGACCTTGTGACCTTGCGACCACTCGCGCGCCCGGTCAGCGGCGCTCGCCGGTGACGAGCCAGTCGTCTCCGCGCAGCCGCCACCACAGGGTGCCCCAGCGCACGAGCATGAATCCCGTGAAGGCGATCCACACGACGGTCAGGGCGAAGGGGGCGGACCCCCCTTCGCCGATCCGTCCGGACGCGAGGACGAGGGGGAGGTAGGCGACGAGGGTGAGGGCCGACGCCCCGGCGAGCCACCGGCCGTCGCCAGCCCCGATGAGGATCCCGTCGGCAGTGAAGACGAGGCCGGCGAGCGGGGACCCGGCCGCGACGACGAGCAGCGCGGCCGCGAGCGTGTCCTGCACGCCGGGGTCCGTGGTGAAGAGGGGTGGCAGCACCCGGTGCAGGCCCGCGACGAGGACGCCGAGGACGATCCCGCTGCCGAGCCCCCAGCGCATCATCGTCGCCGTCGCGGCGCGGACGCCGGGGCGGTCACCGGCGCCGAGGGCCTGACCGGTGAGCGCCTGGGCGGCGATCGCGATGGCGTCGAGGGCGAAGGCGAGCGTCGACCAGATCGTCATGCTCACCTGGTGCGCTGCGAGGGGGACGTCACCGAGCCCGGCGGCGGTCGAGACGGTAAGCAGCAGGATGGCGCGCAGCGCGAGGGTACGGACGAGGAGCGGGACGCCGTCGGCGGCCGACCGGAGCACCCGCGCGAGATGCGGTCGCGGCGACGACCCGTGCGAGCGGCTGTGGTGGGCGACGACGCCGACGAGGACGAGGGCCATGCCGACCTGGGCGATGACCGACCCCCAGGCGGCGCCGGCGATCCCCATGCCGAGACCGTGGACGAGCAGCACGTTGAGCACCGCGTTGGCGCTGAAGCCGACGCCCGCGACGAGCATCGGGGTCCGGGTGTCGAGGAGACCGCGGAGGATGCCGGTCGCCGCCATGATGACGAGCAGCGCCGGCAGCCCGAGCGCGCTGATCCGCAGGTAGACCGCGGCCTGGTCGAGGACGGCCGCTGAGCCTCCGACGGCCGTGACGAAGGGGTGCGCCGCCGCGATGGTTGTCGCGGCCACGGCGACGCCGAGTCCGACCGCGAGCCAGATGCCGGCCCAGCCGTCCTCGATCGCGGCCTGCAGCTGGCCCGCACCGACCCGTCGGGCGACCGCGGCTGTCGTGCCGTACGCGAGGAAGACGAAGACGCCCGCCATCGTCATGAGCACCGCCCCGGCGGCGCCGAGCCCGGCGAGCGGGGTCACCCCGAGGCGGCCGACCACGGCCGAGTCGACGAGGAGGAAGACCGACTCGGCGACGAGGGCGAGGAAGGCCGGCACCGCGAGCGAGAGGATCTGCCGGGGTGAGGTGTCGGGGGGTGCGGGCGATGTCATCAGACCCTCCCGAGAGATGCCGTGCTGCGGCTATCTCGCGCGGACTGGTGCATCACGGCATCTCTCGACGTGAGCGGGCGGCGACGACGATGACGAGGGTCGCGAGGAGGGTGGCTGCCCAGGCCAGGGCGGAGTAGCTCGCGGCGGCGATGACGACGCCGGCCAGGACTCCACCGCCGGCAGCCATGAGTCCCATGACCGTGTCCGAGACGCCCTGGGCGGCGGCCCGCTCCGCGACGTCCACGGCGTCAGTGAGCATGGTCGAGCCGGAGACGAGGGTGCAGGACCAGCCGACGCCGAGGAGGAAGAGGGCGGCCGTCAGATGGAGCGACATCCCTTCGTCCGAGGTCGCGGCGAGGAGGCAGGCGGCGACGAGCACGACGCCCCCGGCGGCAGCCACCGGTCGCGGGCCGAGCCGGTCGACGGCGGCTCCGACGAGCGGGGAGAAGGCGTACATCCCGAGGATGTGGATGCTGATGACGAGGCCGACGAGCTGCAACGAGGCGCCGCCGTGGTCCATGTGGATCGGGGTCATCACCATGACGGCCACCATGACCGCGTGCCCGAGGGCGATGATCGCGACCGCGGCGAGGGCTGCCGGGTGGGCCCGGAGCGCGGCCACACCACCCCTGCGCCCGTCTCGCTGGTCGAGGTGCGGGGAGGCGGGTGCCGAGGACTCACGCTGGTCGAGGTGCGGGGAGGCGGGTGCCGAGGACTCACGCTGGTCGAGGTGCGGGGAGGCGGGTGCCGAGGACTCACGCTGGTCGAGGTGCGAAGGCCCCCAGGCCTGAGCCTCGAGACCCGCGCGCCGCCGGGCCTCGAGCAGCGGGTCGGGGCGCAGGAAGACCCCGATCACGAGCGCAGCGACCACGAAGCCCACGAGGGAGAAGAGGAAGGACCCGGCCATGCGGGGCAGCCCGAGCCCGAGCCCGAGGCGGTCGGCCAGCTCGACGAGGTTCGGCCCCGCGACGGAGCCGATCGTCGTCGCCCAGACGACGAGGCTGAGGTCGCGCCCTCGGTGGTGCGGTGCCGCGAGGTCGGCCCCGGCGAACCGGCTCTGGCTGCCCGCTGCGGTGCCACTGG
>JBHWMJ010000257.1:0-8317 GCA_043423105.1 Marihabitans sp.
CCCTCCGTCGGCCGAGGGCGAGGCGGCGGCCGAGAGCGAGGGCACCGAGGTCGCGCCGCCCGTGCTACCGGTGCTCTCCGAGCCCGAGCAGGGGGTGCCCGAGGTCATCACCTCGGAGCGTCAGCTCCTCGAGTGCGCCACCGCCATCGCGGCCGGCACCGGACCGGTCGCGCTCGACGCCGAGCGCGCGTCGGGGTACCGATACGGGCAGCGCGCCTACCTCGTCCAGGTCCGCCGTGAAGACGCCGGCACCTGGCTCATCGACCCGATCGCTCTGCCCGACCTCAGCCCGCTCGACCGCGCGATCGGCAGCGCGGAGTGGCTGCTCCACGCCGCCACCCAGGACCTCGCCTGCCTCGCCGAGGTCGGTCTGCGCCCACGGCAGCTCTTCGACACCGAGCTGGCCGCGCGTCTCCTCGGGCTGCCCCGGGTCGGGCTCGCCGCGGTCGTCGAGCACTACCTCGGCCTGAGCCTGGCCAAAGAGCACTCGGCCGTCGACTGGTCCACCCGCCCGCTGCCCGAGCCGTGGCTGCGCTACGCCGCGCTCGACGTCGAGGTGCTCGCCGAGGTCCGCAACCTCATGGGCGTCGACCTCGCCGTCCAGGGCAAGAGCGACTGGGCCCGCGAGGAGTTCGACTCGCTGCTGACATGGGCGCCCGCCGTCAAGGACGATCCGTGGCGCCGCACCTCGGGCATGCACAAGATCCGCAAGCCGCGCGTCCTCGCCACGGTCCGCGAGCTCTGGTACGCCCGTGACCAGATCGCCCAGGAGCGTGACGTCTCCCCCGGCCGGGTCGTGCCGGACGCGGCGCTCGTCGCCATTGCGATGGCGTCACCACGCTCCCCTGCCGACCTACCGACCTCGCCGCGCAGCGTCCCTCGCTACGGACGCCAGTGGATCGCCGCCGTCGAGCGGGCCCACGAGCTGAGCGACGACGAGCTGCCCGCAGCCTCGGTCAAGGGTGACGGCCCGCCGCCCCAGCGCAGCTGGGCCGACCGCAACCCCCTGGCCGCCGCACGCCTCACCGCGACCCGGGAGCAGCTCACGGCCTTCGCCGAGGAGCACTCGATCCCCGTCGAGAACGTCTGCGCGCCAGATCCGCTCCGGCGCGTGGTGTGGACCCCGCCCGCAGAGCACGACGAGACCGCCTTCGCCGAGGCGCTGGCTGGGCACGGCGTCCGGCCGTGGCAGCAGGCGATCGTCGCCCCGATGCTCGCGGCAGCCTTCGCTGCCAACCCCGACTGACAGGGCGACCGCCAGGTGAGAGAGGGATCACGACCGAACCGGTACCGCAGGTGAGCGTGCGCTTAGTAGCGTCGGCGGTGAGCGTGGGTCACCCGCGCCCGTCATGTTCCCCCGACGAAAGTGAAGGCGAACCGTGCCCCGCACCATGCGTGAGGTCGTATTCGTCGATGGCGTCCGTACGCCGTTCGGCAAGGCCGGTGAGAAGGGCATGTACGCCCAGACCCGCGCCGACGACCTGGTCATCCGATGCATCCGTGAGCTCCTCGAGCGCAACCCCGACCTGCCCCCGGAGAAGGTCGAGGAGGTCGCCATCGCCGCGACCACCCAGATCGGCGACCAGGGCCTGACCCTCGGCCGCATGGCCGCCCTCCTCTCCGGCCTCCCGAACACCACCCCCGGCTACTCCGTCGACCGCATGTGCGCCGGTGCGATGACCGCGGTGACCAACGTCGCCGGCGCCATCTCCTTCGGCGCGATCGACGTCGCCATCGCCGGCGGTGTCGAGCACATGGGACGTCACCCCATGGGCGAAGGGGTCGACCCCAACCCGCGGATCGTCGCCGAGAAGCTCGTCGACCCCTCCGCCCTCGTCATGGGCAAGACGGCCGAGAACCTCCACGACCGCTACCCCACCCTGACCAAGGAGCGCAGCGACCAGTACGCGCTCGGCAGCCAGGCCAAGCTCGCGAAGGCCTACGAGGACGGCAAGATCCAGCCCGACCTCGCCCCCATGGCCACCCGTCACGCCGAGAAAGGCTGGGGCCTCGCGACGACCGACGAGCCGCCCCGCCCGCAGACGACGATGGAGGACCTCCAGGGCCTCAAGACCCCCTTCCGCCCCCACGGCGCGGTCACCGCGGGCAACGCGGCCGGCCTCAACGACGGCGCGACCGCGTGCATCCTCGCCTCCGAGGACGCGGCCAAGGAGCTCGGCCTCCCGGTGAAGATGCGGCTCGTCGAGTTCGCCTTCGTCGGCGTCGAGCCCGAGGTCATGGGCTACGGCCCGGTCCCGGCCGCCGAGAAGGCCCTCGCCAAGGCTGGCCTGACCATCGACGACATCGGTCTCTTCGAGCTCAACGAGGCCTTCGCCGTGCAGGTGCTCGCCTTCCTCGAGCACTTCGGCATCCCAGACGACAGCGAGAAGGTCAACCGCTACGGCGGCGCCATCGCGACCGGTCACCCCCTCGCCAGCTCCGCGGTGCGCCTCATGAACCAGCTCGCCCGCCAGTTCGAGGAGGACCCCAGCGTCCGCTACGGCATGACCGCCATGTGCATCGGCATCGGCATGGGCGGCGCCGTCATCTGGGAGAACCCCCACCACGCCGACTACGGCAAGGAGGCCTGAGCATGACCGAGCAGACCCAGACCGAGCGCGCCGAGGTCGTCACCCACACCCCGGTGCAGGACGTCGCCCTCCCGGGCGGTGCCGGCACGCTCGCCCTCATCACCCTCGACAACAGCTTCGACCACACCAAGCCGAACACCTTCGGCCCTGCGGGCATCGCCGAGCTCACCGCGACCGTCACTGGCCTGCGCCAGCGGGCCGAGGCGGGCGAGATCCAGGCGGTTGCCATCACCGGCAAGCCGTTCATCTTCGCCGTCGGCGCGGACCTCTCGGGCGTGCCCACGGTGACGAAGCGCGAGCAGGCGACCCAGATCGCCCAGGCCGGCCACGCCGCCTTCGCCTCGATCTCCGACCTGCCCGTCCCGACCTTCGCCTTCGTCAACGGCGCGGCGATGGGTGGCGGCGTCGAGATCGCGCTCGCGTGCGACTACCGGACCATCTCCGCCGGTGTCCCGGCGCTGGCCCTGCCCGAGGTCTTCCTTGGCCTCGTCCCCGGCTGGGGCGGCTGCTACCTGCTGCCGCGTCTCATCGGCCCGGAGGCGGCCCTCAAGGTCATCGTCGAGAACCCGCTCAACATGAACCGGATGCTCAGCGGCCCCGCGGCCGCGAAGCTCGGGATCGCCGACACGATGTTCGCCCCGGTCGACTTCCTCGAGAAGTCCATCGCCTGGGCTGCCTCCGTGGTCTCCGGCGAGACGAAGGTCGAGCGCACCTCGGTCACTGAGGACGAAGGGGTCTGGAAGGTTGCCGCCGACGCGGCTCGCAAGCTCGCCGACGCCAAGACCTCGGGCAAGTCGCCCGCCCCGTACCGCGCGATCGACCTCGTCGAGGCGGCGCGCACCTCGGACCGCGACACCGCATTCGCCGCCGAGGACGAGGCCCTGGCCGACCTCCTCATGGGCGACGAGCTGCGCGCGGGCCTGTACTCCTTCGACCTCGTCCAGAAGCGCGCCAAGCGTCCCGCCGGCGCTCCGGACAAGTCGCTGGCCCGCCCGATCGGCAAGGTCGGCATCGTCGGTGCGGGCCTCATGGCCAGCCAGCTCGCGATGCTCTTCATCCGCTCGCTCAAGGTGCCGGTCGTCATGACCGACCTCGACGAAGAGAGAGTCGCGCGGGGAGTCGGTTATGTCCACAGCGAGATCGACAAGTCCCTCGAGAAGGGCAAGATCACCCAGGACAAGGCCAACCAGCTCAAGGGCCTCATCACCGGCTCCACGAGCAAGGAGGGCTTCGCCGACGCCGACTTCGTCATCGAGGCGGTCTTCGAGGAGATGTCGGTCAAGAAGACCGTCTGGGCCGAGGTCGAGGCAATCGTGGGGCCCGAGTGCGTCCTCGCGTCGAACACCTCGTCCCTCTCGATCACCGAGATGGCCGAGGACCTCCAGCACCCGGAGCGGGTCGTGGGTTTCCACTTCTTCAACCCGGTCGCGGTCATGCCGCTGCTCGAGATCATCCCCGGCGAGAAGACCGACGACGCCGCGCTGGCCACGGCGTTCGCCGTCGGCAAGGGCCTGAAGAAGACGTGCATCCTCGTCAAGGACAGCGCCTCCTTCATCACCAACCGCCTGCTCGGTCGCTTCATGGGCGAGTACAGCAAGATCGTCGACGAGGGCACCCCCGTCGAGGTCGCGGACCAGGGCATCGCCGGCCTCGCGCCGATGCCGCCCTTCGTCCTCCTGGGGCTCGTCGGCCCGGCCATCGCCCTGCACAACAGCGAGACCCTCCACCGCGCCTTCGGCGACCGCTTCTACGTCTCGCCGAACCTGCAGAAGATGGTCGAGATGAAGAAGCCCGGCTACTACCTCTGGGACAGCGGCAAGCCCGTCGCCGACCCCGAGCTGCTCGCCGCGCAGGTGCAGCCGGAGTCGCCGGTCGAGCTGACCGCCGAGCAGGTCCGTGAGCGGGTCCTCGGCGTCCTCGCCGAGGAGGTGGGCCTCATGCTCGAGGACGGCGTCGCCCAGGCCCCCATGGACATCGACCTCGCGATGATCACCGGTGCCGGCTTCCAGTTCTGGAACGGCGGTCTCACCCCGCTTCTCGACCGTGAGGGCGTCTCGGAGAAGGTCAACGGCAAGCGCTTCCTGCCGGCCGGGGTCGCCTCCGTCCCCGCCTGACCCACCGCTGACCCGAAGGGGGATCCGCTCACCCGAGCGGATCCCCCTTCGTCTCCAGGGGCGACACGCCCACCCGGCGCCCGGGTTGCCATAACTCATATGTGAGTTACCGTTGAAGGTGTGAGTGACGACTACCTGAACCGCATCGGCTCCCTGATCCGCGACGCCCGCGTCAAGCGCGGCATGTCCCAGTCAGAGCTGGCCGCCGTGCTCGAGACCAGCCAGGGCGCCGTGACCCGGATCGAGTCGGGGAAGCAGAACCTCACCCTCGACTCGCTCGCGAAGATCAGCGAGGCGCTCGACACCGAGTTCGTCTCCTTCGCGAAGTCCGGCGTCGAGGGCGCCGTCCACCTCCGGATCGAGGGCGGCCGGCCGCTCTCCGGCGCCATCGACGTCAAGACGAGCAAGAACGCCGCTGTCGCCCTGCTGTGCGCCGCGCTGCTCAACAAGGGCACGACGACGCTGCGCAGCCTGGCCCGGATCGAGGAGGTCAACCGCATCCTCGAGGTGCTCGACTCGATCGGCGTCCAGACCGAGTGGCTCGAGGGCACGAACGACCTCCGGATCACGCCGCCGGCCCAGATCGACCTCAGCACGATGGACGAGGCCGCGGCGCGTCGCACCCGCACGGTCATCATGTTCCTCGGCCCGCTGCTCCACGACCTGCCGCAGTTCCGCCTCCCCTACGCGGGCGGCTGCGACCTCGGCACGCGCACGGTCGAGCCGCACCTCGCCTCGCTCAAGCACTTCGGGCTCGACGTCGAGGCCACCCACGGCTTCTACGAGGCCAAGGTCACCGACGCGACCGGCACGGACAAGAAGATCGTGCTCACCGAGCGCGGCGACACGGTGACCGAGAACGCGCTGATGGCCGCGGCTCGCGACACCGGGTGGACGACCATCCGCAACGCGAGCTCGAACTACATGGTCCAGGACCTGTGCTTCTTCCTCGAGCTGCTCGGCGTGACGATCGAGGGCATCGGGACGACGACCCTTCGGGTCAAGGGCGTCCAGGAGATCGACAAGGACGTCGAGTACTCCCCGAGCGAGGACCCGATCGAGGCGATGAGCCTCATCGCCGCCGCGGTCGTCACGGGCAGCGAGATCACCATCCGCCGCTCCCCCATCGAGTTCCTCGAGATCGAGCTCGCGACCCTCGAGCAGATGGGGATGCGCTACACGCTGTCCGAGGAGTACACGGCGGCCAACGGGCGCACCCGGCTCGTCGACATCACCACCCACCCCGGGCCGCTCAGGGCACCGATCGACAAGATCCACCCGTTGCCCTTCCCGGGACTGAACATCGACAACCTGCCCTTCTTCGCGCTCATCGCGGCGTGCGCCGAGGGCACGACGACGATCCACGACTGGGTGTACGAGAACCGCGCGATCTACCTCACCGAGCTGACGAAGATCGGCGGCAACGTCACCCTGCTGGACCCGCACCGCGTGCACATCACCGGCCCGACCCGCTGGCGCGCCAACGAGGTCACCTGCCCGCCGGCGCTGCGCCCGGGCGTCGTCATCCTGCTGGCGATGCTCGCGGCCCCGGGTGTCTCGTACCTGCGCAACGTCTACGTCATCAACCGCGGCTACGAGGACCTCGCCGAGCGGCTCAACGCCCTGGGTGCCGACGTCCGTCCCTTCCGCGACATCTAGAGATCCGAGTTGCCGAGGCTTCTGACAATCCGCCCCGGAGCATTCCTCGGCATCTGACAGACGCCTCGGCGAGCTCGGATCTGCCGTCAGGGGGTGGGGGTGGTGCGAAGGCGCTCCACGATGGCGTCGGGGGTGAGGCCCGCCGCCTCGAGGACCTGACCGCGCGAGGCGTGGTCGATGAACTCCTTCGGCAGACCGAAGCGGTGCACGCGCGCCGCGACGCCGGCCTCGGTGCACGCCCGCGAGACCTCCGCCCCGATGCCGGCGGCGACGTTGTTGTCCTCGACGACCGCGACGGCGCCCGCCCGGCCGGCCAGGGCGACAAGTGCCTCTGGGACCGGCAGCACCCACCGGGGGTCGACGACGGCGACGCGCAGTCCCTCGGCCGCGAGCTTCTCCCCCGCTGCCACAGCCGTCTCCGCCATCGCACCGACCGCCACGAGAAGCACGCCGAGGTCGTCGGCGACGTCCCCGAGGAGCACGTCAAGGCCCTCGTGCACGGCCACCGGCTTGATCGGGTGACCGACCGTCCCCTTCGGGAACCGGATGATCGTCGGGCCGCCCGAGACGTCGACCGCCTCCCGCAGCGCCGTCCGGATGCCGGCGCCATCCCGCGGCGCGGCGAGCCGCAGCCCGGGCACGATCGAGGCGAGCGACATGTCCCACATGCCGTGGTGGCTCGCGCCGTCCGGCCCGGTGACACCGGAGCGGTCGAGGACGAAGGTGACCCCGGCCTTGTGCATCGCGCAGTCCATGAGCAGCTGGTCGAAGGCGCGGTTGAGGAAGGTCGCGTAGATCGCGACGACCGGGTGCATCCCTGCGAAGGCGAGGCCGGCCGCCATCGTCGTGGCGTGCTGCTCGGCGATCCCGACGTCGAAGATCCGGTCCGGGTAGGCGTCGGCGAAGGGCTGCAGCCCGACGGGCATCATCATCGCCGCGGTGATCGCGACGACGTCCTGGCGCTCCGCGCCGATGGCGACCATCTCGTCGGAGAACTCGTCGGTCCAGCTGCGCCCGGCGATCTCGAGCGGCAGGCCGGTCTCGGGGTTGATCTTGCCGATGCCATGGAACTGGTCGGCGACGTCGTTGACGGCGTGCTCGTAGCCGCGACCCTTCTGCGTGATGCAGTGGACGAGGACCGGCCCGCCGAAGGCCTTGGCACGTCGCAGGGTCTGCTCGAGCGAGGCGAGGTCGTGCCCGTCGACCGGTCCGAGGTACTTGATGCCGAGGTCCTCGAACATCCCCTGCGGGGCCCAGAAGTCCTTGGCGCCCTTCTTCATCGAGTGGAAGGCCTGGTAGGCGGTCCGCCCGACGACCGGGGTCTTCGAGAGCTTCTCCTTGCCCCAGTCGAGGACCTGCTCGTACTGACGGTTGGTCCGCAGCGTCGCGAGGTGGTCGGCGAGGCCACCGATCGTCGGGGCGTAGCTGCGCTCGTTGTCGTTGACGACGATGACGAGCGGGAGGTCCTTGTCCGCGGCGATGTTGTTCAGCGCCTCCCACGCCATGCCGCCGGTGAGGGCACCGTCACCGATGACGGCGACGACGTGCCGGTCCTCGCCCTTGAGGCGGTATCCCTTCGCGATCCCCTCGGCCCACGACAGCGAGGTCGAGGCGTGGCTGTTCTCGACGACGTCGTGCGCGGACTCGGCCCGGCTCGGGTAGCCCGAGAGGCCGCCCCGGCTGCGCAGCGCGGAGAAGTCGCTGCGTCCCGTGAGGATCTTGTGGACGTAGGACTGGTGGCCGGTGTCGAAGACGAGGGTGTCGTGCGGGCTCTCGAAGACACGGTGCAGCGCCATCGTCAGCTCGACCACGCCGAGGTTCGGGCCGAGGTGACCGCCGGTGCGGGAGACCTCTCGGACGAGGAAGCCACGGATGTCGTGCGCGAGGGTCGCGAGCTCCTCCGACGTCATGGCGTCGAGGTCGCGGGGTCCGCGGATGCGCTCCAGGTCCGTC
>JBHWMJ010000269.1:0-13555 GCA_043423105.1 Marihabitans sp.
ACAGTAGGGCGAGCCCGGCCAGGCCGGCGGCGGCCTCGGTCCCGGTGGCCTGGGCCCGCGCGGCGCCGGCGACGTCGTCGACGGTCCCCTCGATCCAGACACCGCGGCTGGCGGCGAGCGCGACGAGCGCGCCGAGCACCCCGAGGAGGAGGACGACGGGCTTGCTCGTGAGTCGGTCCATGGGGGCGCTCACGCTGGTCCGCCCGCCGGGCGCATAGCGGACGCGGTCGCGACCGCACGGAGCGCGGCCCGGGCCTTGTTGACGCACTCCTCGTGCTCGAGGTGCGGCACGGAGTCGGCGACGATGCCGGCGCCCGCCTGCACGTGGGCCCGGCCGTCGGCGACGAGCGCGGTCCGGATCGCGATGGCCATGTCCATGTCGCCATGGAAGTCGAGATAGCCGACGACGCCGCCGTAGACCCCGCGACGGCTGCGCTCGTAGTGCTCGATCAGCGCGAGCGCCCTGGGTTTCGGCGCCCCCGAGAGGGTCCCGGCGGGGAAGGTCGCGACAAGGACGTCGAATGCGCTGACGTTGTCCCGCATCCGGCCGACGACGGTGGACTCGAGATGGGTGACGTGGCTGTACCGGCGCACGGTCATGAACTCGAGGCAGTCGACGGTCCCGGCCTCGCAGACCCGCTGGAGGTCGTTGCGTCCGAGGTCGACGAGCATGACGTGCTCGGCCCGCTCCTTGGGGTCGGCAAGGAGGTCCTCGGCGAGCGCGACGTCTTCGTCGAGGCTCTTGCCCCGCGGCCGCGTGCCGGCGATGGGGTGGGTCATCGCCTCACGGCCGGTCACCGTGACGAGCGCCTCCGGGGAGCCGCCGACGACGTCGTAGGTCGATCCGTCCGGCCGGGGCAGGCGGAAGTAGTACATGTACGGGCTGGGGTTGGCCGCCCGCAGCGCCCGGTAGACGTCGAGCGGGTCGGCGTCGCAGTCCAGGCTGAAGCGCTGCGAGAGGACGACCTGGAAGACCTCGCCGGCGCGGATGTCCTCCTTCGCCTCGTCGACGATCTCCTGGTACCGCTCGGGGGTGACATCCGCCTCCACGCCGGCGAGCACCTGCGTCACGAGGTCGTCGTCGACGACGGCCACGGTGCTCGGGGCCGGTGCGGCGAGCTGGGCGGCCATGGCGTCGAGGCGACGGACGGCATCGGCATGGGCCTCCTCGACCCGCTCGTCGGTGTCGTCGTAGTTGATCGCGTTGGCGATGAGCATCAGCGAGCCGTCCGCGTGGTCGAGCACGGCGAGGTCGGTCGCGAGCACCATGCCGATCTCGGGCACCCCGAGGACGTCCGGCAGCTCAGCCGGGACCCGCTCCCAGCGCCGTACGGCGTCGTAGCCGATGACCCCGACCATGCCCGAGGTGAGCGGAGGCAGGCCCTCGACCGGCTCGGTACGCAGCACCTCGAGCGTCTCGCGGAGCACCTCGACCGGGGACCCCTCGGTCGGCACGCCGACGGGTGGCTCGCCGATCCAGCAGGCCTCGCCGTCCCGCTCGCTGAGGGTGGCGCGGCTGCCCACGCCGACGATCGACCACCGCGACCACACGCCCTGCTCGGCCGACTCGAGGAGGAAGGTGCCGGGTGCTCCCTTCGCCAGCTTGCGGTACACCGACACGGGTGTCTCGGCGTCGGCCATGACCCTGCGGACCACCGGGATGACCCGACGGTCCCCGGCGAGGACGGCGAAGGTCCCTGCGTCCGGCCAGGTCCGTCCGTAGCCGATCTCGGGCAGCATCGTCACGACGTGACCTCTCCGGAGCCGGCGACGACGTCGAGCTGGTCGGAGTCGAAGCACGTCCGGTCCCCGGTGTGGCACGCAGCACCCACCTGGTCGACCCGCACGAGGAGGGCATCGCCGTCGCAGTCGAGGGCGACGGAGCGGACGTGCTGGACGTGCCCGGACGTGTCGCCCTTGCGCCAGTACTCCGCCCGGCTGCGCGACCAGAAGGTCACCCTCCCGGTCGTCATCGTGCGGTGGAGGGCCTCGTCGTCCATCCACCCGAGCATGAGGACCTCACCGGTGTCGTGCTGCTGGACGATCGCGGCGACGAGCCCGGCGTCGTCGCGCTTGAGCCGTCCGGCGAGCACCGGGTCGAGGGGCGAAGGGGTCTGTGGCACCGCCCCATCGTGCCAAACCCGTCAGTGCTCCTGCTGAGCCGCCCACGACGCGTGGAGGGCCGAGTAGCGGCCGCCGGCGCCGACGAGGTCACGGTGGTGGCCCGTCTCGACGATACGACCGTCGTCGACGACCACGACGACATCCGCGGCCTCGGCCGTGGAAAGCCGGTGCGCGATGGCCACGGAGGTCCGTCCTTCCAGGAGCCTCTCGAGCGCGGACTGGATCCGGACCTCGGTCGCCGGGTCGACGGCGCTCGTCGCCTCGTCGAGGACGAGGAGGTCGGGGTCGGCGAGGTAGGCCCGCACGATGGCCACGAGCTGCCGCTCCCCCGCCGACAGCGCCTCGCCGCGGGGTCCGACCGGGGACGAGAGGCCGGCGGGCAGCTGACCGATCCACGCGGTCAGCCCGAGCGCCTCGATCGCCGCGAGGATCTCGACGTCCTCGGCGTCGGGGGCGCCGACCCGGATGTTCGTCGCCAGGTCCGCGTCGAAGAGGAAACCCTCCTGGGGCACGAGCACAACCCGCTCGCGCAGGCTCGCGAAGCGCACGGTGCGCAGGTCGACGCCGTCGAGGCTCACCGTGCCGGTGGTTGGGTCGACGAGCCGGGTGAGGAGCTTGGCGAGGGTCGACTTGCCCGAGCCGGTCTCGCCGACGACCGCGACGCGGGTGCGCGGGGCGACGTGCCAGTCGATGTCGTGGAGCACCGGGGGGCCGCCGGGGTAGGCGAAGCCGACGCCGACCATCTCGATCGAGACCGGTCCACGCGGCAGGGAGACGCCGTCGACGGGGTCGGCGACGTCGGCAGGCGTGTCGACGACGTCGAGCACCCGGCGCCACCCGGCGACGGCGTTCTGCAGCTCGTTGAGGATCTCGGTCGCCTGCTGCACGGGCATCGTGAAGAGGTTGACGAGGAAGAGGAAGGCGAGCAGCTCGCCGAGCGTGAGGTGGCCGTGGACGGCGAGCCAGGTCCCGGCCGTGAGGACGAGGGCGAGGGTGAGGCCGGTGAACATCTGGCCCAGACCGAAGGCGGCCGAGGACCGGACGTGCGCCCCGACGGCCGCGCGCCGATGCCCCTCGACCGCCGCATCGATGCGCGCCGCGGTCCGGTCCTGGATGTGGTGCGCCCGGATCGTCTCTGCCCCGCCGATCGACTCCGAGACCGCCGCGAGCATGTCCCCGACCCGCTCCCGGACGCTGAGGTAGGCCCGGCCGAGGACCTTCTGCAGCCTCGTCACGACGACGAAGAGCGGCACGAAGCTCACGAGGACCACGGCGAGCAGCACCGGGCTGTAGATGGCCATGAGTGTGACCGAGATGACGATCTGGCCGGTGCTGAGGATGAGGATGAGCCCGCCGAACTGCGCGAACTGGCTGATCGTGTCGACGTCCGAGGTCACCCGCGAGACCATCGACCCTCGCCGCTGGGAGCTCTGCGTGAGCATCGAGAGGTCGTGGACGTGCCGGAAGGCCGTCGTACGCAGCGTCGCCAGCCCGCCCTCGGCGGCTCGGAAGAGCCGGACGTTGACGAGGTAGCCGCAGAAGGCGGTGACGACGACGAGGACGGCGCACCCGAGGACGAGCCGCGTCACGTACCCGGTGTCGACTCCCCCGTCGGCCAGCAGCCCGTTGTCGGTCACCTGCTGCACCGCGACGGGGATGACGACCCGGCCGAGCGTCATGAGACCCGCGAGGGTGAGGGTGACCCACAGCCCGCGGGTCAGCTCGGGCGAGAGGGCCAGGCCGCGGCGCACCGTGGAGAGGGTCGACTCCTCGGAGCGGACGAGCCCGGGCAGGTCGGTCTCGGTGGCCGCCTGGGTGGGGACGGGGCTCACGGGGTCACCTCCCGGGCCGCTCGCTCCTGCGCCTGCCGGGCATAGGCCGTGACGAGGTGGCGGTAGCCGGCGTCGCGCCCGAGCAGGTCGACGTGTGTCCCACGGTCGACGACGCGGCCACGCTCGAGGTGGACCACCTCGTCGGCCAGCGAGATCGTCGACATCCGGTAGGCGACGACGACCACGGTGGCGCCCCCGGCACGCTCGCGCAGCCCCCGGAGGATGGCGAGCTCGACCTCGGGGTCGACCGCGGAGGTGGCGTCGTCGAGGACGAGCAGCCGCGGCTGCCGCACGAGGGCCCGGGCGAGCGCGACCCGCTGACGCTGCCCGCCAGAGAGGGAGGTCCCCCGCTCACCGACCTCGGTGTCGAGCCCTCGAGGCAGCCGCTGGACGAAGTCCCACGCCTGGGCCAGCCGGAGAGCCTCCTCGACGGCAGCGTCGTCGATGTCCTCGCCGAGGGTGATGTTGCCGCGGACGGTGTCGTCGAAGAGGAAGGTCCCCTGCGGCACGAGAGCCGCGGCCCGGCTCACCTCGCCAGGACGCAACGTCGTGATGTCGACCCCGTCGTAGCGGACCGTCCCGGCGGTCAGCTCGAGGAGCCGCACGACGAGGGCAGCGAGGGTCGATTTGCCGGCTCCGGTCGGCCCGACGACGGCGACCGTCCTGCCTGGGGTGATGTCGAGGTCGACGTGGTCGACGGCGAAGGGGCGGTCCGGCACCCCGACGTCGTGGACGACCTCCTCCTCGCTCCGCTCGGCGAGGTCGTCGCGGTCGGCCACCTCGTAGCGGAAGGTGACGTCCTCGAGCCGCAGGCCGAGGGGACCATCGGCGGTGAGTGTCCCGGGACCGTGGGTCGTCGCCCCCTTCGCCTCGAGGACGCGCTCCACCCGCTCGTACGCGACGACGGTGCGGGGCAGCTCACCGAGCACCCAGCCGAACGCCCGGATCGGGAAGGCGAGGACGGCGATGAGGTAGGCGACCTGGACGACCTCCGCGGGAGTCATCGCCCCTGAGGCTGCGCGTGCGGTGCCCACCGAGAGGACGACCAGGGTGGCGAGCTGCGGGATGGCCTCGATGACCGGGTCGAAGGTCCCCCGGGTCCGGCCGACGTCCACGTTGGCCGACCGCAGCCGGTCGGTGACCGAGGCGAACCGCTGCGCCTCGCGCTCCTCGGCACCCATGGACTTCACGACGAGGGCCGCGGCGAGGGACTCGTCGGCGACCTCGCTCACCTCGGCCCGGAGCTGCTGGGCCCGCGTCGCGAGCGGGGTCATCCGGCGCTGGTAGATGCCGTTGACGAGGACGAGGAGAGGGAAGACGGTCAGGCCGATGGCGGCCATCGCACCGTCGACGAGGGCCATCTGGACGATCCCGACGACCAGCATGACGACGACCCCGAGCGCCATCGGCAGGGGCATGAAGACGAACCAGGTCGCCTCGACGTCGGCGTTGGCGTTGCTCAGCAGCTGGCCGCTGGGGTGCCGGTGGTGCCAGGCGAGGGGCAGCCGGAGGTACTGCCGGGTGACCCGCCGCCGGTACTCGGCGGCGACGCCGAACATCACCATCGAGCCGTAGATCCGGCGGAGCAGCACGCCGATGGTGGTGAGCACGACGACTGCGCCGATGGCGCCGAAGACCGTGAGCAGCCGGCCGGACGTGACGTCACCGCTGCGGACCGCCGGCGTGACGTGATGCTCGGTGACCCAGCCGACCACCCAGGCCATGCCCGCGGTCATGAGGCCGTACAGGATGCTGCCGAGCACCGCGACGGCGAAGGTCCACGGCAGGACGCGGACGCCCTGGCCGACGATCCAGAAGGCTCGGCGCAGAGTCGCCAGCTGACCGCGCTCGCGCACGAGGCGCTCCGCCGCGCTGTCGCTCATGTCCACCCTTCGCCGTAGTGTGCCGGGATACCCTCCCACGGCACAGCGACGTCCCCGACATCGAGGAGACCCCGAGCATGACTCGTCTTGCCCAGACCGAGCGCCAGGCTCTCTGCGACAGCCTGCTCACCGCCGGACCCGACGCCCCGACGCTCAGCGGCAGCTGGACCGCGGCTGACCTCGCCGCCCACCTCGTGATCCGCGAGAGCGCCCGCGTCGACCTCGCGGCCGGCATCCTCGTGCCGCGGCTGTCCGCCCGGACCGACAGCGCCACCCGACGGCTGGCGGCCCGGACCCCGTTCGCCGAGCTCGTGGACCGGGTCCGCTCGGGTCCGCCTCGCTGGCACCCGAGCCGTGTCCCCGCCGTCGACGAGCAGATGAACCTCGTCGAGATGTTCGTCCACCACGAGGACGTCCGCCGGGCGGCGACCGGGGCCCGCCCGCGCCAGCTGAGCCAGGAGATGACGACCGCCCTCTCCCGCCGCCTCGGGGTCATGGCGCCACTCCTCGCGCGCGGGGTCGAAGGGGTCGGCGTCGAGATCGTCACGGCGAAGGTCCGCAAGCGGGTCGGCGGAGACGGACCCGTCGTCGAGATCCACGGCCACCCGGGCGAGGTGCTGCTCTACCTCTACGGGCGCAAGAGCGTCGCCCAGGTGGAGTTCGTCGGCGAGCCCGGGGCCGTCGCGCGGCTCGCAAGCGCCGACCTGGGCGTCTGATCAGCAGGAGTCTGAGCAGGAGGCGTCTGCTCAGCAGGAGCCTGATCAGTCGGCGCGGCCCCGCCGGACCGCCTGGCCGGCCGCCGCGAGCGCGTCCTTGACCTCGCCGATCGTGCACTCCCCGAAGTGGAAGATGCTCGCAGCGAGGGCGGCGTCCGCCCCGGCGTCGACTGCCGGAGGGAAGTGCTCGGGAGCGCCTGCACCGCCGCTCGCGATGACGGGGATGCTCACCTCGGCCCGCACCGCCCGGATGAGCTCGAGGTCGAACCCGTCCTTCGTGCCGTCTGCGTCCATGCTGTTGAGGAGGATCTCTCCGGCCCCGAGGTCGGCCGCCCGGGCGCACCACTCGACGGCGTCGATACCGGTGCCGCGCCGGCCCCCGTGCGTCGTCACCTCGAAGCCGTCGACGATCGCGCCGTCCTCGCCACGACGTCGACGCACGTCGGCGGAGAGCACGAGGACCTGGGCGCCGAAACGGTCGGCGACCTCGGCGATGAGCTCGGGGCGCGCGATCGCCGCGGTGTTGACCCCGACCTTGTCGGCGCCCACCCGGAGGAGGCGGTCGACGTCGTCGACGGTGCGCACCCCGCCCCCGACCGTGAGCGGGATGAAGACCTCCTCGGCCGTGCGGCTCACGACGTCGTAGGTCGTGGCCCGGTCGCCGCTGCTCGCGGTGACGTCGAGGAAGGTCAGCTCGTCGGCCCCCTCCGCGCCGTAGCGGCGGGCGAGCTCGACGGGGTCGCCGGCGTCACGCAGGTCGACGAAGTTCACGCCCTTGACGACGCGCCCGTCGTCGACGTCGAGGCAGGGGATGACACGGACGGCGACTGACACGTCGGTCAGGCTAGCCCGCCCGTCGCGCAGGGTTAGGCTCGGCGGTCGTGGGATCCCAGCAGCCGGACGAGGAGCGCCTGCTCAGGCGGGTCGAGGCGGCGGCGCTGAGTGCGGCTGCCTCCGCAGCCGCGCGCGAGTCGCGCTCCCCCGTCGTCGTCGGCATCGACGGCCGCAGCGGGTCGGGCAAGACCGCGCTCGCTGACAGCCTGTCCGAGCGACTGGGGTGGCCGGTCCTCCACCTCGACGACCTCTACCCCGGCTGGGACGGCCTCGCGGAAGCGCCGGAGATCCTCGCGCGGGACGTGCTCGGGCCCTTGCGGACAGGCGAGGCAGCCGGGTACCGAGCGTGGGACTGGGCTGCGGGGCGACCCGGACCGTGGGTGGATGTCCCCGTCACCCGCCACCTCGTCATCGAGGGGTGCGGGACCGGCGCCGACCCCGCCGGCGAGCTGCTCGACCTCCTCGTCTGGCTCGACGCCCCGACGGACCTGCGCCGCTGCCGTGCGCTCGACCGGGACGGCGCGGTCTTCGCCCCCCACTGGGAGAGGTGGGCCGCCCAGGAGGACGTCGTCCTCGCCGGCGTCCGCGAACGAGCCGACCTCGTCGTCGACACGGGGGGCCAGCGATGAGCCTGCTCCACGAGCTCGGCGGGCTCCGTCCGCGGGCGACGCTGCGCGGCCGTGTCCGACGGGTCCGGGAGCGCGCCGTCAGGATCGTGACGGCCGCCGGTGGCGCCGCCGCGGCGTGGTGGCTGGCGCGCGACGTGCTCGGCCACCCGGAGCCCTTCTTCGCACCGGTGACGGTGCTCGTGGCGCTGGGCCTGAGCTACGGGCAGCGGCTCAGGCGCATCGCCGAGCTCGTCGTCGGGGTGGCGCTCGGAGTCCTCGTCGGCGACGCCTTCGTCTACGTCTTCGGCACCGGCGTGTGGCAGATCGCGGTGGTCGCGACGCTTGCCATGACCCTCGCGACCTTCGTCGGGGCGGGGCTGCTCCTCACCATCCAGGCGGGCGTCCAGGCGATCATCGTCACGACCTTCGTCGCGGCGCCGGACCAGGCCTTCTTGCGGTGGCTCGACGCGCTCGTCGGAGGGTCCGTGGCGATCGTCCTCGCCATGGTGGCCCCGGAGGGTCCCGTCACCCGTCCCCGTCGCGACCTCGCTGCGATCACCGAGGAGATGGCGCAGATCCTCCGCGGTGCAGCAACGGCGATCCGTCAGAGGGACGAGGACAGTGCCGACGAGGTGCTCGCCCGCGCGAGGGCTACCGAGTCGCTCATCGCCGAGCTGCAGGACACCTCGCGCACGGCCCTTGAGGTGGCAGCCATCTCGCCGCTGCACTCCCGCCACCGCGGGGACGTGCGCAACGTCGCGGCCGCGGTCAGCCCGCTGGACCGCGCGATCCGCAACCTGCGGGTGCTGGTCCGCCGTGCCGCCGTCGCGGTCCGCACCGACGAGGTTGTGCCCGAGCAGCACCTCCTCGTCGTCGAGCGGCTCGCTGACGTCGTCGACTGTCTGGCGGCCGAGCTCGACGCCGGGCGCCTCGGGATCGAGGTCCGCGAACCACTCGTCGATGTGGCCCGCCGGTCGGCCCACGGTGTGCCGGGCGCGTCGCTGTCTGCGGAGATCATCCGGGCCCAGGTGCGCTCGATGGTGGTCGATCTGCTCATGGTGACCGGGCTGAGCTACCGCGAGGCGATCGCCCTGCTCAGCGCTGATGGGCAGCGATGAGGTCGGCGAGGCGCTGGGCCTCCTCGACCGAGCGGGGGCCGTCGGCCCGCTGGATCGCCATGACGGCCTGCTCGTCGCCGTCTGCGAGGTCGAGCCGGACCCACGGCATGCCGTCGGAGAAGCGGACCGCCTCGATCTCCGACCACGGCACGAGCTGGCCGGCGCCGATGTTGCGCACCCACAGCCCGTCCTCGCGCGGGACGGCGCGGATCGTCACGTAGCGCAGCAGCAGCGCGGCGATGCTCAGGCCCATCCCGAAGAAGGCGATCCGGTCGACGAGCTGGTACTTCTCCGGCACGAGGATCGCGACCCCGAGGAAGATGACGAGCGCAGCGACCGCGAGGACGGCCGGCACGACCTTGCCGCGCCGGGGGGCGAACTCTCCCGCGGCCGTCACAGCCGGCACGCCGTGATGTCGGTGACGAGGATCGCCCGCGCCCCGAGGTCGTAGAGCTGATCCATGATCTGGTTGGTCTGCCGCCGCGGGACCATGGCGCGCACGGCGCACCAGCCCTTGTCGTGCAGCGGGGAGATCGTCGGCGACTCGAGTCCGGGGGTCAGCTCGCTCGCCGCCTCGACGAGGTCGGCCGGGCAGTCGTAGTCGAGCATGACGTACTCGCGCGCGGTGACGACCCCGGTGAGACGACGGTGCAGCACGTCGATCCCGCGGCCCTGGCTCGACTCCGGACGGCGGATGAGCACGGCCTCGCTGCGCAGGATGGGGTCACCGAAGACGGCGAGGCCCTGGTTGCGCAGCGTGGTGCCGGTCTCGACGACGTCGGCGATGGCGTCGGCCACGCCGAGGGTGATGGCGGTCTCGACGGCACCGTCGAGCCGGACGACGTCAGCGGTCACGCCCCGCTCCGCGAGGTGGGCGCGGACCAGGCCTGGGTACGAGGTCGCGACCCGCTTGCCCTCGAGCCCCTCCGCGTCCGCGACAGCGCCGGGCACGGCGGCGAAGCGGAAGGTCGAGCGCGCGAAGCCCAGGGGCATGAGCTCCTCGGCGGTGCTCCCAGAGTCGAGCAGCAGGTCGCGACCCGTGATGCCGGCGTCGACCCGCCCCATGCCGACGTAGACCGCGATGTCACGGGGACGCAGGTAGAAGAACTCGGCGTCGTTGTCGGGGTCGCCGACAACGAGCTCCTTGCTGTCACGACGGACCCGGTAACCCGCCTCACGGAGCATCGCGACGGCAGGCTCGGAGAGGGATCCCTTGTTGGGGACGGCGATACGCATCGGTCAGGCCTCAGAGGTGGGAGTAGACGTCGTCGAGGGTCAGGTCGTTGGCGAGCATGAGCACCTGGAGGTGGTACAGGAGCTGGCTGATCTCCTCGGCCAGCCGCTCGCGCCCTTCGTGCTCGGCCGCCATCCAGACCTCGGCGGCCTCCTCGACGACCTTCTTGCCGATGGCATGGGTGCCGGAGTCCAGCGCGCGGACGGTCCCCGACCCCTCGGGCCGGCTCACCGCCTTCTCCTGGAGCTCGGCGAACAGCGTGTCGAAGGTCTTCACGGTCGCCCAGTCTAGGTGGCGCTCAGCCCCCGCCCCGACGCGGCTCGGCCTGCGGACGAGGCACCTCCTGCGCGTCACGGGTGGCCGCGACCCACCGGGTGAACCCGTAGAGGACGAAGGCGCCGTAGCCGATGTACATGACGGCGGTCGGGACGTAGCCGGTGGCGAAGCCGAGCGGGACCCCGACGAGGTCGACGGCGATCCAGGCGAGCCAGAACTCGTTCCAGCCACGCGCCATCATGTACGTCGCGAGCATGGAGCCGATGAAGATCCAGGCGTCGCTCCAGAAGTACCACCACTGCGGCTGCCAGTACGGGTTCGGCGCCGCGTCCCAGAGCATGGTGAAGGCCTGGTGGGCCGCGACGGTGCCGAGCAGCCAGACCCCGATCACCGCCAGGCGTTCGCGGCCGGTGGCCCAGCGGGGCACGATCGCGGCCGAGTCCGTCGCCACCCCTTCGCGCTGCTTCTTGACCTGGGTCCACCGCCACCAGCCGTAGATGCTCGTGACGATGAAGAAGACCTGCCGGCCCGCCTGCCCGAAGAGCGGGATCCGCTCGTCGGCACCGAAGACCGCCCCGAGGTAGACCCCGAAGAGCATGATGTTCGCGCTGATCCCGACCGGCCACGCCCACACCCAGCGCTTCATGCCGAGCCACGCGCTGACGACCCCGATGAGGATGCCGACGAACTCGAGCCAGTACAGCTTGTACGCACCGACCTGGAGGTGCGCGGCGATGAGCTCTTGGAAGAGGTTCTGACCCTCTGAGGACATGTCTGATCCTTCCGCCGTGCCTCTCTCGTCCGGACTGTGACCGTCGGCCCTGGGGTCGCACCAGAGTTCACCGACCGCCATGGCCGGGTCGCGGGCTCGATACCGCCGGTTCGGAGTTTCACCGAGTCACGAGACACGTGCCCGGCCATCTTGTCGCGGTGGTAGGGCCCGATCAATTCGGTCGCATGTGACGTGCGTCCTCGGCGACGATGAACACCATGGAGATCACGCACGGGCGCTGGCGCGCACTGGCCCGCAGCTCGCCGTGGCGCTGGCGCTCGGTGCACCTGACGTGGCACCACGCCCTGGACGACGAGGACGCCGTGGCCTGGATCCGCGATCGCACCGACCTGCGCGTCGAGCACGCGGGACGGGTCGACGTCGCCCATCATGAGCAGCCTGCGATGATGCCGCCGCGGCCGCTCCCCCGGGCTCACGAGATCGCCCCGGTGCTCGATGCCGACGGTCTCGTCACCGTGCGCCCCGACCGTATGGCCGCCGACCTCGAAGACCCCTTCTGGCAGACCTACCTGTGGATCGCGCTCCTCGACCCGGTCGAGCTCGCCGACGGTGACTGGTCACGAGATCCTGCGACCGGGCACGAGGTCCGCGGCGACCCGCCGGTGCTGCTCCCCGATCCCTACGAGCGTCTCGGCTGGCCGACGGTTGGTCCGGTGCCGGGGACGGTCCTCGCGGACCTGCGCGAGACCGAGCGAAGGGGGCGTCGCACCTGGTGGGCGCAGGTCACCCCGACGTGGGCCTATGATCCCCGCTGCTCGTGCTGCCCGCTCCTGCCGGGAGAAGTCACAGAGTGGCTGGAGAGCTCGGGCGGGGGCACGGTGAGCCCCATCACGGACCACCCGGAGGGGTACGAGGTCGCGCTCGACGTCGAGACCGGGATCTGCGTGGCCGCACGACCGATCGGCCCCGTGTCCCCCTTCGCCGGTCACGACGTGACGATCCACGAGGTGGACGGGACCTACCCGGACGAGATGTTCGAGGCGGCCCGCCTGCCGGTCTGAGCGCTCAGTGGCTGTGACGCTCCGCCATCTCACGGAGCTCGTCGACCGCCGCGGCCGCGGACTCGGCGCCATAGACCGCGGACCCGGCGACGAAGACGTCGGCGCCGGCCTCGGCGCACTGCTCGATCGTGCTGGCCGACACGCCGCCGTCCACCTGGACCCAGATGTCGCCGCCGTGGCGCCGCACCGCCTCGCGGACCTCGCGGACCTTCGGCAGCTGGTCGGCCATGAACGACTGCCCGCCGAACCCTGGCTCGACGGTCATGACGAGCACCATGTCGAGCTCGGGCAGCAGCTCCTCGTACGGGGCGAAGGGGGTGCCGGGCTTGATCGCCATGCTCGCCCGGGCGCCCTGGGCGCGGATGTCGCGGGCCACCCGCACGGGGTCCTTCGCCGCCTCGACGTGGAAGGTGACGCTCTGGGCGCCTGCCTCGGCGTAGGGCGGCGCCCAGCGCTCCGGGTCCTCGATCATGAGGTGGCAGTCGATGGGGACGGGCGAGACCTTGAGCAGCGACTCGACGACGGGCAGCCCGAGGGTGAGGTTCGGCACGAAGTGTGCGTCCATGACGTCGACGTGCGCCCAGTCGGCGTTGGCGATCGCCTGCAGCTCGGACTCGAGGTTGGCGAAGTCGGCGGAGAGGATGCTCGGGGAGATCTGCACGGGGATCAGGCCTTCTTGCGGAGGAGGGAGAGGAACATGCCGTCGGTGCCGTGGAGGTGCGGCCACATCTGGGCGCTCGGGCCGTCGCCGAGACCGGGGAGGGTGCTGCGGGCGGCCGAGCGGACGGCGGTCGGGGTGTCGAGGAGCTCGATGTCGTCGCGCTTCTTCAGGACGTCGCGGACGACGAAGGTCGTCTCGGACAGGTGGGGGCTGCACGTGGCGTAGGCGAGTACGCCGCCCGGCGCGAGGGCGTCGAGGCCGCTCGCGAGCAGCTCGCGCTGGAGCGGACCGAGGCTTGCGAGGTCGCCGGGGGCGCGACGCCAGCGGGCCTCGGGGCGGCGCCGCAGGGCTCCGAGGCCGGTGCAGGGGGCGTCGACGAGCACCCGGTCATAGCCGGGTTCCAGGCCGGGGTCCCGGCCGTCGGCGACGTGGACGGTCACGGGCAGGCCGCGGGTGGCCTGCTCGACGAGAGATC
>JBHWMJ010000273.1:0-3272 GCA_043423105.1 Marihabitans sp.
CATCTCGTCGTCGAGGACGCGCCGAGCGGGATCGAGGCTGCCCAGGCGGCAGGGTGCGCCGTCGTCGCCGTGACGACGAACCACACCCCGGACGAGCTGCCCGCCGACCTCGTCGTCGGCTCGCTGGCCGACCTCACCTTCACCGTGGTGGATGGTCGGGTCCGGGTCGCACCGGCGGCATCCGTGGGAGGCTGAGCCATGACGACCGACGCGACCCGCGACCAGGCTCTCGACCGTTTCTGGGAGGTGGCGCGCCAGCACGCCGACCTCGCCGGGGTCCCCGTCTACACGGGCGAGAACCCCGTCGGCCTGCTCCGCCCGCCCGCGTGGGCGTTCGGGGGCACCCCGCAGCAGGCCGACCGGCTGCTCGCGCTCGTCCTCGACGGCACGAAGACCGCCACGGCCTCCGCCCGTGCCGACTACGACGCCGAGAGCGAAGAGCTGCCCGAGCCGGGGACGCTCGGGATCGTCCTCGACGGCGCCGGCCACCCCCGGGCCCTCGTCGTGACGACCGAGGTGAGCGTCGTCCCCTTCGGCGAGGTGGGCGAGGACCACGCCCGCGCCGAG
The DNA here is from genome assembly GCA_043423105.1 of Marihabitans sp. Classification (GTDB taxonomy): domain Bacteria; phylum Actinomycetota; class Actinomycetes; order Actinomycetales; family Dermatophilaceae; genus Marihabitans. The sequence goes on from JBHWMJ010000273.1 coordinate 568, forward strand.
GGCGAGGGGGACCGGACACTCGCGTCATGGCGCCGCGACCACGAGCGGTTCTTCGCCGAGCACGCCGCGGGCGGCTTCAGCCCCGACATGCCCGTCGTGCTCGAACGCTTCCGCCGCCTCTACCCCTGACAGGCAGCCGGACCGTCAGACCCGCAGCTCGTGCCCGACGACGAGCGGGCGCGCGCCCAGGTCGGCGAGATCCCTGAGGGAGGCGTCAGCGTCGATGACCCCGGCCATCACGTCCTCTCGTTCCCTGTGGTGCGCCCGCTGCTCCCGCCAACCATCGGGCGCCCTGGTGAAGAACCAGCCGGCGGCCCCCACGAGAAGCGCCGCCGCACCGACGTCCTCCTCCTGGTCGGACATCATGCTGAGCACGGCGAGGGCGACAACAAAGATCGCCAGCAGTGCTACCGCAGGCAAGGTCAGGGTGGTCACGAGCAGCCCGAGCCCGATGCGCCACCGCGGGCTCGGCGAGAGGGTCCTCGGGTCGACGTAACGGGTACCGCGCAGCCACGCACCGAGGGTGCGGCCGCGCACGCTCAGCAGGGCGTACCCCAGCGGTGCGAGCACCAGGACGGCGGCGAGGGCGAGCCACACTCGCGGCTCGGCGAAGGTCAGCCCGAGACGGTCTGCCGCGAGCAGAGTCGCGGCCAGGCAGACGCCCAGGCACAGCGCGGCGTCGAGGACCGGGACGCCCGGTGCGCGGTCCGGGAAGACGTCGTCGTGGACGAGCCCCTGCTCGCGCATGAGCTGCTGCAACGGGACGGGCGTGGCGCCACCAGGGTCGGGCTCTGGTCGGAAGGTCGCGTACTCCATGCACCCAGGCTCGCCCGTTCTGCGGGTTCCCGCTCGTCGAGACCGGCGGGCCTGTGGATGACGGTCGGCGACCCGACCTCAGGCCACGGGCGTCAGGCGTCGGCGACCGGCGGAGCGGTGGGGTCGGCGTCGCCGCCGCCCAGCTCACGCTCGACGTAGGTCTCGATGTCGTTGAGGTCGTCCTGCGAACGGCCGACGACGGCGAGGAGGTCCTGCATCGTCGCGACCTCCTCGACCTGCTCCTTGATGAACCACTGCATGAACTGCTCGGCGGCGAAGTCGTTGTCCTCGCGGGCGGTCCGGGTCAGGGCGTAGACCTGCTCGGTGACCCGGCGCTCCTGCTCCAGGGCGAGCTCGACCGGGGCCACGACCCCCTCGAACTGCGAGCGGGGCGCCTCGACCGCTGGGATCTCGATGTCGGCTCCGGTGTCGAGCAGGTAGCGGAGCATCATCATCGCGTGGTCGCGCTCCTCGCGCGCCTGCCGGAAGAAGAAGCCTGCGGCCTGCGGCATCGTCAGCGCGTCGTAGTGGGCGGCGACGGCGACGTACTGCGAGTGGGCGAAGAGCTCCTCCCCGATCTGGGCGTTGAGCTGGTCTGCGAAGCGGGAGCTCGTCATGGGCCCAGCCTAGGCGGCCTTGCGGTACCGGACCTGGCCGGCCTTCGCCTTCGCCTTGCCCTTGATCTCAAGGGTGACGAGCTTGCGCTTGTGGACGGCGTAGCCCTCGGGCAGGCGACCCTCGGCGAGCAGGCGGATGGGGCAGCTGCTGCAGCGCTTCTTGCTCACGCAGCACTTCTGCTTGACCTTGACCTTGCCGATCTTCACCTTCTTGCCCACGAGGTGAGCGTAGGGGATAGGTAAGGTCACCTCAATGCCTGAACACCTGTGCGGGGTGCGGGGCGAAGGGGTCAGAAGGGCCAGCCGTCCACCATCCCGGGCGCCCGGCCCGGCTCGATGTAGTGCTCGTAGCCGAAGCCGAGGAGGAAGTGCTCCTCGGGCATCGCAAGCATCATCCCGACGTCGGTCGTCTGGCTCGCGTGGCACTGAAGGGCTGCGCGCTTGACGTCGATGACGTCCCGCACGTCGATCCGGTGGTGCAGCTCGGCCTCCGGGGTGCCGATCGGGTTGCCGTCGCCCATCGGCGCATCGACGTCCCAGGCCTCGTCCTCGCTCGCCCCCGCCTCCCGCGCCGCCGCCATGAGACCGCGCATGTAGTCACGGTTCATCGACGTCTCGAGCAGGCGTGGGCGACGGGCGGCGATCTCGAGGGCACGGTTCGCGACGTGGTGGACCTGGGCGTGGTCGGGGTGCCCGTACCCGCCGTGCCAGTCGTACGAGACCAGGACGTCGGCGTCCTCCTCGTCGAGGACGTCCGCGAGCCGGTGGGCCGCCTCGTCGAGGTCGGCGGAGTGGAAGGACTCCTCGTGCGCGTTCTGCTCCCACCCGGCCATGCCGGAGTCGCTGTAGCCGAGCCAGACCACCCGCGCCGTCCCCGTGACCCGGGCCGAGGCCTCGGCCTCGCCGCGGCGGTGCTCGGCGATGCTCACCCCGTCGGGCAGCGGGTCCGGGGCCTGTCCGTGCTCACCGTTGGTCGCGTAGACGACGACCACCCGGTGACCCTCGCGGGATGCCTTGACCATGGTCCCCGCGGTCGCGGAGGCCTCGTCGTCAGGGTGGGCGTGGAAGAAGACGATCGTGCTCACGAGGACCCATCCTCCACCCCTTCGGGCGAAGGGGGTGCGCAACCGCCGCAGGCCCGCTCCGGGGTGCGAGGCTGGGGAGATGGCCAAGAAGCAGCAGTCCAAGAAGATCCTCGTCGTCACGACGAGCGCCGGCGAGTACGCGACGAAGGGGTACCGCACCGGCCTCTGGCTCGGCGAGCTCACCCAC
>JBHWMJ010000283.1:0-3059 GCA_043423105.1 Marihabitans sp.
TGTCCGGCTCGTCGGCACCCACGTCACGGCCGTCGCCGGTGCGGACCTCGAGGACCCGGCCGGCGGCTGCTGCGGCGTCGAGCGCGGGTCGCAGCGTGGCTCGGACGAGATCGGCGCGGTGCTCGCTCACCTCGTTCGCGACGAGGTCGGCGCCGTCCTCGAGAGCGAGCGCAGCGAGCAGGCCGGCCTTGCCCCCGGGCCCGGCGCACAGGTCGAGCCAGCGCTCGGGGCGCCCGGACGGTGCGGGGACGTCGACACCGGCCAGGGCGAGGGCGATGAGCTGGCTGCCCTCGTCCTGGACCGCGGCGCGGCCCTCGCGGACGGCGGGCAGGGAGCCGGGGTCACCACCGACGAGCAGCGCAGCGAAGGGAGAGTGGTCGCCGGGTGCGGTCTCGAGGCCCTCCGCGCCGAGCAGCTCGTCGACCTCGGCGAGACCCGGCCGGGCGACGAGGGCGACCGGCGCGGCGGCATTGTGGGCGTGCAGCAGCCGCTCGAGGTCGGTCTCGACCGTCTCGGCGGTGGACACGCTATGGCCGAGGAGCGCCTGGCGCAGCGCCTTGACCACCCACTCGGGGTGGGAGGTCGAGACTGCGAGGCGGGCGGTGACCGGCTCCGCGGGGACGACGTCGGCCTGCCACTCCTCCAGCGACCGCTCGCTGATGCGCCGCATCACGGCATTGACGAGCCCGGCTGCGCCGGCCCCGGTCACCTGACGCGCGAGGGCGACGCTCTCGTCGACGGCGGCATGGGTCGGAACCCGCATGCCCAGCACCTGGTGGGCGCCGAGCCGCAGGACGTCGAGCACACCGCCGTCGAGGCGGGTGACCGGACGGTCGGCTGCCACGGCGATGACCGCCTCGTAGAGGCCCTGCATGCGCAGCGTCCCGTAGGTCAGCTCGGTGGCGAAGGCGGCGTCTCGCCCGTCGAGGCGCCGCCGGCGCAGCTCCTGGGGCAGCTCGAGGTTCGCGTAGGCACCGTCGGCGACGCGGCGCAGGACGGTGAAGGCGGCGAGCCGGGCGGGGTCCCCCTGGCGAGAACGCTGGGAGGGGGCGGTCCGGGATCGCTGGGAAGGCCGTCGCGGCGGGCGCCCGTGCTGCCGGCCCGGTCGGTTTCCGCGCTCAGCCACGGTCGTCACCCCCCGGCATCGCGCCGAGCCGCTCCCCTGGCTCGATCCGGACCCCTCGGGCCCAGTCGGCGGCGGCCATGGGCTTCTTGCCGACGGGGGTGACCTCACCGAGCCGGACCGGTCCGTCGGCCGCGCCGACGAGCACCCACGCCTTGCCCGCGGCGAGCTCACCGGGGGCCAGGTCGGGCAGCTCGCCCGGCAACCGGTCGGTCGAGCGGCTCAGGGGCCCGAGCCGCAGCCGGTCACCACGGAAGGTCGTCCAGGCCCCGGGGTCGGGCGTGCATGCCCGGACCCGCCGGTCGACGGCGAAGCCGGGCTGGTCCCAGCGCACCCGGGCGTCGTCGACGGTGACCTTCGGCGCGTGGCTCACGCCCTCGCCGGGCTGGGGCGTCGGGGTGACCCTGCTCGCCTCCAGCCCGTCGAGGCTGGCGACGAGCAGCGGGGCTCCGGCGTCGGCGAGACGGGTCAGGAGCGCCCCGGTGGTGTCCTCCGGCCGGACGGTCTCGGTCATCGTGCCGATGACGGGCCCGGTGTCGAGGCCGGCCTCGATGACGAAGGTGGACGCACCGGTGACCGCGTCGCCGGCGAGCAAGGCGTGCTGGACGGGTGCGGCACCGCGCCAGGCCGGCAGGAGCGAGAAGTGCAGGTTGACCCAGCCGTGGGTGGGCAGGTCGAGGAGGTCCTGCGGGACGAGCTGTCCGTAGGCGACGACGGCGACGACGTCGGGCTCGAGCGCGGCTATCTCCGCCCGGACGGCCTCGTCGCGCAGGGTCGTCGGGGTGAGCACCGGCAGGCCGAGCTCCTCAGCCGCCGCACGGACCGGCGAGGGGAGCAGGGTGCGGCCACGGCCGGAGCGAGCGTCTGGGCGGGTGAGGACGGCGACGACCTCGTGCGGGCTGTCGACGAGAGCCCGGAGGGAGGGGATGGCCACCTCGGGGGTCCCGGCAAAGATCACGCGCACGCGGCGCAGTCTAGGTGCTCGCCCACGCGGGTCCGAGGTCACAGCCCCCGGTCGAGGACGTGGGGCCCGACCCGCACCTGCACCGGGTCGGCGCTCTTGTGCCCGGACTCGGTGGCCCGAAGCGCCGCGAGGTGGCCGCGCACCTGCTCCGCCCCGGCCGTCCCCGGCCGGACGACGAGGTGCTCGGCTCGGGTCGTCGAGGTCGTCGCTGAGGTCGTCGGCGCGGGACCGACGACGTCGGCCCCGAGCCCGAGGAGCTCCTCGCGGACGTCGCGCAGCCGAGACCGGTCCCCGAGCACGAGGGCCGACCAGACCGCCGGCGGGAGGCCGAGCTCGACGCGCTCGGCGAGCTCGCGGGCGGCGAACCACGCGGGGTCCCAGCGCACGAGCGCCTCGACCGGTGGCAGCACGGAGTGCTCGGGCACCCCGGCGAGGACCACCTCGCCGGCGTCCGACCAGGGACGGACGAGCGCTGCGGCGCCGAGCCAGCGACGCACGGCCTCCTCCCCTGCTCGCAGCGACGGCCGGTCGACGAGCGCCCACGCGTCGAGGAGCAGCGCTGCGGCGTAGCCGCCGTCCGCGACCGGCTCGGCACCCGGGGTCGCGACGACGATCGCGGGCCGATCGGGCACGGTCGCGACGACGTCCGGCGCCCCGGAGCGCACGACGGGGACGGTCGGGAAGGCACGCCCGATCTCCTCCGAGGTTCGACGGGCCCCGACGACGCTCGCCGCGAGGGAGGGGCTCCCGCAGTCCGGGCAGGACCAGGACACCGCCGGCTGGGCGCACCACCCGCACACCGGTGCGCCCCCGGATCCCGGCAGGGTCAGTGGCCCCTGGCACTCGGGGCAGCGAGCCGGTGCCCGGCAGCCCCCGCAGCGGGTGGCGGGCACGTACCCGCGACGGGGCACCTGGACGAGCACCGGGCCGCGAGCCAGAGCCTCCTTCGCCACGCGCCAGGCGGCGGAGATG
>JBHWMJ010000287.1:0-6561 GCA_043423105.1 Marihabitans sp.
TTGTCGTCATGCCGACTGAGGCCACCTGAGGGTGGGTGAAGACTGCGGAGGGCACCGCACGGTGGTTGAAGACCTGCATCTCGTCGGGGTGGGCCAGGTTGTGTGCCACGACCCGTGCCTCGTGGTTCGCGACGTGCTTGAGCATGTACGGCGACGAGACGTCGCCGAGCGCCCAGACCCCCTCGGCCGAGGTGCGTCCGTGCTCGTCGACGACCACCCGGCCGTCGGGACGCAGCGCGATGCCCCCTTCGTCGCAGCCCAGGCGCTCGGTGCTCGGCACCCGACCGGTGGCCACGAGGACCTCGTCGACGACGATCTCGGAGCCGTCGGAGAAGCGCACGTCGATGCCGTGCTCGCCCTGGCTCAGGTCCGTGACGGTGACGGCGGTCCGCAGGTCGCACCGCTGCCCCAGCGAGCGCGTCACGACGTCTCGGACCACGACGTCCTCCCCTCCGAGCAGCTGCCCGCCGCGGATCGCGAGGGTCACGGCCGACCCGTAGCCGGCGAAGACGTGCGCCATCTCGCAGGCGATGAAGCCTCCCCCCACGACGAGGAGGCGGCGGGGCAGCTCCGGCAGCCGCATGACGGTGTCGGACGTGTGCACCGTGACATCGCTCTCCGCGAAGACGTCCGGGACGGTGGGGTGCGAGCCGGTGGCGATGACGACCCGGTCGGCGGTGACCTCGACCTCTCCCTCCGCCAGGCTGACGCTCAGCGTGCGTGGCCCGACGAAACGGGCGTGCCCCCGGTAGAGCGTCGTGCGGTCACCGTCGCGGCGGTAGGACTCGCCGGACGCGGCGATCGGGTCGATCCGGCCGAAGACCCGGTCTCGGATCGCCGGCCAGTCGGCACCCTCGAACCGCGTCTCGATCCCGAGGCGGTCGTTGTGCGCGGCATCGTGGGCCCGGTCGGCCGGGACGACGAACATCTTCGTCGGGATGCAGCCGACGTTGAGGCACGTCCCACCGAACCAGTCGCCCCCCTCGACAATCGCGATGTCCAGGTGCTCGAGGTCAGGAGTGACGAGGGAGTTCCCTGATCCAGATCCGATGATGACGAGGTCGTGGTGGGGCACCTCGGCACTCTCTCACGCCAGGTCAGGCAGGGCGGCGTGCCTCGTCGACGAGGAGGACGGGGATCCCGTCGTCGATCCGGTACGCGAGCGCGCACCCGTCGCTGGTGCACACCAGCTCGGGGCCGGCGGGGCCCTGCTCGTCCCGCAGCTCGCTACGGCAGGCAGGGCAGCGGAGGATCTCCCGCAGCCAGGGCTCGATCTGGGCGCTCATGGCGACTCCTTCGTTGGTGTTGTCGGGTGCGGTCAGGCTCGGACCTGCGCGAGGACCTCATCGCGGACCTGCGCCATCGTGGTCTCGTCGGCGGCCTCGACGTTGAGCCGCAGCAGCGGCTCGGTGTTGCTCGGTCGCAGGTTGAACCACCACATCGGCTCGGCGGCGTCGCCGACGTGGGTGACGGTCATGCCGTCGAGCTCGTCGATCGTCACACCTGGGGTGCGCTCCACGGCCCAGGCCCGGACGCGCTCGGTCACCGCGACGGCGTCGTCGACGGTGGAGTTGATCTCCCCCGAGGCCGGGTACCGGTCGAAGGGGGCCATGACCTCGCTCAGCGGACGCTCGCTCTCACCGAGGGCAGCGAGCACGTGCATCGCGGCGAGCATGCCGGTGTCGGCGAACCAGAAGTCGCGGAAGTAGTAGTGGGCGCTGTGCTCCCCGCCGAAGACCGCGCCGTGCTCGCTCATGACGGCCTTGACGAACGAGTGGCCGACCCGGGTGCGGACAGGGCGGGCGCCCTGCTCGGCGATGATCTCGGGGACCGCGGCCGAGGTGATGGCGTTGTGGACGATGTTGACGTCGGCGGCGGCCCGTCCGGCGGCGACCTCCCGGGCGACCTCGCGGGTCGCGATCATCGCGGTGATGGCGCTCGGGCTCACCGGCTCGCCTCGCTCGTCGACGACGAAGCAGCGATCGGCATCCCCGTCGAAGGCGATGCCGATGTCCGCCCCGTGCTGACGCACGGCGGCCTGGAGGTCGACGAGGTTCTTCGGGTCGAGCGGGTTCGCCTCGTGGTTGGGGAAGGTCCCGTCGAGCTCGAAGTACATCTCCTCGATCTCCAGGGGCAGGGCCGGCAACCCGGCGCGGGTCCCGAGGACGGCCGGCACGGTGAGGCCACCCATGCCGTTCGCCGCGTCGACGACAACCCTGAGCGGGCGCGCGTCCGACAGGTCGACGAGCCCGCGGAGGAAGCCGGCGTAGTCGGCGAGCAGGTCGCGCTCGGTGAGGCTGCCAGGGTCCCGGTCGAAGCCGGACCGCCCCACGTCCAGGTGCCGCTGCGCCATCTCGCGGATCTGGGCGAGGCCGGAGTCCTGCCCGACGGGGCGGGCACCCGCGCGGCACAGCTTGATGCCGTTGTACTGCGCCGGGTTGTGACTGGCCGTGAACATCGCGCCGGGGAGGTCGAGCGCCCCGCTCGCGTAATAGAGGCCGTCGGTGCTCGCGAGCCCGATGGTGATGACGTCGATCCCCCGGGCGGTGATCCCCGACGAGAGAGCCTGGACGAGCTCGGGCGAGGAGGGACGCATGTCGTGCCCCACCACGACAGCCTCGGCGCCCTCGGCCTCGGCGATGACCTCGGCGAAGGCCGCCCCGAGAGCCCAGACCACGTCGACGTTGAGCTGGTCGGGCACGGTGCCACGGACGTCGTACGCCTTGACGAAGGCAGCCAGGTCGGTAGTCACGAGGTCAGACTAGTCGCCGTCGGGAGAGCCTCCCCGCCGACCTCAGGATTCGTCACGCAGGACCCGGAGGTGTCCGCGTCGACCGGTCTCGCGGGCGTTGCTCGCGACCTCGACGGACCGGGGGAGCGCTGCCGCCGCCGGGCTCGACGCGGGGGCCGGCTGCGTCGGTCGCCGACGGACCACCTCGGCAAGGGCGACGAGGTCGTCGTGGGACTCGGGAGGTGGTGCACCCGTGTCGAGCCGGACGACCTCCCACCCACGGGGTGCGGTGAGCCGCCCGGCGTGCTCGGCGCACAAGTCGTAGGCGTGCGGCTCTGCGTAGGTCGCCAGCGGCCCCAGCACGACCGTCGAGTCCGAGTAGACGTAGGTGAGCGTGGCCGCCGCCGGGTGCGGGCAGCCGGCACGGGAACACATCCGAGACACACTCACGCCCGACAATGTAGGGCACGACAGCACCAGCCCGGGGAGCCGCGCCGAGCACCTACGCTGACACCTGTGGTGAGCGGACGAGACCGACGGGGCCGGGGCAGGCGCGGCCCGCTCGCGTGGCCCCGCGTGCCTGCCATGGTGAGCCGCGCCGAGACCTTCGACGAGCTCGTGCTCGACTGCGCGAAGCGCTACCAGCCCGTCCTCGAGCGACGCGGCACCCGCGTCGAGCTCGTCGTCGACGACGTCCCCGCGGCCGACCCGGCCCCGTGGGAGGAGGGACCGGCCCTCGCCCGTGTCTTCCCGTCGGAGGGCCCGAGGCCGCCGCGCATCGTCATCTACCGCCGTCCCGTCGAGACCCTCGCCACCCGCGAGGGCGACCTCCCGTCCGTCGTCGGCATGGTCGTGGCCCGGCAGGTGGCCGAGCTCCTCGGCGTCGACGTCGAGGACATCGACCCTGGGCTGTCCTGAGCCTCCAGATCCGGCGTCAGGGCAGGGGGACGACGTCGAGGCTCGGGTCGCTCGTCCTGGCCCGCAAGAGCGGGGTGACGCTGAGCACGTCCGCGCCGCCTGCGCGGCCGCTCGTGAGCATCGAGGCATGGGGCGCCTCGCCGGAGACCCGCCGGACCCAGACGGCCTCGGCGTCGCCGAGCCCGACGACCGCACTTCGGTCGCGATCGAGCGTCATCGGCTCCACCCGGGTGCGTCCAGCAGTGACCGTGAGGACCTCGACCTCGCTGCGCCCCCACGGGGCGGAGATCTCGAGGCGCCGTTCGAGGCCGTCCGCGGCGGCGGGGACCGCCGCCCCTGCGAGGTCGTCGACCGGCGGTGTGGCGACGCTCCAGGCAACCTCGCCCGTGCCGCCGCCGTCGGGCAGGTCGATGATCTCGGCGGCCGCGACCACTGGCTCGTCGGCCTCGACCGAGAGCGCCGCCATGCCGTCCTCGTCCGGGACCTCGATGGCCGCGGTCCCACCGGCAGGGACGGTGACGACCCCGACGGCGTGACCGCGTTCGTCGTCGATGGCCCGGACCGTGACGATCGCGTCGCGCGAGCCGGGTGCGCCCAGGACGACCCTGACCTTGTCTGCCGTGGGCACCGCACCGAGGACCTGGCGCCGGGCCGGCGCAGTCGTCGCCGGGACGATCTCGAGACCCCGCGGGGTCAGCCCGCTCACCCAGTGGTCGACCACCCAGACCCCGATCGGGCCGCCGGTGGCGTTGACCCGCAGCACCTGGGCGAACCGGCCGCCGGTGACCCCGTCGAGGAGCAGGACGGTCCGCGAGCGCGGCGCGACGACGACTCCCTGACCGGCGGTCGGTCGGGAGGAGCCCGTCGGGGCGAAGGAGGTGAGGTCGACCGACACCGGGTTCTCACCGGGGTTGACGAGGACGAGCCGTTCCTGACGCCCGGCGCCGGCGCCCCCGGCGACGACCCACTGGTCTGCGCGGGCGGTGGTGCACGGGGCGACGGACCCGCCGACGGCGCCCTCGGCGCTGAGGTGGGTCTGCTGCGCCGCGACGAGACCGGCGGCCCTCTCCCCTTCGCCGACGACCAGTGCCCCGTCGCCGAGATCGCCCCGGGCCGCGACCCGGCGCTCACCCGGCTCTGCCGTCATGGCGCTGTCCCCCGGAGTGCGTACCGCGAGCTCACCCGCACCGGTCTGCCCGGTGACCGGAGGCACTCCGACCCGCTCGGGCGGGGGTGCCTGGCCGGCGACGTCCGACGCCACCCGGATGTCCTTGACCCCTTCGAGCCCGGCCAGCGGCGCCCCGGGGCAGACGAGATCCGACTCGGTGACGGCGACCGGCTCGACCGACGCCGCGGGGGTGCCGGACCGCTCGTCGGCCGGGCGCTCGACGAGCTGGCCGGCGACGACGATCGCCGCCGCGGCGGCGATGGCGAGCGCGGCCCGTCCTGCCGCCGCCCTCACCGCTCCCCCTCCGGGTCTCGACGCTCGGTCGGCAGAGCGAGGTAGAGCGCCACGACGAGCGCGGCGAGCATGATCCACTTCCAGACGGGGTGGCCGGTCTCGACGTCGATGGTCACCTCGGAGACCCCCTCAGGTACGGCATAGGTCGGCGTCGCGCTCCGGGTGTCGAGGACCAGGGGCGAGCCGTCACCGAGCACGACGGCGTGCTCGGTCCACCCGACGGACTCCCCGACGACGACGCGTCCCTCACCGGTCACCGGGTGCGGGCGTCCGCTCGCGCTGTGGTCCAGCAGGCCCTCGAGCATCGTGGAGCCGTCGGCGTCGACGAACCGGGCCCGGGAGGGCGTCCGGCCACCGGTCGCCGCGGGCCGGACGGACCAGGTGGTCGTCCTCCCCGCCTCCGTCATACGCCTCAGACCTGGTGTGGCCTCGATCGCCACCTCGTCCTCGGTCGTCGGGTCGTGCATCGTCACGTAGCCGATCCCCCACGCGCCCAGCGCCATGTCGACAGGGGTTCGACCGGTGGGTCCCGTGCCGAGCAGGGCAGCCACCTCCCGCCCGACACTCTCGTCACCGCGCGGGCGCGGCAGGTCACGGACGAGTGCGGGGGCCTCACGGCCGACGACGCGGCTGAGGACGCGGCCCTGCGAGCGGGACAGGACGAGCGTGCGGGTCGCGAGCCGCCCCTCGGCGTTCTCGACGGCGATCTGGGGACGGTCCTCGCGCCAGGTCGTCAGACGGTCGCCGAAGCTCTCCTGTGCCACCAGGACCGTGCTGGCCACGACGCCAACCGCGAGGGCGAGCACGGGGATTGCTGCGGCAGCCCTGCGGAGCCGGCCATCGGCCCGTGGCAGGCCGGCGATCCCCAGGCCGGCGAGCGCGAGGAGCCCGAGCGCGACGAGCAGGCCACCGGTCCCGGGCCAGGGGTGGATGTCCAGGCCCGCACCCTCGAGACCGTCCGGGACCTCGCCGAGGACGACGAAGGGGGCGGCGACGGCCGCCGCGGCGCCGAGCACGGCGACGAGGGCCGCGACGACGACGGGGCGCGACCGTCCGACGAGCAACCCGAGGAGGGCGAGCAGGAGCACCGGCAGGTACCACCACAGCGGGATCTCTCCGGGTCCACCCGGCGCCGTCGCCGCCAGGCGCCACCCGTCAGGGCTCGGACCGATCGAGGTTGCCCCCCAGCCGGCGAGGAGTCGCAGGGGCTCCGCACGCAGGGTGAGCAGCCAGGGGCCGGCGAGCAGCAGCGGCACGGAGGCTAGGGCGATCCCTCGACCTCGGCGACCCGGGCCGCCGACGAGCAGGAGCACGACCCCGAGCACGACGACGAGGAGCGCCACGACCGGCACGAAGACGCCCACGACCGCGGCCCACAGGGCGGTCCGCACCGCGTCGCTCGAACCAGCGCCGGCGCGGGCTGCCCGTGCGGCTCCCGCAGCAACAACAG
>JBHWMJ010000331.1:0-7937 GCA_043423105.1 Marihabitans sp.
TGCCGAGGCCGTCTGGTCCGGCACCCCCGCGACCCCCCTCTACGCCGCCGTGGTGGCCTCGGACCGGCTGACCGACCTGCTCGACCCGGCCTGGCACCAGGAGCGGCCGCGCCGCGGCGGCCAGGTCGCCGCGGACACCGACCTCCTCCTCGTCGAGATGACGACTCACGGGGTGCCGGGCTGGGGCGGACCGGCCGTGGAGCAGCTCGTCAACCAGGCATCTGACGCTGGCGTCCCTCTCGTCGTCCTCGTCACCTCGGTCTGCACCCTGCCGGACTGGGCACGACACGCCCGGATCATCATGTCCACCGACAGTGACGCCACTGCGGCGCTCCAGGAGGCGGGCGTCGAGGTGGAGGAGGTCTACCCCTTCGCCCAGCCGATGACGCAGGGACCGGCGCAGACCACGCCGAGCGACCAACGACGTGCCGGCCAGGTCGGGGTCCTGCTGGAGGCCGACGCCACCATCCCCGTGGACGACGCCGAGTCCATCGCCACGACGCTCAAGAAGCTCGGACGGCAGAAGGTGCTCATGGTGGCGGCCGACGACCGCGACCGCGCCTTCACCCTGCCCTCCGGCCTCCCCGACCGGATCGAGGCCGTGGGCCACTGGAGCGAGGTCGGAGGCTCCCTCGGGCGAGTGCGCACCGTCCTCGACCTCTCGGCCACGTCGAGCTCCGCACCCTGGACGACGACAGCGGCGGCGATGCACGGGACCCCGCTCGTGGGGCTGGGATCGCTCAGCCGTGGCGTGGCGCCTGAGATCGCCGAGGCGATCGTCCGCGCCCCGGACGAGTTCGTCCTGCGCACCGAGCTTGGCGCCCGCATCCATCAGGACGAGCTCTTCGCCCGCGACGGTCACCGTCTCCTGCGCGCGGTGATGCGCGGCAGCACCGCGACCCACCGGGTGCGCTCGCTCGCCGACCAGCTCGGTCTGACCGTGCCGCCCCTCGACCGCACGGTCAGCGCGGTCGTCCCGACGTCGCGGGCGCACGAGATCGACAACACGCTCGCCAACCTCGGCCGGCAGGAGGACGTCGACGTCGAGCTCGTCCTCGTGCTGCACGGCTTCACCCTGCCGGCTGAGGAGCTGCGCCGCCGCGCCGAGGAGGCCGGCGTGCGCAACCTCGTCCTCGTCGAAGCGGACCGAAGCCTCACCCTCGGTGCGATCATGAACCTCGGCGTCGAGGCGGCGTCAGGGCGCTACGTCGCCAAGATGGACGACGACAACTACTATGGCCCGCAGTTCCTGGCGGACCTCGTCGACTCCTTCGCATACTCGGGGGCAGGGATCGTCGGCAAGTGGTGCCACTACGTGTGGCTGACGGGCTCCCGCGCCGTCGTCCTGCGGTTCCCGCAGCACGAGCACCGCTTCACCGACCGCGTCCAGGGCGGGGCGATGCTCTTCGAGGGAGACGTCATCCGCGAGCTGTCCTTCGGCGACCTACCAAGGCGCGTCGACTCCGACATCCTCGACCGCGCCAAGGCCGCGGGCATCGGCATCTACAGCGGAGACCGCTACAACTTCGTCTCCGTGCGCGGGACCGACCGGCACAGCCACACCTGGACCGTCCCGGACGGGGTGTTCCTCACCGAGACCGGTCGGCTGGCCTTCTACGGCGACCCACGCGAGCACGTCGACGTCTGACCACCGTGGCGAGGCGTGCGCGGCCGGCGGCCTCGTTCTTGTAGCATCGCCCCGGCGAACCGCGGCAGATCGCCCGGCTCTTCGACCACATCGTGAAGGGACACACATGGCTTTCGACACCGCCATCATCGGACTGGGGTATGTAGGTCTGCCGTTGGCTCAGGAGGCGTCGAAGGTCGGGCTGAAGGTCCTCGGTTACGACGTCAGCCAGCGAGTGGTGGACGGGCTCAACTCGGGCCGTTCGCACGTGGACGACCTGTCCGACGACGACATCGCCGAGATGCGCGAGGCCGGCTTCACCGCGACCACCGACGCCTCCGGCCTGACCGAGGTCACAACGATCGTCATCTGCGTGCCCACCCCGCTGGCGGAGGACGGCGGCCCTGACCTCGGGCCGATCAACGCGGCCGTCGCCACGATCGCCGAGCACCTCACCGCCGGGCAGACCGTGATCCTCGAGTCGACCACTTACCCGGGCACGACCGACGAGGTCGTTCGACCCGTCCTCGAGGAGGGCGGCCTCACCGCGGGAGAGGATTTCCACCTCGCGTTCTCCCCCGAGCGCATCGACCCGGGCAACGAGAAGTTCGGCGCGAAGAACACCCCCAAGGTCGTCGGCGGGCACACCCCTGCCTGCGGAGACGCCGCGGCCGCCTTCTACGGCCAGTTCGTCGACACCGTCGTGCGCACCAAGGGCACCCGTGAGGCCGAGACGGCCAAGCTGCTCGAGAACACCTACCGGCACATCAACATCGCCCTCGTCAACGAGATGGCCCGCTTCTGCCACGACCTTGGCATCGACCTCTGGGACGTCATCGCCGCCGCCAAGACCAAGCCCTTCGGCTTCCAGGCCTTCTATCCCGGCCCGGGTGTCGGCGGGCACTGCATCCCGATCGACCCGAACTACCTCTCCTACAACGTCCGCGCCAAGCTCGGCTACCCCTTCCGGTTCGTCGAGCTCGCCCAGGAGATCAACGCGACGATGCCGGCCTACGTCGTCCAGCGGGCCCAGAACATCCTCAACGAGGACAGCAAGTCCCTCCGCGGCTCGACCGTGCTGCTCCTCGGCGTGACCTACAAGCCGGACATCGCCGACCAGCGCGAGTCGCCGGCCGTCCCGCTGGCCCAGCAGCTCATCGCCAAGGGCGCCACGGTGCACTACCACGACGCGAAGGTCGAGACGTGGCGCGGCGTCCCCGATGCGACCAAGGTCGACGACCTCGACACGGCGTTGGCGGCCGCGGACCTGACGATCCTCGTCCAGAACCACAAGGAGTACGACGTCGACGCCCTTGCCGGGAAGACCCGGCGCTTCTTCGACACCCGGGGCGTCGCCCGCGACGGAGACCGGGTCGAGCGTCTGTGACTCAGCCTCCAGCACGTACGGCCCCCGGGCCGGCGTTGACGCTGGACGAGGCCGTCGCCCTGGCCGAGAAGCACGGGCTCAGGCCGCTCGGAGAGCGTCCGCCGCTGGGGGGGTACCTGCGCGAGCTGTGGGCCCGTCGGAGCTTCCTGTGGACGCTCTCCCGCGCGCAGAGCGACGCGACGCACACGGCGAACCGCCTCGGGAGCCTGTGGTCTCTCCTCAACCCCATGCTGCTCGTTGCCAGCTACTTCTTCGTCTTCGGCGTCCTGCTCCGGCAGAACAACAGCATCGCGAACTACATCGGCTTCCTGTCGATCGGGATCGTCATGTACCAGTTCACGAGCAACGTCGTCCAGGCCGGCTCGCGGTCCATCAGCGGCGGCACCGGCCTGGTGCGCGCCCTGCACTTCCCCCGGGCCCTGCTGCCCCTGTCCGTAGCCGTCACTGAGGTGCTCCGGCTCCTGCCGGCGCTCGGCGTCCTGATGATCCTCATGCTTGCTACTCAGGAGTGGCCGACCGTGGAGTGGCTGCTCCTCCCGGCGACGGTGGGGCTGCAGCTGCTCACGCTCATCGGCCTGGCCCTCATCGGGGCCCGGCTCGTCAACATCAGCCCGGACATGAACAACCTCATCCCGGTCGTCCTCCGGATCATGCGGTACGTCTCCGGCGTCTTCTTCGTCATCCACGACAAGCTGCAGGGCGTGCTCGGCGACGTCATGACCTACCAGCCCCTCGCGGTCACCCTCAATATCACCCGCGACTGCCTCATGCAGACGTACGACGCCACTCCGGCCGAGTGGGCGACCGCTGTCGCGTGGGCTGTCGTGCTGCCGGTCGTCGGCATGATCTTCTTCTGGGTCGACGAGGCGAAGTACGGCCGTGGCTGACGACCTCACCTCGCGAGCCGAGCCGACCCCGACGGTGATCGTCTCGCACCTTGACGTCGTCTACCGGGTCATGGGCGGGCAGCACCGCGGTCGCACGGAGGAGGACGGCGAGCGAGGAGGGCTCACCCGTCTGCTGCGCCAGGGCCGGGCAAAGGCCCAGATGCACCAGATCCATGCCGTCAAGGACGTGAGCTTCGTCGCCCGGCACGGGGAGTCCATCGGCATCATCGGCCGCAACGGCTCCGGCAAGTCCACACTGCTCCGCGCCGTCGCGGGGCTCATCCCACCCACGAACGGCCGGGTGTGGGTGGACGGGCACCCCAGCCTGCTGGGCGTCAACGCCGTGCTCATGCCTAAGCTGACCGGCGAACGCAACATCTACATCGGCGGGCAGGCCCTCGGCCTGTCCACCGCGGAGATCCGGGAGCGCTTCGACGAGATCGTCGACTTCTCGGGTATCGGGGACGCGGTCTACCTGCCCATGTCGACGTACTCGTCGGGGATGGGGGCCCGCCTGCGTTTCGCGATCAGCACCGCGGCGCAGCCGGACGTGCTGATGATCGACGAGGCCCTGGCCACCGGGGATGCAGCATTTCGGGCCAAGAGCAGCGCTCGCATCGCCGAGATCCGGGAGTCGGCCGGCACCGTCTTCCTCGTGTCTCACTCGAACTCGACCATCCGCCAGGTGTGCCAGCGTGCGCTGTGGATGGACAAGGGTGAGCTCATCATGGACGGGCCCGCCGAGGAGGTCGTCGCCGCCTACGAGGCCACGCAGCCGCGCAAGAAGTCCTCACCGGCCGACAGCAACGTGCCTGGGGTGGTACGTCACGGCGGTCAGGGTGACCGCCTCCGCGCATCCGCCGAGCTCACCGCCCAGGTCTGGCCGACGCCGGGCATCGACGGAGCATTCGTCGTGAGCACCCACGAGATGGCGCATGCCAGGGTCGCGGCGCCCGTGGCCGCACGGCTCGGATGGCCCCTCATCTGGACCAAGCCCGGTTCCACGCCCCCAATCCAGCTCGACCAGCTCACCCGTCTCCAGCCGAGCCGCGTCGTCGTCGTCGGCGGGCCCGAGCAGGTCAACGAGTCGACGATGTCCACCATTGAGGGCAAGGTCGAGGCGAGGGTCGAGCGGATCGGAGACGACGACATCGCCCGGACCTCGGCCGCGCTCCTGACTGCCTTCCCACCGGATGACCCGACGACCGTGCACGTCACTGCTCGGCCCCACGACGCCCGGTCGGGTGCGATGGCGGCCGTGGCCTCGGCGCGCGGGCAGGCGCTCGTCGCGGTCGACGGGATCTCCGACGAGCTCGGCGACGTCCTCCGGGACCTGGCGCCGAGCAGCATCGTCATGTCGGGGGTCGAGGAGGACTGGCCGAGTGAGACCGTCCGCTGGCTCGCCGGGGTGGCGGCAGCCATCCCTGAGTGGCACGGCGCGACCGGCCCGATGTCGATGACCGCCGAGGCCGCGCTGGCGGCTGACCGGCGAGACACCGTGATCGTCGCCGGCGACCGCAGCGGCGTCGAGGCGCTCAGTGCATGCGCGGCCTCGGACGTCAGCGGGAGCCACGTCATCCTCGTCCGTCCGGACCGGGTCCCGGAAGCCGTGGGCAAGGCGCTCACGGACATCGCCCCGATGGGGATCACCGTGGTGGGCGGCACCCGGTCGATCTCACCCAAGGCCCTCGAGGAGCTCGGCCGCTACGTCGCCCCCTGACCAGGGCGCACCCCAGTGATCAGAAGCTGCTCGAGGACGGCGACGAAGTCCGCAGCACCGGCCCCCCAGTCGTACCGGCCGAGGGCAAGGGCGTGCCCCCGTCGTCCCATCTCAGCCGCCCGCTCGGGGTCGCGCCACAGCGCCAGGACCGCGTCGGCCGCCGCCGAGGCGTCGTCGAAGGGGACGACGACCCCGCCCTCGCACGCCTGGACGACCTCGACGGCCAGGGGCAGGGGCGTGGTGACCACGGGGACCCCATGGGCGAGGTACTCGACGACCTTCGTGGGCATGCTCGCGCGGTAGTTGGGGAGGTCCTGGAGCAGCGAGAGGCCCGCGACCGCCCCGTCGAGCAGCGACAGGGCCTGCGCCGCGGGGGTGAACCCGTGCCACCGGAGCACCCCGTCGGCCACCGCCTGCTCCAGCAGGGTGCGGGTGATGCCGTCGCGAGCGGGCCCGACGACGTCGGTCGTCATCAGCCCGCCGGACGCCGCGTGGACGAGCCTGGCAGCCTCCACCAGGGTCGCTCCGCCCCGGGCCGCCGTGAGGTTCCCCAGGTAGACCACTCTGGGATGCTCCAGGTCGGCTGGGACCGGGCGGGGCGGGACGACGGTGGTGTTCGGCACCACGGGGTGCACCCGACGGAACCGGCCCTGGTACGCATGCTCGGCGAGGAGCAATGGGTGGTGGCGCTCGACGACGCGCTCCGCGCGCCGCCACGCGGACGCCGCTACCCCGCGCAGGGCGGCCGGCATCCACTCCTTGACCGCGAGCGCCGCCGCCGGGTCCTCGTGGACGTCCCACACAAGCACGGGCAGATGCAGGCCCGCCAGTGCGACGACAAGCTCCGGGTCGTGCACGAGAACGAGGTCGTGGTCGTCGGCGAGTCTCCGGACCAGAGATCGGGCGGCCCTGGCCGCCCGAAGCCGACGACGGCCGCCGGCTCGGGGCAGCTCGACCGTGGTGAGTCCCGGTGCAGGGGCGGGCTCAACCTCGTGGGCGCTGAAGGGGGCGGCGTAGGTGACCTGCCAGCCGGCGTCGAGCAGAGCCAGGATCTGACGACCGCGGATGCGCGAGTCGTCCGGGTGGTGCACCACGGTGACGACGAGGGCGCTGGGCATGGGCATGATCGTAGGGTGCGCGTCACCCGGTGGCCGCCCGGCATCGGCCCCCAGGGGTGAACGAGCCGGGCCGAGGAGCAATTGCCCCTGGACCTGAGGTACGGTGGGCCCCACGACACACACCACAGATCCGGGACCGCCCCACCGTCAGTGACCTGCTCACCGATGATCGGGCCGTCCCGCACTACGTATGAGGGGGTCACGCCATGGGGCGCGGCCGAGCGAAGGCCAAGCAGACGAAGGTCGCCCGCGAGCTGAAGTACTACTCGCCGGACACCGATCTCCGAGCGCTTGAGCGGGAACTCCACGGCAACTCCGACAACCAGCAGCGGTCCGGGAGCGACGACCGCAGCTGGGACGAGGACGACGACTACGACTCCTGGGGCTCGCGAGAGCGGTGATGTGTGCGGGCTGCTCAGCCGAGCAGCCCGCGACGGCGTGCCTCCGCCACGGCTGCGGCACGGTGCCTGACCCCCAGCCTCCCGAAGGCGTGCGACAGGTGTGACTTCACCGTCGAGGCGCTGACGTAGAGGCGCCCGGCGATCTCCTGCGTGCTCAGCCCCTGCTCTGCCAGGGCGAGGATCTCGATCTCCTTGCTGGTCAGCGGGCTGGCTTCGTGAGCCATCGTCTGGACGAGCGGCCCCGTCACCGGGATCGTCCCCGTCTCGCCCTCGACCCGTCGCCCCTCGGCGGCGGCCCGTACCGCAGCCACCACCTGGGCGGGGGATGCGTCGGCCACCATGGCCCCTGTGGCGCCGAAGGCGATGGCCTCGGCGACGAGGTCCGGGTCGGACGCGGGCGTCAGCGCGACGACCGGGGTCCCGAGATCGTCCACCGCGGCGATGATCTCCGCGACATCGCCCGGACGCGACCCTCCCGTGACGAGGACGACCACGTCGGCCGATGCCGCGCGCTCGTAGAGCCGCTCGCGGGTGCCGGCTCCCTTGACCCGCAAGTCCTTCTCGGCGTCGAGCAGGCCCGCCCAGCCCGACCGTGATGTCGGGTCGGCGTCGGCCACGAGCACCCGGAGCATCAGGTGTGCTCGCCGACGACCTGTTCCGATCCCCCGTCGACGCCCTTCGCGCCCTGGACGACCTCCGCACCCTCGTCCACCGGTGCGCCCTCTCGCTCGAAGACCTCACCGAGCACCCAGGCCGGCAGCCCTCGCGAGCCGAGCCGGGCCACAGCGGCGCACAAC
>JBHWMJ010000297.1:0-15873 GCA_043423105.1 Marihabitans sp.
CCGTCGCACAACGACAACTCCCTGGCCGACCCCACCCCCTTCGTCCAGACCAACATCGTCGGCACCTTCACCCTCCTCGAGGCGGTGCGCCGGCACGGCACCCGGCTGCACCACATCTCCACCGACGAGGTCTACGGCGACCTCGAGCTCGACGACCCCGAGCGCTTCACCGAGACGACGGCCTACAACCCCTCGAGCCCCTACTCCGCGACCAAGGCCGGCAGCGACCACCTCGTCCGCGCATGGGTCCGCTCCTTCGGCGTCCAGGCCACGCTGAGCAACTGCTCCAACAACTACGGCCCCTGGCAGCACATCGAAAAATTCATCCCCCGCCAGATCACCAACGTCATCGACGGCGTCCGCCCCCGCCTCTACGGGTCGGGGGAGAACGTGCGCGACTGGATCCACGCAGACGACCACTCCTCGGCGGTCTGGACGATCCTGACGAAGGGGGAGATCGGCCAGACCTACCTCATCGGCGCCGACGGGGAGAAGAACAACCTCGAGGTCGTCCAGCTCATCCTGACGCAGATGGGTCAGCCGGCCGACGCCTTCGACCACGTCACCGACCGCGCCGGCCACGATCTGCGCTACGCCATCGACTCGACGAAGCTGCGCACCGAGCTCGGCTGGCGGCCCACCTACGGCGACTTCGAGTCCGGGCTCGAGCGCACCATCGCCTGGTACCGCGAGCACGAGGACTGGTGGCGCCCCCACAAGGACGCCGTCGAGGCCAAGTACGCGGCGCAGGGGCAGTGATGGCCGAGCTCAGCGTCGAGCGCACCGCGATCCCCGGCCTGCTCGTCGTCCGGCTGCCCGTGCACGGCGACTCCCGTGGCTGGTTCAAGGAGGACTGGCAGCGGGAGAAGATGACCGCGCTCGGCCTGCCCGACTTCGGCCCGGTGCAGCACAACATCTCCTTCAACGCCTCCCGCGGGGCCACCCGCGGCATCCACGCCGAGCCGTGGGACAAGTACGTCTCCGTCGCGACCGGGCGGGTCTTCGGCGCCTGGGTCGACCTGCGCGAGGGGGAGAGCTTCGGCGCGACCTTCACCGTCGAGGTCGACGAGTCCGTCGCCGTCTTCGTGCCGCGCGGTGTCGGCAACAGCTACCAGGCGCTCGAGGACGGCACCGCCTACACCTACCTCGTCAACGCGCACTACGTGCACGGCCGGACCTACCCGGCGCTCGCCCTCGACGACGAGAGCGCCGCGATCGACTGGCCGATCCCGCTCGCCGAGGCAGAGATCTCGGCCAAGGACCAGGCCAACCCGAGGCTGGCGGAGGTCACCCCCTTCGCCCCGCGGCCGCCGGTGATCCTCGGCGCCGGCGGGCAGGTCGGACGGGCCCTCCAGACGCTGCTGCCCGACGCCGTCGCGCTCGGCTCGGCCGACCTCGACCTCGCCGACCCGCAGGCCCTCGCCGACTACGACTGGTCGCAGCACGACGTCGTCATCAACGCCGGCGCGATGACCGCCGTCGACGCCGCAGAAACCACTGAGGGGCGCGCCACGGCCTGGGCGGTAAACGCCACCGCCGTCGCGGCGCTGGCCCGGATCGCCGTCGAGCACCGGCTCACCCTCGTCCACTACTCGACCGACTACGTGTTCGACGGCTCGGAGCACGAGCACGTCGAGGACGAGCCGCTCGCTCCTCTCGGGGTCTACGGGCAGAGCAAAGCCGCCGGCGAGCTCGCCGCCACGGTGGCGCCCCGGCACTACGTGCTGCGGACGAGCTGGGTCATCGGTGACGGGGGCAACTTCGTGCGGACCATGGCGCGTCTCGCCGACGACGGGGTGAGCCCCAGCGTCGTCGACGACCAGCACGGCCGACTGACCTTCGCCGAGGACCTTGCCGCCGCGACCCTCCACCTGCTGCGCACCGAGGCCCCCTTCGGCGTCTACAACTGCACGAACGCGGGGGAGCAGGCCACCTGGGCGGACATCGCGCGGGAGGTCTTCGTGGCGCGGGGGCGTGAGGCGGGTGACGTCAAGGGGGTGAGCACCGCCGAGTACGCCGCGGGCAAGACGATCAGCCCCCGCCCGACGCACAGCCTGCTGCCGCTCGACAAGCTCGCCGCGACCGGCTTCGAGCCCCGGGACCAGTGGGACGCCCTGCGCGAGTATCTCCACCGCCTCTGATCCCCCTTCGCCCGGACGCCCCCCATCTGCTGATCACCCCTTCGCCCTGACCACCCCGTCTCGCCGACCACCCCCATCTGCCCGTTCGAGGTAAAGGCGACCGCCTGCACGGTCGCTGATACCTCGAACCGGCGGGGCCGGCATCCACACCCCCGCGCCGGGTCACCCCTTCGTCCACAGGCCCCCTCGCCTGACGGCGGAGCGCGCCGCTCCCGACGACTCTCGACCCATGCCGGCCAAGGAGACCCCGCTCGAGCGCCATCGACGAGTCATGGCCGCGGCCGAGGCCTACGACCACGTGCTGAGTCGACGCCTGCTCCGCGGCATGGGGGTGAGTCGGCAGCAGACGGCCCGGCAGGTCGGGGCGGCCCGATGGGTGCTCCACGGCCGCCAGACCGTCGGGGTCCGGGACGCGCCGCTGACGCCCTTCGCAGCCCGTTGGCGCGCGATCTGGGAGATCGGCGAAGGGGTCGCCCTCGTCGACGGGGTCTCCGCACTCCAGGCCGCGGGGCTCAAGGGTTGGAGCGACGAGCAGGTCCATGTCTCGCTGCTCCACCGCCACGACTACGCGCAGACCTCCGGAGTCAGGGTGCACAAGGTGATCCGGCGGGTCGACGGCGAGGTTGCTGGTGCGGGGCTGCCCCGGACCCGACCCGCGGTGGCCGCGATCCGCGCTGCGCACTGGGCGGTGAGCGACCGGAGCGCCGGGACGATCCTCGCGATGACCGTCCAGCAGCGGCTCGCGACCGGTGAGCAGCTCCTCGAGGCCCAGCGCGTCGTCCGGGGTCGGACGCGGCGTGCCGTCGTCCGCCAGCTGGTGCGTGACATCGCGTGCGGGGCGGAGTCGCTGGGCGAGCTCGACTTCGCCGGGGCGTGCCGCCGGCGAGGGCTGCCGGAGCCGAGCCGGCAGGCCGTCCGCGAGCTGCCGGGCGGGCGGGCGTATCTCGACGTGGCCTTCGAGGAGTACGACCTCGTCGTGGAGATCGACGGGGCGGGGCACCTGTGGGGGCTGGCTGCCGTCGACGACGCGCTCCGCGCCAACGAGGTCGTCCTCGGCGTCGAGCGCGTGCTCCGGATCAACGTGCTTGGTCTCCGGCTCGAGGAGGACACCTTCCTCGACCAGGTCGCCCGCGGTCTCCGCGCGGGAGGGTGGCGCGGCTGACCCCCCTTCGCCGGTCGAGGTATCGGCGACCGGATGGGCGGACGGCTATACCTCGAACCAGTGCTCTCGCCGGCACCCCCTTCGCGATTCGAGGTATTCGCGACCGGATGGGCGGTCGAAATTACCTCGAACCGGGGGTATGGGCGAAGGGAGAGCGGGCGAAGGGGGGAGCGGGCGAAGGGGGCAGGGCGGATCAGGCGATCCAGTCGCTCCAGCCGTGGTGGAGCACCAGCCACGCGATAAGGCCGTAGCCCGCCTGGCCGGGGTGGACCCGGTCGAGGCTCGACGCCATGTCGGAGTCCCACTGCTCGTGACCGGCCAGCGGGGCGAAGACGTCGACGAAGGGGACCCCTCGCCGCTCGCAGACGTCGCGCTGCGCGTCGGTGACATGCGCCAGCTGCTCGTCGATCTCCGGGTCGGCGGCCGGTGCCGGACCCACGACGAAGGGGGAGATGCCCCGGCTGGCGCACTCGTCGAGGATGTTCGCCAGGTTGAGCCGGTGCCGCGCCAGCGAGACACCCTGCTCGACGTCAGAGCGGCCGAAGGAGACGACGAGCCGCCGGTCGGTCGCGCCCTCCCAGCGCAGCGGTGCCTCGGTGAGCCAGCGCCGCGACACGTCGCCAGAGGTCTGGCCGGCGACACCGAGGTTGTAGAAGGCCGTGTGCGCGCCCTCGACGACCGTGCGGCCCATGACGCGTCCGACCCAGCCCTGGGCCTTGGGGTCGCCGACGCCGGCGACGAGGGAGTCGCCGATGAAGACGACGCTCACGCGGCGCTCGCCGTCCTCGCCGGGAGCGGTGGAGTGGGCTGCGCTGGGGGTGAACTCGTGGCCTGCGGCGTCAGTCGTGGGAAGCATCGAGGCCAATCTACTCGTCGGGCCAGTGGTTTCGAGGCTCGTCCCTCGCACCTCAACCACCAAAAGTCAGTCGTCGAGCTCGTCGTCGTCGAGCCGCGCCAGCCACGAGGCGAGCCGCTCCACCGGGGTCTCGAACTCAGGGTTGAGGTCGACGAACGTCCGCAGCTGGTCGCTGACCCACGCCAGGGTGACGGTCTCGTCACCCCGGCGCGACTCGAGCTCCTCGATGCCTCGGTCCGTGAAGTACACGCGTACCCGCCGACCAGGTCAGCGGTCGAAGGCGGCCTGCATGAGCGCCGCCTGCTCCGCCGCGTGCTTCTTCGCCGTGCCTGCTGCCGGCGAGGCGCTCGACGGGCGGGCGATGACCCGCAGCTGTCGGGTCTCGCCGTGCTGAGCGAGAGCCTGCGGCAGGTTGAGCGCAAGGAAGGGCCAGCCGCCCATGTTCTGCGGCTCCTCCTGGACGATGACGACCTCGGCGTCCGGGTAGTCCGCCAGCGCCTCGGCGAGCTCCGCGCCGGCGAGCGGGTAGTACCGCTCGAGGCGCAGGATCGCCGTCGTGTCGTCCTTGCGCTTGGTGCGCTCCGCCTCGAGGTCGTAGACGACCTTGCCGCTGGCGATGAGCACCCGGTCGACCTGACCCCCCTTCGGGCCGTTGCGGTCCGGCAGGACCGGCTCGAAGGTGCCCGAGGTGAAGTCCTCCGGCGCGCTCGCCGCGGCCTTGAGGCGCAGCATCGACTTCGGGGTGAAGACGATGAGCGGTCGGCGCGGACGCGCGTAGGCCTGACGACGCAGCAGGTGGAAGTAGCTCGCCGGGGTCGAGGGGTACGCGACCGTCATGTTGTTCTGCGCGCACAGCGTGAGGAAGCGCTCGATCCGGGCGGAGGAGTGGTCCGGACCCTGTCCCTCGTAGCCGTGGGGGAGCAGCAGCACGACCGAGGAGTTCTGGCCCCACTTCTGCTCCGAGGAGGAGACGAACTCGTCGACGATGGTCGCCGCGCCGTTCCAGAAGTCACCGAACTGGGCCTCCCACGCGACGAGCGCGTCGGGGCGCTCCACGGAGTAGCCGTACTCGAAGCCCATCGCGGCGAACTCCGACAGCAGCGAGTCGTAGACCCAGAAACGGGCCTGGCCGCCACCGAGGTAGTTCAGCGGCGTCCACTCCTCGGCGGTCTCCTTGTCGATGAGCACCGCGTGGCGCTGGACGAAGGTGCCGCGGCGGCTGTCCTGGCCGGCGAGCCGGACCGGGGTGCCCTCCATGAGCAGCGAGCCGAAGGCGAGCAGCTCGCCGGTGGCCCAGTCGATGCCGCCCTCGTGGACGCTCTTGGCCCGCTTCTCCATGGCCTGCTTGAGCTTCGGGTGGACCGTGAAGCCCTCCGGCGCGTCGTCGAAGATGTCGCCGATGTGGTGGAGGTCGCTCTCGCTGATCGCGGTCTCGTCGGGGCGCCGTCGCGGGACGTCGGAGGACTGGGCGACCGGCCGCTCCAGGCCCGCGTTGTCGTCGACCTCCGAGCTGGACTCGGGGTCGTGCTGGTGCTCGACCGGGTTCTTCAGCGCCTCCTTCGTCTCGACGAAGACCCGCTCGAGCTGCGCCTGGTAGTCCTTGAGCGCGGCGGTCGCCTCGTCCTCGGAGATGTCCCCGCGGCCGATGAGCGACTCGGTGTAGAGCTTGCGGACCGAGCGCTTCGCCTCGATGAGGTTGTACATCAGCGGCTGGGTCATCGACGGGTCGTCACCCTCGTTGTGACCGCGGCGTCGGTAGCAGACCATGTCGATGACGACGTCCTTGTGGAACGCCTGCCGGTAGGCGAAGGCGATCTCGGCGACCCGCACGCAGGCCTCCGGGTCGTCGCCGTTGACGTGGAAGATCGGCGCCTGGATCATCCGGGCCACGTCGGTGGAGTAGACCGACGAACGGCTCGAGCTCGGCGCGGTCGTGAAGCCGACCTGGTTGTTGATGATGACGTGGACCGTGCCACCGGTGCGGTAGCCGCGCAGCTGGCTCTGCTGCAGCGTCTCGGCCACGACGCCCTGGCCGGCGAAGGCCGCGTCACCGTGGATGAGGATCGGCAGGACGGGGAAGTCCTCGCCGGCGCGGTTGAGCCGGTCCTGCTTGGCGCGGACGATGCCCTCGAGCACCGGGTTGACCGCCTCGAGGTGGCTCGGGTTGGCCGCGAGGTAGACCTTCGTCGTCTCGCCGCTCTCCGCGGTGAACTCGCCCTCGGTGCCGAGGTGGTACTTCACGTCGCCGGAGCCCTGGACGGACCGCGGGTCGAGCTGACCCTCGAACTCGCGGAAGATCTGGCCGTAGCTCTTGCCCGCGATGTTCGCCAGGACGTTGAGGCGCCCGCGGTGCGGCATGCCGATGCAGACCTCGTCGAGCTTCTCCTCGGCGGCCTTCGAGAGGATCCGGTCGAGCATCGCGATGACCGACTCGCCGCCCTCGAGGCTGAAGCGCTTCTGGCCGACGAACTTCGTCTGGAGGAAGGTCTCGAAGGCCTCCGCCGCGTTGAGCCGACGCAGGATGCGCAGCTGCTCGTCGCTCGTCGCCTTGTTGTAGCCGACCTCGATCCGCTCCTGGAGCCAGCGGCGCTGCTCCGGGTCCTGGATATGCATGTACTCGGTGCCGACGCTGCGGCAGTACGAGTCGCGGAGGATGCCGAGGATGTGGCGCAGCTTGAGGAAGGGCTCGCCGCCGAAGCCACCGGTCGCGAAGTTTCGCTCAAGGTCCCACAGCGTCAGGCCGTGGCTCGTGATGTCGAGGTCGGCGTGGCGCCGCTGCTGGTACTCGAGCGGGTCGATGTCGGCCATGAGGTGGCCGCGGACGCGGTAGGCGTGGATGAGCTCCTGGACGCGGGCGACCTTGTTGATGTCGTCGTCGTGCGTCGCGGAGATGTCCTGGACCCAGCGCACCGGCTCGTAGGGGATGCGCAGGCTGGCGAAGATGTCGTCGTAGAAGCCCCACTCGCCGAGCAGCAGCTTGTGGATCACCGCGAGGAACTCGCCGGAGCCGGCGCCCTGGATGATGCGGTGGTCGTACGTCGAGGTGAGGGTGAGCAGCTTGCTCACGGCGTTGCGGGCGAGCGTCTCGTTGCTCGCGCCCTGCCACTCGGCGGGGTAGTCGAGCGCGCCGACACCGATGATCGCGCCCTGACCCTTCATGAGCCGGGGGATCGAGTGGACGGTGCCGATACCGCCGGGGTTGGTCAGCGAGATCGTCGTGCCCTGGAAGTCCTCGACCCCGAGCTTGTTGTCACGCGCCTTCTTGACGATGACCTCGTAGGCCGCCCAGAACTCGCTGAAGCTCATCTGCTCGGCGCCCTTGATCGAGGGCACGACGAGAGAGCGGCTGCCGTCCGGCTTGGGCAGGTCGATGGCGATGCCGAGGTTGACGTGCGCGGGCTTGACGAGGACGGGCTTGCCCTTCTCGTCGGTGGTGTAGCCGACGTTCATCGACGGCATGTGGGCCAGGGCCTTGACCATGGCGTAGCCGATGATGTGCGTGAAGGACACCTTGCCGCCGCGGGCGCGCTTGAGGTGGTTGTTGATGACGATGCGGTTGTCGATGAGGAGCTTGGCCGGCACGGCGCGCACCGACGTCGCGGTGGGTACCTCGAGCGAGGACTCCATGTTGGCCACGACCCGGGCGGCGGCACCACGAAGGGGGACGAGCTCGTCGTCGGCCTTCTCGGCGGCCGAATTCTTGGGCTTCTCGGGGTCGCGCGGGGTGGGCGCGGCCTCCGCCTTCTTGGCCTCGGTCTTGGGTGCCTTGTCCGTGGACGAGGTCTGGTCCTGCTTCTTCGCGGTCGAGGAGTCGGCCGCCTTCGGCGTGGACTTCTTGTCAGCCTCAGCAGACTTCGCCTTCGCCTGGCGGTCCTCGGACTCGGCCTGGGCGGCGGCCTGCTTGGCCTCGCCCTTCGCCTCGGTCTTCTCCGCGGAGGAGGTCTTGCCCGAGCCGTTCGAGGAGGCGCCGTCGCCCCCCTTCGTCTCACCCGGTCGGTAGTCCTCGAAGTAGGACCACCACGCCTTGTCGACAAGCGTCTTGTCCCGCTTGTACTGCTCGTAGAGCTCGTCGACGAGCCACTCGTTGGGGCCGAAGTCGCTGAGGTTGGTGGGGCCAGACTGGTCGGGCACTTGAGGTACGCCTCTTCTCAGGGTCGCGAGTCGTCGGCGGCCGCAGCGCGCAGGGGCCGCACGAGGGCAGCCTAACGTGTCCGACTCCACGGCGGAGTGGCCGTCCCAGGCGGGGCGACGGGCGGTCCGTCTGCACGACGAACGTCCTGCAGACGCCGCCGGTGGGTGACGTGCTGGTCGAGGTGCGACGACCGTCGAGTGCCGTGCTGGTCGAGGTGCGACGAGCTCTGCGAGGAGCCTCGAGACCTGAGTGAGGTCGCCGAGGTGGTCTCGAGGCTCAGGCCGCGGGCGGCCTTCGCACCTCGACCATCGTGCTGTGCTGGTCGAGGTGCGACGAGCTCAGCGAGGAGCCTCGAGACCTGGGTGAGGTCGCCGAGGTGGTCTCGAGGCTCAGGCCGCAGGCGGCCTTCGCACCTCGACCATCGTGCTGTGCTGGTCGAGGTGCGACGAGCTCTGCGAGGAGCCTCGAGACCTGGGTGAGGTCACGGACGGGGTCGGCCGCCCCTTCGCCTGGCCGCCGCGGACACTGCCTCCCAGTCGCCACGGATCAACGCCTCACGCTTGGCCCTGGACCAGGCCTGGATCTGCTTCTCCAAGGCATAGGCCTCCCCGATGTGCTCTGTCGCCTGCGACCACACGAGCTCGACCGGCGTCCTGGTGCTCGTGTACCGAGCGCCGAGGCCAGAGGCGTGCTGCTCGAGGCGGTGCTGGAGATTGCGTGTGCTGCCGACGTAGTAGGTCCCGTCCGCGCACCTGAGCATGTAGACGTGGGGCATCGGTCTATGTCACCAGGAACGGGCGAAGGGGCGTGCTGCTTCGTCCACAGGGTCTCGAGGCTCAGGCCGCGGGCGGCCTTCGCACCTCGACCATCGTGCGGGGGCCGACCGGCGGCCTTCGCACCTCGACCACCACCTGGGTCAGGCGACGTCCTGCCGCGCGGCTCGGAGGACGCCGAGCCCGGCGAGCACGACGGCGTAGGCCGTGAGCACGAGCGCACCCGCCCACCACGACAACGGCTCGACCATGCCCGGCCCGCTCATCGTCACCGGGTCGACCATCGCGTTCGTCGCCTGGCTCGGCAGGAACTTCACGACGTTGTCGCGGGAGAAGTCCCAGAACGAGAGGGCGAAGCCGAGGATCGGCTCGACGATCCACGCGAACCCGATACCGACGAGCAGCGCGGCGACCATGTTGGGGATGAGGATGCCGACGCCCAGGCCGATGAGCGCCCAGAGCGCCAGCGCGAGCAGGCTGAGCGCCACCGAGCGCAGCACCTCCGTCGACGGGAAGGGGTCCACGCCGCGGGCGCTCAGCACGACCGCACCCACGCTCACCGAGCCGAGCAGGCTCACCAGGCCGTAGCCGATGCCGATGACGACGAGGGCGATGACCTTCGCCAGCAGCGCCTTGCCGCGGCGGGGGACCGCGAGGATGGTGCCGGTGTTCGTCTTGTGCCGGTACTCCGAGCCGACCTGCATCACCCCGATGGTCAGCAGCAGCAGGTACCCGACCCCGAGCCCGGCGGTGTAGACGGAGTTGGCGATCTGGGTGTCGTCGCCGGCCATGACCATCCCGTCCTCGGGGGTGGCGCCCATGTCCATCGTGTAGACGAAGCCGAAGATCCCGGCGATGAGCGCACCCGCGAGGAAGATCGCGATCGCCATGCCCCACCACAGGCGGGTGGTGCGGAGCTTGAGGAGCTCGGAGCGGACGGCCTGGATCATTCGTTGGCTCCTTCCATGCCGGACTGGGCGTCTCTGACGACGGGCGCCGGTGCCCCTTCGCCGCCGTAGTTGCGGTTCGTGCCGTCGGTGAGCTGGAAGAACAACGACTCGAGGTCGCCGCGGCGGCTCGTGAGCTCCCAGATCGGCAGGCCCGCCCGCAGCGCGACGTCGCCGACGAGGCGAAGGTCGTCGGTGTCCGCGACGAGACCGCCGTCGGTGGGCTCGGCGGTGACGTCGGCCAGGCGCAGGGCGCCGGCGAGGGCGTCCGGGTCCGACGTGCGCACGAAGCTCGTCGGCGTGCCCTCGAGGTCGGCGATGGTCCCGGACCGGACCAGCCGGCCGTTGGCGATGATGACGACGTCGTCGGCGGTCTGCTGGACCTCCGAGAGCATGTGGCTGCTCACGAGGACCGTGCGGCCCTCGCCGGCGAGGTGCTTGAGGAAGTTGCGGACCCAGCGGATGCCCTCGGGGTCGAGCCCGTTGTTCGGCTCGTCGAGGATGAGCACCTCCGGGTCGCCGAGCAGCGCGGCTGCCAGGCCGAGCCGCTGACGCATGCCCATCGAGTAGCCGCCGGCCCGCTTACGCGCTGCGGCGGAGATGCCGGTGAGCTCGAGCAGCTCGTCGACGCGGCTGTTCGGGATCCCCGCCGTCGCGGCGAGCACTCGCAGGTGGTCGCGCCCGGAGCGGCCGGGGTGGAAGTTCGTCGCCTCGAGAGCCGCGCCCACGGTGCGAAGGGGGCTGGCCAGGTCGCGGTACGCGCTCCCGCCGATCGTCGCGGTCCCCGCGGTCGGGGAGACGAGGCCGAGGAGGATCCTCAGCGTGGTCGTCTTGCCGGCACCGTTCGGCCCGAGGAAGCCGGTGACCCGGCCTGGTCGGACGTCGAAGCTCACGTCGTCGACGGCGACGAAGCTCCCGAACCTCTTCGTCAGGTTGCGCACCTCGAGGGTGCCGGCCTGCTCGGTCATGTCCCTGCCTCTCTCACCCGCCGGACGTGCCGGACGGGTTTCGTCGTTCATGACCATCGAACCACCCGTCGCCTCGCCCGCACATCCGCCCCAGGGAGGAGACGGGGATCCGCCCGAAGAGGGAGGCGCTAGGTGGGGTCTCGAGGCTCCTCGCAGGGCTCGTCGCACCTCGACCATCACCAGGTGTCGCAGGGCTCGTCGCACCTCGACCATCACCAGGTGTCGCAGGGCTCGTCGCACCTCGACCATCACCAGGTGTCGCAGGGCTCGTCGCACCTCGACCGGCATCCCCTCCGTAGACTCCCCTCACCATGTCGCCCTGGATCATGCTGCTCATCGGCGTCCTCCTCACCCTCGGGACCGCCCTCGTCGTCGCAGCCGAGTTCTCGCTCGTCGCCCTCGACCGGCCCGCGGTCCAGCGCGCCGTCGACGCTGGCGACCACAAGGCCGAGCCGGTGCTGCACTCCCTTCGTCGGCTCTCCACCCTGCTCTCGGCGTGCCAGCTCGGCATCACGATCACGACCCTCTTCCTCGGGTTCCTCGCCAACCCGGCGATCGGGGCGCTCCTCAGCCCGGTCCTCGAGGACGCGGGCTTGGGGGAGCAGGCAGCCGCGAGGACCGCGAGCGTGCTCGCCATGATCATCGCGACGGTCTTCTCGATGATCCTCGGCGAGATGGTCCCCAAGACCCTCGCCGTGTCGGTGCCCCTGGCAACCGCGAAGGTCGTCGCGACCCCTATGCGGATCATCACCACCCTCATGCGTCCGCTCATCGCGGTCTCGAACGGGTCGGCGAACTGGGTGCTGCGCCGCATAGGCATCGAGCCGCAGGAGGAGCTCTCCGCGGCACGCAGCCCTGCCGAGCTCGCCTCGCTCGTGCGCAGCTCCGTCGAGGCGGGCACCCTCGACTCCGGGACTGCCCGGCTTGTCACCCGGTCGCTCGGTTTCGGCGAGCAGACCGCCGCCGACGTCATGACGCCGCGCAACCGCGCCACCTCCATCGACCGCACGGCCAGCGCCGAGGAGCTCGTCGCTCTCGCCCGGGCCACCGGGCACAGTCGCTTCCCCGTGACCGGTGACGACTGGGACGACATCGACGGTGTCGTCCACGTCAAGAAGGCCATCGCCGTCCCGCACGAGAAGCGCGGCGCGGTGCCCGTCTCCGCGCTCATGGTCGCCCCCGTCATCGTCCCCGAGACGCTGCGGCTCGACCCGCTCCTGCTCCAGCTGCGCGACGCCGGGCTGCAGTTCGGCGTCGTCGTCGACGAGTACGGCGGCACCGCGGGCGTCGTCACCCTCGAGGACCTCGTCGAGGAGATCGTCGGGGAGGTGAGCGACGAGCACGACCGCAGCCAGACCACCGGTCGACAGCTGCCGGACGGGTCGTGGACCGTGCCCGGGCTGTGGCGCCCGGACGAGATCAGGGAGCGGATCGGCGTCGACGTGCCCGACGGGCCCGCCTACGAGACGGTCGGTGGCTGGGTCATGCACGAGCTCGGTCGGGTGCCGAGCGTCGGCGACGCCGTCACCGTCGACGGCTGGCAGGTCGCCGTCATCGACATGGAAGGGCGACGCGTCGACCGGCTGCGGTTCGCCCCTTCGCCCTCGGGAACGGCGACGGACGAAGGGGGTGAGGCCCGGTGAGTCTCTCCACGATCCTCATCACCGTCCTCCTCCTCGCGCTCAACGCCTTCTTCGTGGGGGCCGAGTTCGCCGCCATGGCGGCCCGCCGCAGCCAGCTCGAGCCGCTCGCCGAGGCCGGTGACAAGCGGGCCGCGCTCGCCGTCGAGGCGCTGCAGCACACCGGCGTGCTGCTCGCGACCTGCCAGCTCGGCATCACCGTCTGCTCCGTGCTCCTCGGTGCCATCTCCGAGGCCGCCCTGCACCATGCGCTCCACCCCGTCATGGAGCGCATCGGGGTGCCCGACGCCTTCACCGACGCGACCTCGCTCGTGCTGGCGATCCTCATCGTCGTCTACCTCCACGTCGTCGTCGGCGAGATGGTCCCGAAGAACATCTCCATCGCCACGCCGGAGAAGTCCGCGCGCTGGCTCGTCCCGCCTCTCGTCCTCGTCATGCGCCTCACCAAGCCGGTCATCGCGCTCATGGACTGGGTGAGCAAGGCCTTCGTCCGGGCAATGGGGATCGAGCCCAAGGACGAGCTCGCCAGCGCCTTCACCGTCGAGGAGGTCTCGCACATCGTCGAGGAGTCGCACCGCGAGGGGCTCGTCGAGGCCGAGAAGTACGGGCTCGTCGGTGCCGCGCTGGAGTTCTCCGACAAGGACGCCGCCGACGTCGGCGTCAGGCTCACCGAGCTCGTCACCGTGCCCGTCGGGGCGACGCCGGACGACATCGAGCGGCTCGTCGCCAAGCACGGGTTCTCCCGCTACCCGACGGTCAGCCCTTCGGGCGAGCTCACCGGGTACCTCCACCTCAAGGACGTCCTCTACGCCGACGACACCGAGCGGCAGGAGCCGGTGCCGAGCAAGCGGATCCGGAGGTTGGCGACGGTCCGCCGCGACGACGAGGTCGAGGACGTGCTGGCGACGATGCAGCGCACCGGCGCCCACGTCGCGCGGGTCATCGGCGACGAGGGTGGCGTCCTCGGCGTCGTCTTCCTCGAGGACGTCATCGAGGAGCTCGTCGGCGAGGTCAACGACGCGACCCAGCGCTGACCCCTTCGCCTCCCACCCCTTCGCCTCTCACGCCTTCGACCCCACCCCCTTCGCCCCACCCGCGCGTCAGGTGGGCGCGTCGTGCGCTTCGGGACGGGTCGGTAGCGCCCGACGCGCCCACCTGACCTTGGGGCGGTCGTTGGCCGACGGGGGTGACCGGCCTGTCCGCGTATAGCCGCCTGTGGATATCGGCGCGGGAGTCGTGGCGATCCACGGCACCGTGGTGCGGTGCCCCGTCGACCCCAGCGGCCCGCCCCGTACGACCACGGGAGCTTCGCCGTGGCTGCCGCTCGCCAGGACGGTGTGCCGCCGAGCAGCCTGCGCTCGCTGGCCTCGCCCTTCCGTGGTGTCCGTAGCCACACCGAGATCGACGCCGCGCCCGCCCGGCTGCGAGCGCTCGCACTCGTCCACGACGGGGGTTTCGCCGCCTCGCACTGCACCGCCGCGCAGGTCCATGGCTTGTCCCTGCCGCGTGAGTGCCTGCACGACGCCCTGCACGTCATGACCTCGGGGGAGGGAAGGGTGCGGCGGCCCGGTGTCGTCGGGCACCGGGGCCTGGCAGAGCGCCAGACGGTGCAGCGCGAAGGGGTCCGCGTCACCGGCCTCGCGGACACCTGGCTCGACCTCGCCCCCGTCGTGTCCCTTGACTCCCTTGTCGTTCTGGGGGACGAGGTGGCACGTCGTCTGGGAGGCATCGACGACATGCTCCGACGCCTTGACCGCAGGCTGCCCGGGGTCCAGCGGGCGAGACAGGCGCTCGAGTGGGTGCGGCCTGGGTCCGCCTCGCCGATGGAGACGCGGTCGCGGGTCCTCTTCGGGCGGGCCGGGCTCCCCGAGCCTGAGCTCAACATCCCCATCCGGGACGATGACGGCGGATGGCTCGGGACCGGCGACCTCGTGTGGAAGGAGGCGAAGCTCGTCGGCGAGTACCAGGGGGCGAAGCACTTCGGTGACTACAAGCGCGGAGACCGCGACATCACCCGGCGCCGAGCCGTCGAGGACGCGGGGTGGACCTACGTCGACTTCACGAAGGACGACTACTACCAGCGGCCACGCCGGATCGCCCTCGTCCGGCGGCTCGCCGCGGAGCTGGGCGTGGCTCTCGACGCTGCCCGGCTCGGCGATATCGGTGCCCAACCTGGCCTGCCGGGGCCACCCCTTCGCCGCTGCCGAGGCTGACGCCTCGGTCAGCTGGGCGGGTCGCGCGCTACCTGCTCGCGCGATCCGCGTGACACGCCCACTGGACGACGAAGGGATTCGTGGGAGCATGTCCGTACCCATGAGAGCCACGTCACAGGACCATGGCGCGAGCACCGAGGAAGGGAGCCATCGTGAGCACGCCGAGCAGCGACACCGAGGAGCTGACGGGAGCCTCCGAGACGAAGGGCTTCAGCACTCGCAAGGCCTTCATCTTCGCGGCCATCGGCTCAGCCGTCGGCCTGGGCAACATCTGGCGCTTCCCCTACGTGGCGTACGAAGGGGGCGGTGGCGCCTTCGTCATCCCGTACCTCGTCGCGCTGCTCCTCGCCGGCATCCCGCTGCTCTTCCTCGACTACGCCATGGGCCACCGCTACCGCGGGTCCGCGCCGCTGGCCTTCCGGCGGGTGTCGCGCTTCGGTGAGTGGTTCGGCTGGTGGCAGGTGCTCATCACCGTCGTCATCGGCATCTACTACCCGGCGATCATCGCCTGGGCGATCCGCTACACGGGCTTCTCCATCGACAAGGCCTGGGGCGACGACCCGGAGACCTTCCTCAACGGCAGCTTCCTCCAGGCGGCC
The DNA here is from genome assembly GCA_043423105.1 of Marihabitans sp. GTDB lineage: Bacteria > Actinomycetota > Actinomycetes > Actinomycetales > Dermatophilaceae > Marihabitans. The sequence goes on from JBHWMJ010000297.1 coordinate 15,432, forward strand.
GAGACCCCGGGGCCGACCTTCGACGTCGTGCCCGGCGTGCTCGTCCCGATGGTCATCGTCTGGGCGATCACGCTCGGCGTCCTCGCCATGGGTGTCCAGGGCGGCATCGGGCGGATGGCGGTGATCTTCATCCCGATCCTCGTCGTCGCCTTCGCCGCGCTCGTCGTCGTCGCGCTGACGCTGCCCGGGGCCGCGACCGGGCTCAACGCCTTGTTCACGCCGGAGTGGGGCGCCCTCGCCGACACCAGCGTGTGGGTCAGCGCCTTCGGGCAGATCTTCTTCAGCCTCTCCGTCGGCTTCGGCATCATGATCACCTACGCCAGCTACGTCGGCCGCAAGACCGACCTCACCGGCTCCGGGTCGGTCGTCGCCTTCTCGAACTCCGGCTTCGAGCTGCTCGCCGGCATCGGTGTCTTCGCCGTCCTCGGCTTCCTCGCGACGA
>JBHWMJ010000332.1:0-9610 GCA_043423105.1 Marihabitans sp.
CTTGGCCTCGTCCTCGGTGTGTTCGGCACCTGCGGCCACGAGGGGTACCTCAGCCCCGTCGGCCCGGCCGGCGGCCTTTCGTGCGGGGCGGGCCATCGCCTCCGCGATCGCCGCGAGGTTGCCCGCGGTACCGACGAGGTCGGAGAGGTCCTCGAAGTTCGGGATCCCCAGCTTCACGAGCTGGGCCGAGACCTCGGGGGTGGCCAGGCACGACGTCATGACGTTGGCCTCCGGATGTGCCTCGCGCACGTCTCGCAGAGCGGCCACGAGGTTGCTCGCCCAGGGCTCGGTCAGGCCGAGGTAGGTGAGGAAGACGAGGAAGGTGTCGTAGCCCCCACCCTCGATGACGGTGTTGAGGAAGGCCGGGAGGAGCGCCGGGTCGTTGGTGACCTGAGCAGTCGTGTCGATCGGGTTGGCCACGCCGGCCGGCGGCCAGATCTCCTTGAGCCGTCGCTGGACGTCTTCCCCCAGGGGCGGTACGACCAGGCTGGTGCCGGCGGCGGCGTCCGCCATGAGGATCCCGGCTCCGCCGGATCCGGTGAAGAGCGCGACGTTGCTGCCCTGGGGCACCCGGCCCACCGCGAGCGCGAAGGCTGTGTCGACGAGCTCCTGGACGGAACTGACGCGGCAGACCCCGTGCTCGCGGAAGAGTGCGTCGTAGGCCTGGTCCTGGCCGACGAGAGATGCGGTGTGGGAGGCGGCCGCAGCAGCCCCGATCTCCGAGGTGCCGCTCTTGAGCATGAGCACGGGCTTCCTCAGCTTGTGCGCCCGGGCCAGGGCGGCGCGCAGGCGCCGGCCGTCCTTCGACCCCTCGAGGTAGACGGCGACGGCATCGACGTCGTCCTGCTCGACGAGGTAGGCGATGGCGTCGGCCGTGTCGACGTCGGACTCGTTGCCGGTGGTGATCCACGGGTCGAAGGCGAAGCCCCGGGGGCCGGCGAGCGCGACGCAGTGCCCGCCGAGGGCCCCGCTCTGGCTCACCAGGGCGATCCTGGGGACGCCCTCGGCGGGCTTGGCGCCGGGGAGCATGACCGCCGCAGCAAAGGTGGCCGGGGCGCCCGCCAGCATGTTGGCGGCACCTATGCAGTTCGGGCCGACGATCCGCATGCCCGACTCCTCGGCGATCGAGGTCAGCTCCTGCTGGAGCCGGGCACCGTCCTCGCCGGCCTCTGCGAACCCGGCGCTGAAGAGGACGACGGCACGCACACCCTGCTCGGCGCAGTCGCGGACCGCGTCCATGACCGCGGGGCCGGGGACCGCGACGATCGCGAGGTCCGGGACGGTTGGGGTGTCCCGGACCGAGGCGAAGGCGGGGTAGCCCTGGACCTCCGGGTAGTTGGGGTTCACCGGGTAGATCTCGCCGGTGAAGCCGAGGCTGCGCAGATGGTGCAGCGGGCGGCCACCGATCTTCGTCTGGTGAGCGGAGGCCCCGATGACCGCGACGGATCGCGGGTTGAGCACGGCGTCAAGACCGTGGACCCGGGGCGTGCCGCTGCCCGTCCCGGCCGCGGAAGCGTCGTTGCTCATGCTGTTGACTCCATCGTCGACTTTTCTGCATACGCAAGGTTATGCACGACTGTATACTTTGGTCAAGAACCTCGAACGAATCTGTCTCATGGGGCAGTCAGCACCCCTGGCTATACCCTGGGTCACCACGGAACGGAGCACGCGTGACCGCATCTACACACGCCCAGACCCCCCAGCCGGCCCCGGAGGAGACCACCCCCTTATCGAGCGTCGAGAAGTGCCTCGTCGAGGTCCGTCACATGATCCTCACCGGTCAGCTCCTCCCGGGCCAGAAGGTCCACCAGATCGAGCTCGCCGAGCGACTCAACGTCAGCCGGATCCCCCTTCGCGAGGCGCTCTCGACGTTGCAGGCGGAGGGGATCCTCACCCACCGCCGCAACTCCGGCTACCAGGTGTCCCGCTTCAGCGGGGAGGACCTCGAGGAGATCTACCTGATGCGGCGGCTCCTCGAGAACGAGCTGCTCCGAACCGCGGAGCTCGGGCCCGAGCAGGCCGACCGCCTCGACGCCATCAACACCGAGCTGCGAGACGTCCATCCTGCGGTCAACCCCGACCGGTACCAGCAGCTCAACCACGACTTCCACTACCTGCTCTTCGACAGCTCCCCCCTGCGGCTCGTGCGGGAGATGGTCACGCGGCTGTGGCAGCTCTCCGGCTTCTACCGCTCGCTCTACCTCCACGAGGAGAGCACCGCCCGACGAGTGATCGACGAGCACGTGCAGTTCATCGAGGCCGTCCGCGCCTCCGACGTCAAGGCGCTGATCCGGATCAGCGACGAGCACCGCAGGGGCACGGAGAAGGTCGTCGTCGAGCGACTGGGTCGCTCACGTCCCCGCTGACGGTGCGGGCCGGGCCAGCACCTCGGGGCGGCAGGCCCAGGCAGCGGCGATGACGATCGCCGCGGTCAGGAGGAGCGCCGCGGCGAGCGACAACTGCTCGGCCGCGAGGCCGTTCATGAGGCTGGCCAGCGGTCGGGAACCGACGAAGCCGAGAAGCCAGAGCGCCATGACCCGGCCCCGGAACGCCTCGGGGACGCGCGCGTAGAGCTCGGTCCCCAGCGCGGTGAGGGCCAACGTCATCCCCGAGCCGGCAAGGCCGAAGGCTGCCGCCGCGAGCCAGGCGTCCCAGGCCACGACGATCACCGCGGAGCCGAGAGCCATGGCGATGAGGCCGAGGCTGGCCAGGCGTCGGCTGCCGAGCCACCGGATCAACCGGGTCTGCGCGAAGAAGACGAGGAACGCCCCGAGCCCGAAGGCCGAGGCGAAGTACCCGACGAGGGCGGAGTCGCCCCCCACCTGCTCCGCGACGCTGGGCGCGAGGGTGATCGCCGGGTCGGCCCCGATCCCGATGGCTCCGACCCCGACGAGGATCGCCGCGACCTCCGGGTTCCGGCGGACATACGCCAGCCCCTCGCGCACCGAGCTCTTCGCGGCGCGGGCCGAGGCGCGCGCCGCCCTCGGCAGGATGAGCACTGCCAGGAAGAAGACGAGGTGCAGCAGGGTCGCGACGACGAAGGCCCAGATCAGTCCGAAGGTGGCGGCGACCAGGCCGCCGACCATCGGCCCGGCGGCCCGCCCCACGGCGAAGGAGAAGTTGTCGAGCGCAACCGCTTGCGGGACCTCCCCGTCGCGGACCAGGCTCGGTAGGAGCGCCTGCATGGCAGGACCGCCCACGGTGAACCCCAGCCCCACGGTGAGCGCAGCGACGAGCACCACGGCGACCGGCGGGCCGTGCGGGTCAACGACGAGGCCGACCGCCACGGTCGCGCTCCCCAGGGTGCAGAGCACCCGGCCCACGAGCAGCTGCCGCTTGTGGTCCCCCCGGTCGGCAGCCGCCCCGCTGGCCGCGACGAGGAAGATCTGCGGGACGAACTGGGCCACGCTCACGAGACCGACGAGCACCGGCGAGCGCGTGGACTGGTAGACGAGCAGGACCGCGGCGACGTTGAAGATCCAGATGCCGATGTTCGCGGAGAGCTTGCCCCAGAAGAACGTCCCGAAGCGGGCGTCGAGGACCAGCGCGCCCTGGCTCCTCGTGCGAGCTCCGCCAGACCCAGGCGACTCCGCGCTCATCGCAGACTCACCGGGCATGACGGGCGCGCGTGGGCTCGAGGACGATCAGAAGTAGTACCGGGTGACCGGAGCGGCGACGCACACCGGCTTGGTCACCCCTTCGGCCTCGACGGTGACCTTCCAGACCACCTGGACGCCACCGGAGACCTCCTCGACGGAGTCGACGACGACGCCGGCCCGCAGGCGCGACCCAACCGGCGCGGGCGCCGGGAAGCGGACCTTGTCCTGCCCGTAGTTCAGGGCCATCTTGTGCCCCTCGACGCGGAAGACGCCCTTCATGAGCGGGACGAGGAGGGAGAGCGTGAGGTACCCGTGGATGATCGTCGTGCCGAAGGGACCGTCCGCCGCCCGCTCGGAATCGACGTGGATCCACTGACGGTCCTCCGTCGCCTCGGCGAACATGTCGACGCGAGCCTGGTCGACCTCCATCCACTCGCTGTGGCCGAGGTCGTCACAGGCTGCCTCGCGTAGGGAGTCGGCGCTGTCGAAAACACGCATGGGGCTGCCTTCCGTCGGAGATGTCCGCCTATAGTATGCATTTTATTATGCACTTAGGAAGGTGTCCATGAAGCACATCGGTGCGGTCGTCGACCTCCTCGACCTGGAACGGACCGCGTCCGGCCGCTACCGCGGCCCGGCGGTGCGGCATCATGCCGCCGCAGCACGGCTCTACGGCGGTCATCTCGTCGCTCAGGGACTGCGTGCTGCAGCCCTGACGCTCCCCGACGGGAGGCGGCCGCACAGCATGCACGCGTACTTCCTCCAGCCGGGCGACTTCAGCACCCCGCTGGACTACACCGTCGACTTCCGGCGCGACGGCGGGGCCTTCTCCGTACGTCACGTCATCGGGAGCCAGGCCGGGACACCGCTGATCGAGATGCACGTCTCCGGCTCGGTCCCCTTCGACGAGCCGGTCCCCCACGACGCCCGGCCAGCCAGCCCTCCTCCGCACGGTCTGGCGACGATGCAGGAGTCGATGAGCGAGTTCAGCGACGAGCTCGACGGCTGGTGGGTGCGAGACCGCCCGTTCGAGCTGCGCTACGTCAACGACCCGCCGCGTCTGGCCGCCGAGACCGACGGCCGGCAGGAGCGGACGAGTCGGTTGTGGATCCGGGCGATCGGCGAGGTGCCGGACGACCCGAGCCTGCACCAGTGCCTGCTCGCGTACATCAGCGACGGGCCGATCCTCGACCCCGTCGTCGCGAGGCTGCCGGCAGTCGCCCGGCGCGGCAGCGGCGGCCTCGCCTCGCTCGACCACTCGATGTGGTTCCACGGGCAGCCCGATGTCACCCGGTGGCTGCACTACGAGCAGACCGCCCTCGGCGCGACCTCGAGACGAGCCCTCGCCGTCGGGGAGATCTGCGACGAGGCCGGCCAGGCCGTGTGCACCGTCGGCCAGGAGGCGCTGCTGCGGCCGGCGCCATAGCGTCGCCCGGCCGATCAACCCACGGGGCCCGCGGTCATCTCAGATGACGCCCATGGCGAGCATGGCGTCGGCGACCCGGATGAATCCGGCGATGTTGGCGCCCGCGGTGTAGTCGCCCGGGGAGCCGAACTCCTCGGCGGTCTCGAGGACGTTGTCGTGGATCCCCTTCATGACCTCGGCGAGCCGCTCCTCCGTGTGCTCGAAGCTCCACGAGTCGCGCGAGGCGTTCTGCTGCATCTCCAGGGCGCTCGTCGCGACGCCGCCGGCGTTGGCGGCCTTGCCGGGGGCGTACGCGACGCCGGCCTCCCGGAGGATCCGCACGGCAGCCGGGGTGCACGGCATGTTGGCACCCTCCGCGACGAGCCGGACTCCCCCCTTCGCCAGGGCCGTGGCGTCCGCCTCGAGGAGCTCGTTCTCCGTCGCGCACGGCAGGGCGATGTCGCAGGGCACGTCCCAGATCGACCCGTCGGTGACGAGGGTGGCCCGGTCACGCTCGGCCGCGTAGTCGCTGATCCGGCCGCGGCGGACCTCCTTGACGTCCTTGAGCAGGGCGAGGTCGATACCGGCCTCGTCGACGACGTAGCCGGAGGAGTCGCTCGCCGCGACGACGGTGCCGCCGAGCTGGTGGACCTTCTCGATCGCGTAGACGGCGACGTTGCCCGAGCCCGAGACGACGACCCGCTTGCCGTCGAAGGACTCCCCCTTCGCCTTGAGCATCTCGTCGGCGAAGAAGACGGTGCCGTAGCCGGTGGCCTCGGTGCGGGCCTGCGAGCCGCCCCAGGTGAGGCCCTTGCCCGTAAGGACACCGGCCTCGTACTGGTTGGTGATCCGCTTGTACTGCCCGAAGAGGTAGCCGATCTCGCGGCCGCCGACGCCGATGTCACCCGCGGGGACGTCGCGGTACTCGCCGATGTGGCGGTAGAGCTCGGTCATGAAGGACTGGCAGAAGCGCATGATCTCGCCGTTGCTGCGGCCCTTCGGGTCGAAGTCCGACCCGCCCTTGCCGCCGCCGATCGGCATGCCGGTGAGCGCGTTCTTGAAGAACTGCTCGAAGCCGAGGAACTTCACGATGCCGAGGTAGACGCTCGGGTGGAAGCGCAGACCGCCCTTGTACGGGCCGAGCGCGGAGTTGAACTCGACGCGGAAGCCGCGGTTGATCTGCACACGTCCCTCGTCGTCGACCCACGGCACGCGGAAGATGATCTGGCGCTCGGGCTCGCAGATCCGCTGGATGATCGAGGCCTGCGCGTACTCCGGTCGCTTGTCGACGACGGGGGCGAGGGACTCAAGGACCTCACGGACGGCTTGGTGGAACTCGTCCTCCCCGGCGTTGCGGCGCAGGACCTCGTCGTAGACAGGCTCGAGGTCAGGGTGGAGTGGAGCGGTCATGGGGGGATGGTGACATCTTCCGCAGGTCAGGGGCCCGGGCGTTCTCCTTGCGAGACCGCCGACCGGTCGGTTCTCTCCGGATGCGGCGCCGTCGTTCCTGACCTAACGTACGCCGTTATGACCTGGGACACACCCGGGCCGTCACCCCTACCGGAGGATCCATGAAGACCCGAAGGACGTTCGCCGTCACCGCGAGCACCGCCGCCCTGACCCTGGCCACCGCCACGATCGCCACTGGCCCGGCCGCCGCGCAGAACATCAACAACCCCGACAAGATGACGAAGGCCATCACGGTCGACAATGTCGTGACCCACCTCGAGGCCTTCCAGGCCATCGCCGACGCCAACGGGGGCAACCGCGCCGCCGGCACGTCGGGCTACGAGGCATCCGCCAAGTACGTCGAGAAGACGCTCAAGAAGGCCGGCTACACGACCGAGCGCCAGTACTTCCCGTTCTTCTTCGAGATGGTCCACGAGACGAGCCTCACCGAGGTCTCGCCCGACGCCGGCCCCGTCGAGAACACCCCGATGTCGTACAGCCAGCCCACGCCCGAGGGTGGCGTGACCGGCGAGCTCGCCGCCCCCGCGGTCTCCCCGCTCGGCTGCGACGCCGCGGCCTACGGCGGCGCCGACATGAACGGCAAGATCGCCGTCGTCAGCCGAGGCACCTGCGCCTTCGGTGAGAAGGCTGCCGCCGCGCACGCCGTCGGCGCCGAGGCCGTCATCGTCTACAACAACGTCGCAGGCCCCCTCAACGGCACCCTCGGCGGGGTCAACCCGGACAGCGCGCCGGCCACCGGCGTCACCCAGGAGGTCGGCCAGGCCCTGCTCGCGGAGATGGCCAACGAGCCGGTGACGATGAGCTTCGTCCTCGACAAGACGATGGAGGAGCGCGAGACCTTCAACGTCCTCGCCGAGACGAAGGCCGGCCGCGACGACAACGTCGTCATGGTCGGGGCTCACCTCGACGGCGCCCCTGAGGGCGCGGGCATCAACGACAACGCCTCCGGCTCGGCGGGCATCCTCGAGACCGCGGTCCAGCTCGGCAAGGCCAAGAAGCTCAACAACACGGTGCGCTTCGCCTGGTGGGGCGCCGAGGAGCTCGGTCTCATCGGGTCGGACTACTACGTCCAGGACCTCGTGGACAACAACAAGGCCGAGCTCGAGAACATCGCGACCTACCTCAACTTCGACATGATCGCGTCGCCGAACCACATCATCGGCGTGTACGACGCGGACGAGTCGACCTACGAGGCCCCGGTCGCAGTCCCCAAGGGCTCGGCGGAGACCGAGGACGTCTTCACGGACTACTTCGACGGTATCAACCAGCCGTGGGTGGACACCGAGTTCTCCGGTCGCTCGGACTACTCGGCGTTCATCGACAACGGCGTGCCGGCCTCGGGCCTCTTCACCGGCGCCGACGGCACGAAGACGGCCGAGGAGGTCGAGATGTTCGGCGGGACCGAGGGCGTCACGTACGACCCGAACTACCACACCGCCAAGGACGACATCACGAACATCAACCGCGAGGCACTCGACATCATGAGCGACGCCGTCGGCTACGCGACGATGTCTCTGGCCCTCGACACGCGCGCGGTCAACGGCAAGCGCAGCGCCGGCAAGTCCGGCAAGCCGCACCCGCAGGAGGACCGCGTGAAGGGTGACAAGGCAGCCGCCTGACCCTTCACCGCACCGCCGACGCCGCCCCCTTCGTTCTCGTGACGGAGGGGGTGTCGGTCGTCTGTGCCCCCGCCGCACCGCCACGGCGATAGGTTGGCGATAGGTTCAGGACATGGACCGACGACTCAGCCCGCAGGACGCCGAGCACCAGGCGCAGATGCGGGAGTACTTCACCCAGGAGTTCCCTGACGACCTACGGGGCCGCTCCGGCGGCAGCGACGTCCTCGACGCCGACGCCCACCGACGCGCCCAGCGCACGCTCTCCGAGGCCGGGCTGGCCGCTCCCGGCTGGCCGGTCGAGTGGGGCGGGCAGGACTGGACGACGCTGCAGAAGTTCATCTGGGACAGCGAGATGCAGCGGGCCTCGGTCCCCTCCCCGCTGCCCTTCAACACCTCGATGGTCGGCCCCGTCATCGCGGCCTTCGGGTCCGAGGAGCTCAAGGAGCGCTTCCTCGCGAAGACGATGACCTGCGAGATCTGGTGGTGCCAGGGCTTCTCCGAGCCGGAGGCCGGCTCCGACCTCGCATCGCTGCGCACCACCGCCGTGCGCGAGGGCGACGAGTACGTCGTCAACGGCCAGAAGATCTGGACCACCCTCGGCCAGCACGCCGACTGGATCTTCGCCCTCGTCCGCACCGACCCGACCGCGAAGAAGCAGGCCGGGATCTCCTTCCTCCTCATCGACATGACCAGCCCCGGCATCACCGTGCGGCCGATCCGGATGCTCGACGGCGGCGTCGAGGTCAACGAGGTCTTCTTCGAGGACGTCCGCGTCCCGGCCGACCAGCTCGTCGGCGAGGAGAACAAGGGCTGGGACTACGCGAAGTTCCTCCTCGGCAACGAGCGCGTCGGGGTCGCGAACGTCGGGCTCATCAAGCGGTGGTTGGCCGAGCTCAAGCAGCACGCCGACGAGGTGCGCGAGGGCGATGGGACGTTGCTCGACGACGCCGCCGTCGCCGCCCGCTTCGCCGAGCTCGAGGCCGACCTCATGGCGCTCGAGCTCACCGCGATCCGGGTCAGCGGCAGCAGCAGCGACGGGCGGCCGGACCCGGCCTCGTCGATCCTCAAGCTCCGCGGCTCGGAGCTGCAGCAGCAGGTGCTCGAGCTCGCTGTCGACGTCGCCGGGCCGATGGGACTGGTATGGGACGACCCGGCGCTGCCCGGGTGGGCGACGGGCGCAGTGCCGAAGTACCTCAACTTCCGCAAGGCGAGCATCTACGGCGGTTCGAGCGAGGTCCAGCGCGGGATCATCGCGGCCACCATCCTGGGTCTGAAGGGCTGAGAGACATGGACTTCACCATCACCGACGAGCAGCGTGCCCTCGCCGAGGCGACGAAGGGGGTGCTCGCGCGCCACGGCTCCCCCGCGGCCGAGTCCGGCGGGTCCGCGCGACCCCAGGACCATGACGCCCGCCTGTGGGCTGCCCTCGTCGAGCTGGGTGTGCCGGCTCTCCCGTGGTCCGAGGCCGACGGGGGTCTGGGCGGCGCGTGGAGCGACCTCGCGCTCGCCGCGAGTAT
>JBHWMJ010000303.1:0-26193 GCA_043423105.1 Marihabitans sp.
TCGCTTCTCGCCCTGTGCAAGGGAAGGAACTCAGCGGATGTGTCTCACCTCAGCCTGACGCACAGGGGTGCGCCCGCAGGACCCTGCGCGCCCTGGGAAGGTCGATGCAGCAGAGGTCGTTTACACGGCCCACGGGAAGGACTACATCCGATCCACGGAGGTACGGATCCGGACTGAGCCGGACTCATGCGCCACGAGCGGTTGACCGCGAGGTGGGCGACGGCGACAGTCGTCGTGGGCGTGCTGCTATTGCCCTACACGTGCCTCATCGCCTACGACGCCCAACGCGAAGCGGCCGAGCGGGACGCCAGCGTCCTGCTGGTAAATCACAGCGCTCACGATCAGGATCTCTACGTCTCGCGCGTTTGCTCCGCCGTGCTCGTGTCGCCCACGACGATCCTCACGGTGGACCACTGCCACCAGACACCACTGCCGGACGCTGTCGTCGGGGTGCACGACCTGTGCACGGACTCGCCTCGATATGTCGAACGAATACCTCTGGTATCCCTCACGAGACAGGGCACGTCACAGGTGCTGAAGGGCACCTTGGCGCGCCCGGTGTTTCCAGCGACGCCCTCGGCGCGCCCCCTGACGATCGCCGCACCACCGCAGGCCTCACTTCGGGCCTACGGCTGGGGTGACCTGTCGCACCTGGGAACGCCCACGTGCAGGTTGAAGGGGGTCTCGCTGACGACGGTCGGCCTTGGCGAGTGCGACTTAGAGATGCAGGAACTGAGCCACACAGGCGCCGGCGATGACGACTACCTGTGCGCTGTACCGACCGGTGGGACCAACACCTGCCAGGGAGACAGCGGTGGTCCGGTCTTCAGTCGCAGCACCGGTCGACTGCTGGGGCTGACGCTCATGGGGCGCGACTGCAGACCGACCAGCCCTGGCTTGTACGTGCGAGTCGGTGACGTCGATGGGGCCACAGGGTGAGGCGTCGCCAACGCTTCGTCTGGTGGCAGGGGCTCAGGCCAGGCTCAGCGCAGGGCGAGCCCCTCGCCCTCGACGTCCACCGTGACCTCCTGGCCGTCGCGGACCTCGCCGGCGAGGAGGGCTGTCGCGAGGCGGTCGCCGATCTCCTTCTGCACGAGGCGACGCAGCGGCCGGGCGCCGTAGGCCGGGTCGTAGCCCTTCTCGGCGAGCCAGGCCCGGGCGGCCTCGGTCACCTCGAGGGTGATCCGGCGGTCGGCCAGCCGGGTCGCGAGCTCACGGACCTGCAGCTCGACGATGTGGCTCAGCTCGTCCTGGCTCAGCGGGTCGAAGATGACGACCTCGTCGAGCCGGTTGAGGAACTCCGGCTTGAAGGAGGCACGCACCGCACCCATGACCGCCTCGCGCTTGGCCTCCGGGTCCAGCGTCGGGTCGACGAGGAACTGGCTGCCGAGGTTCGAGGTCAGCACGAGGATGACGTTGCGGAAGTCGACCGTGCGTCCCTGGCCGTCGGTGAGCCGGCCGTCGTCGAGCACCTGGAGCAGGATGTCGAAGGTCTCCGGGTGAGCCTTCTCCACCTCGTCGAGGAGGACGACGGAGTACGGGCGGCGACGGACGGCCTCGGTGAGCTGACCGCCCTCTTCGTAGCCGACGTAGCCGGGCGGGGCGCCGATGAGGCGCGCGACGGCGTGCCGTTCGGCGTACTCCGACATGTCGATCCGGACCATCGCCCGCTCGTCGTCGAAGAGGAAGTCCGCGAGGGACTTCGCCAGCTCGGTCTTGCCGACACCGGTCGGGCCGAGGAAGAGGAAGGAGCCCGTCGGCCGGTCGGGGTCAGCGATGCCGGCCCGGCTGCGCCGCACCGCGTCGGAGACCGCAGCGACCGCGGACTGCTGCCCGATGAGCCGACTGCCGATGATCGACTCCATCGAGAGCAGCTTCTCGGTCTCGCCCTGGAGCAGACGCCCGGCCGGGATCCCGGTCCACGCCGAGATGACCTCGGCGATGTCGTCGGCGCCGACGCGCTCCTTGACCATGAGGTCGGCGTCGCCGAGCGCGGCCTCGGCCTCGTCGGCCCGGGCGATCTCCGCCTCGAGCGCGGGGACCTCGCCGTAGAGGATCCGCGAGGCGCCTTCGTAGTCGCCCTCGCGCTGGAGCCGCTCGGCCTGCGTCTTGAGGTCGTCGAGGCGGGCACGGAGATCACCGATCTTGTTCAGGCTGGCCTTCTCCTGCTCCCAGCGCGCGGTGAGCCCAGCGAGCTCCTCCTTGCGCTCGGCGAGCTCGGCCTCGAGCCGATCGAGCCGGTCGCGGCTCGCGTCGTCGGTCTCCTTGGCGAGGTGGAGCTTCTCCATCTCCATCCGGTCGACCGCGCGCTGCAGCTCGTCGATCTCGACCGGGCTGGAGTCGATCTCCATGCGCAGGCGCGAGGCTGCCTCGTCGACGAGGTCGATCGCCTTGTCCGGCAGCTGACGGCCGGTGATGTAGCGGTCGGAGAGCGAGGCGGCGGCGACGAGCGCGGCGTCCTCGATCTCGACCTTGTGGTGCGCCTCGTAGCGCTCCTTGAGGCCGCGGAGGATCGCGATGGTGTCGGGCACGCTCGGCTCGCCGACGAAGACCTGCTGGAAGCGGCGCTCCAGCGCCGGGTCCTTCTCGATGTTCGTGCGGAACTCGTCGAGCGTCGTCGCGCCGACGAGGCGCAGCTCGCCGCGGGCGAGCATCGGCTTGAGCATGTTGCCGGCGTCCATCGAGCTGTCGCCGGAGGCACCGGCCCCGACGACGGTGTGGATCTCGTCGATGAAGGTGATGATCTCGCCGTCGCTGGCCTTGATCTCCTCGAGGACGGACTTGAGCCGCTCCTCGAACTCGCCGCGGTACTTCGCGCCGGCGACCATCGCGCCGAGGTCGAGGGCGATGAGCCGCTTGTCGCGCAGGGACTCGGGGACGTCGCCGTCGACGATGCGCTGGGCCAGGCCCTCGACGACGGCGGTCTTGCCGACGCCGGGCTCGCCGATGAGGACGGGGTTGTTCTTCGTGCGGCGGGAGAGGACCTGGACGACGCGGCGGATCTCCGCGTCGCGGCCGATGACCGGGTCGAGCTTGCCGTCGCGGGCGACCTGGGTGAGGTCCGTGCCGTACTCGGCGAGCGCCTCGCCCCCTTCGGCCGGGGTCTCGGAGGTGACCTTGCGGCCACCCCGGAGCTCCTCGATCTTCTTCTCCATGTCGGCGGCGCCGCGCTTCTCGACGGCGGCGAGGTGGCCGCCCTCGGCGAGGGCCAGGAGGAGCAGGTCGAAGGCGAGGTAGGTGTCCCCCTTCGCCTGCATGAGGGTGGTGGCGGCCTGGAGGACGCTCAGGGCGTCACGACCGAAGGTCGGCGCCTGGGCGGTCGAGCCGGCGACCTTGGGCACACCGGCGACCGCGCGGTCGGCCTGGCCGAGGACGTGCTGGGCTCCTGTGCCGGCGGCCTGGAGCAGGGTGTCGGCCTGGGCGGTGTCGACCCGCAGGAGCGCGGAGACGATGTGCGAAGGGGTGATCTCGGCGTGGCCCTCGGTCTGGGCGGAGCGCTGCGCGAGGGCGAGCGCCTCGGCGACCTTGGTCGTCGGCTTGAGGTCCATGGGTCTCCTCTGCTGTGGAGCGGATGTCTGCCCGGTCCAACACTCCCAGAGTTGAGTCCATTCCGCTCAACCTTGACGACATGTCGTCAGCCTGGCTCGACCCCGCAGACGACGAGGGCGTCGACGATCCCCAGCTCGTCGGGGCCGACGATCACCGGGTTGAGGTCTACCTCGAGCAGCTCTGGGCAGGCGGCCGCCAGGTCGCCGAGCCGGACGAGGAGGGCGACCATCTGCTCGACCGCGGCGGCCGAGATCCCACGGTGGTGCGTCGCGAGACGACCCCCGGCCAGCTCCTCGACGGCGTCCCGGGCATGGGCAGCCGTCAGCGGCGCCTTGCGGTGGCGGACCTCGCCCAGGACCTCGACGAGCACCCCACCCAGACCCACGGTCACGACCGGCCCGAAGACCGGGTCACGGTGGACGCCGCAGACCAGCTCGATCCCGCTCGGGGTCATCTCCTCGACGAGCAGGCCCTCGACCACCGCGGCAGGCGCGAGCCTGGACACCGAGGCGAGGATCTCCTCCGCAGCCGTGCGTACCGCGTCCGCGCCCCGCAGGCCGACGCGGACCCCGCCGACGTCGGACTTGTGCGGGAGGTCGGGCGAGACGATCTTCACGACCATCGGACGGTCGCTGCCGGCGACGAGCTCCGCGGCTGCCTCCGGGTCCGCGACGACATGGCTCGACGCCCGGCCGATCCCGACCTCCGCGAGGAACGACTTCGCCTCATGCTCGGACAACGTCGCCCGACCGTCGGCCGGGACGTGGGGCGCCAGCACCGTGCGCAACGCACCGTGCGTCGCCGCGGGCAGCCCCGGCTGGCGGGTCGTCGCGGACTGCATCTGCTGCGTCCGCCACACCGCCCCGAGCGCATCGAGCGCGCGGTTGACGTCGGGGTACGTCGGCACGCCGGCGTCGACGAGCACGCGACGGATCGAGGGGTCTGTGCCGTACCAGTTGACGATCATGGTGCGGTCCGTCGCCGCGTGGACCGCGGCGATCTTGGCGGCGACCTCCCCCGCCTGGCCGCTGCGCAGGCCGGAGGCGACGACGACGGCGTCGAAGCCCTCGGACTTCGTGAGCGTCTCGAGGATCTGCTGGTAGCTGTCCAGTCCCGAGGCGATCGCCTGACCGGTGACGTCGACCGGGTTCGCGGCCGAGCCGAAGACCGGGATGAGCCCGGCGATGGTCTCGGCGTCGGCGGGCGGGGTCGGCGGGACGGAGAGCCCCGCGGCGTGCGCGGCGTCCGCCATCATCACGCCGCCCCCGCCGGAGCCGGTGAGCAGGCCCACCCGCGGTCCCCGGAGGGGTCGCTCGGCCTGGAGCGCCGCCAGCCAGTCGAGCGCCTGCTCCAGCCCGTCGGCGCGCAGGACGCCGTACTGCCGGCAGTCGCGCCGCTCGACCTGACACGCTGGACCCGCAGAGTCGCCTGCTTGCGCGCTCGCGTACGGTAGGATCTGGTCAGGTCGCCGATCCGCCGGTGACCACTGCGAAAGGCGTGCCATGACGGAGACGACCATCCGGCGACGACCCCGCCGAGGACGCAAGACGCTCATCGCGGCGCCTGCCACCGTGGCGCTCCTCGTCGCAGGTGCCTTCGCCGCCACGAAGGCGGGTGACATCCTCTCCCCGGTCGACCTCGCGAAGGTGCAGTTCGAGGCTCCCTCGAAGCAGGGCGAGATCTACCCGACCCGCACGCTCGAACCCGCGGCCGACCCCGTCGTCTTCCGGACCGGAACGGACGACCTCCCGAACGACGTGCCGTGGAAGGGCGAACGGATCTCGGTCGACGAGTTCCTCTCCACCACGAACTCGCGCGCCCTCGTCGTGCTGCGCGACGGCGAACTGGTTCGCGAGTGGTACGCCGACGGCGTCGACGCCAACTCGCGGCTGAGTTCGTGGTCGGTCGCGAAGTCGGTCATCTCACTGCTCGTCGGACAAGCCATCGATGCCGGAAAGTTCTCCGAGGACGACCGCCTCGTCGACCTCGTCCCCGACCTGGCGGAGGACCTCGACACGAGCACCGAGGCGGGCCAGGGCTTCGCCGACATCACCGTGCGGCACCTGCTCGACATGACCTCGAACGTCGACGTGTCGGAGTCCTACAACGAGTGGTGGCCGTTCACCGGCACCGCACGCATGTTCATCTCCACGGACCTCGAGGGATTCATCTCAGAACACCGCCGCACCACGGAGGCGCCCGGGCAGACCGGCAACTACCTCAGCGCCAACACGCAACTGCTGGGCATGATCCTGGCCGAGGTCGAGGGCAAGAACGTCACCGAACTCGTGTCCGAGCGCCTGTGGCAGCCGATCGGCGCGCAGTACGAGGCCACGTGGAGCCTCGATCAGGAGGGCGGCATCGAGAAGTCGTTCTGCTGCCTCAACGCCGCCGCACTGGACTTCGCGAAGATCGGCCAGCTCGTGCTCGATGACGGCAAGGTCGGCGACCGGCAGGTCGTCCCCACGGCGTGGATCGAACGCCTGTCCACGCCGGCTGAAGACGTCAGCGACTGGAAGTATTCGGCGCAGTGGTGGCACCCGACGGGCGGC
The DNA here is from genome assembly GCA_043423105.1 of Marihabitans sp. GTDB lineage: Bacteria > Actinomycetota > Actinomycetes > Actinomycetales > Dermatophilaceae > Marihabitans. The sequence goes on from JBHWMJ010000303.1 coordinate 6,102, forward strand.
CGCAGTGCTGACATCACGGCGCTCGGCGTCTACGGCCAGTACGTGTACGTCAATCCGACGACGCGCACGGTCATCGTGAAGCTGAGCGATCACGGCACCGAGCAGGACGAGGCCGAGACCATCGACGCACTGCGCACCCTCGCTGGCGAGGACCCCTTCAGGCCCTGAGCCGCTCCGTGCTGCGACAGCCTTGAACCTGAATCTCAATTCAACTAGGTCCATGGCAGCCGCCGGACCCCGCCGGCCCGACCCTGCGAGGACTCCATGAGCGCCACGATCGACCCCAACGCGCTGCGCGATCTGATGCGTTCGCGCCGTAGCGTTCGGGGCTACCGGCCCGACCCGGTCCCGGCCGAGCTGATCGCCGGCATCATCGAGACGGCCAGTCTCGCGCCCTCCTCGATGAACACCCAGCCGTGGCACTTCTACGCCGTGACCGGTGAACCGCTCGACCGGATCCGCGAGGAGACCAGCGCACTGATGCTCGCCGGAGAACCGGTGAAGCGCGACCTCGGCATGGTCGAGGACTACCAGGGCGTGTACCGCCAACGGCAGGTCGACATCGCCGTGCAGCTGTTCACCTCGATGGGCATCGAACGCCACGACACGGAGCGGCGCACCGACTGGACGTTGCGTGGATTCCGCCAGTTCGACGCACCCGCCTCGATCATCGTCACGTACGACCGCGCCCTCGACGACATCGCACCCATCGCGCACTTCGACCTCGGCGCGGCGACGCACGGTCTGGTCCTCGCCGCCTGGGCGCACGGACTCGGCACCGTCATCAACGGCCAGGGCGCGATGCAGTCCGACGTGGTGCGCCGGCACGCGCAGATCGCCGATGAGCATGCGATCTTCACCTGCGTGGCGATCGGTTGGCCCGATGACGACTTCGTCGCCAACTCCGTGAAGTCCACCCGGGTGCCCGCGGCCGAGATCACCTCGTTCCGGGGTTTCTGAGACGCCGCCCCCACCCGTCGCCAAGGCCGCATCGCGGGTGACACCACGCCGAACCGGCGATGTGTCGTCGTGGGGCAAAGTGCGGTACGGTGGGGACTGTTGAAGGGATGGCCCAGCCATCCTGTGCCGCGTGAAGATGCGCGGCTCGTATGTCGTACTCCTGGTTTCGGTTCGCTGGACATCAGCACGGGTGGATGTCTTCAGCACTACGAGGGACACGGTGTCCCTCGGATCGAACAAAGGAAAAGATCATGGCTCAGGGAACTGTCAAGTGGTTCAACGCTGACAAGGGCTTCGGCTTCATCGCTCAGGACGCTGGCGGAGACGACGTCTTCGTGCACTTCTCGGCGATCCAGACCAACGGCTTCAAGTCGCTCGACGAGAACCAGAAGGTCGAGTTCGACCTCGCCACCGGCCCCAAGGGCCCGCAGGCCGAGAACGTCCGTCCTCTCTGATTGAGGCTTTCGAAGGGCCCGACCGCACACGCGGTCGGGCCCTTCGTCTCTGTCCGCCCCCGCCGCTCTGTGGTCTGCGGGAACTGTTGCGTGATGCGCGGCGTCACCAGCCCCGCGTAGTGTTCGGATCGTGAGCGACATGACGTACCTGCTGGTCGACGGCGAGAACATCGATGCCACATTGGGGATGTCGATCCTCGGGCGTCGACCCCAACCCCAGGAGCGTCCGCGCTGGGACCGTCTCCTGCGGTTCGCCGAAGACGTCTGGGAGCAGCCGGTCAAGGGCCTGTTCTTCCTCGCCGTCGACACCGACCTGCCGATGCCGTTCGTCCAGGCACTCACCACGATCGGCTTCCGCCCCATCCCGCTGTCGGGCTCGCCGGACCAGAAGGTCGTCGACCTGGCCATCCAACGCACGCTCGAGGAGATCGCAGCACGCGACTCCGACGTCATGCTGGCCAGCAACGACGGCGACTTCGTGCCCCAGATCGAGACGCTCGTCCGCGGTGATCGTCGCGTGGCGATCCTCGGCTTCGACGAGTTCCGCAGCTCGCTGTTCGATCCGCTCGAGGCCCGCGGCCTGGAGTTCTTCGACCTCGAGCACGACGTCCATGCGTTCACGGTCAGCCTGCCGCGCATCAGGGTCATCCCGATCGACGAGTTCGACCCGCGCGACTTCCTCTGACTGCACGCTCAAACCGCCCGATCGGGCCATGTCGGAGGTGGGCACACCTCCCCTACGCTGGGCGGCGTCGGACGACCTCCGGCCCCCGATCCAGCGGTCCCCGATGCCTCGAGGCGACGGGGATCGCTGCTTTTTCGGCTACTTCGTCGAGCCGATGACGTAGGGCAACTGCGTGTAGTCGCTGAGCTTGCCGCCATTGTTCTTCGCCACGACGGCGATCCGCACGTGGTACCGCGTCCTGGCTGCAAGACCCTCCAGCGTGAGCGACGTGCCGGTGGTGTTGGCGTACTTCGCGTTCTTCATCGACGGATCGGTCGAATACTGGACGCGGTAGTGGGGCGCACCGGACACGGGCGCCCAGGAGACCTTGAGCGACGACGTCGTCGCGCCGGAGGTCGTGAGTGCGGCCGGGATCGCGTACGGGTAGCCGCCCGGGTTGGCCCTCGCCGCCGTGACGACCGAGGCATAGGGGTCCTGGGTGTAGTCGCTGGCCTTGGCGCCATTGTTCTTCTCGACCGCGGCAACCCGGAAGTGGTAGCGCGTTCCCGCGGCCAGACCCTTGACGGTCAGCGAGGTGGACGGAGCCGCGACGTCCGCGTACTTCGCGTTCTTCATCGACGGATCGGTCGAATACTGGACGCGGTAGTGCGCGGCACCCGGCGTGGCCTTCCACGAGGCGGTGTGCGACATCGCGGCAGCCTGGCCGGCGCTGGAGCGACCCGCCTTGACGACGACGAAGGGCTTGCCCAGCTCGGCGGCCCGGGCCGCGACCTCGATGAAGGCCTCTCCGTCACGCAGGCCCTCGAGGATGGCGGTGAGGACGTGGACCTCCGGCTGCTCGACGAGGTAGGCGAGCACATCGGTCACCTCGACGCCGGCCTCGTTGCCCGTCGTGACGAGCCACCCCGGGTCGATGCCCCGGTCGCGGGCCATCTCGTCGATGTACGTCGCCAGCGCGCCGCTCTGCGACGCGATCGCCACCGGCCCCGCCGGAGGCAGCTCGGCGTCGAGCGGGAGGAAGAAGGTCGCCAGAAGCCCCTCATGGGCATTGATGTAGCCCATGGTGTTGGGACCGCTGACGAGGAGCCCCGTCTCCGCGACGATCTCGCGGATCTGCTCCTGGGCCGCCTGGCCGTCGGCTCCCCCTTCGGCGAAGCCCGAGGTGAAGACGAGGACCGACCGGATGCCCAGGTCGGCCGCCTCCCGGACCACCCCGACGACCTTCGGCGCCGGCACGGCGACGACGAGGAGGTCGACGACCTCCGGCAGGTCCGCCAGCGTGGGGACGACCGCCGGATCCTCGCTCGACGCTGCCCGCGGGTGGACGACGTGGACCGGCCGGCCCGAGTGGCGGCGCAGGACGTGCGCCGTGCGGGCACCGACGCTCAGCCGGTCCGTCAGGGACGCACCGATGACCGCGATGGAGCGCGGTCTGAGCAGAGGATCCAGCGGCGCCGAGCTCATCGCACCATCACGCGCCCGCCGTCGACGGAGAGGCACTGGCCGGTGAGGTACCCGGCGCCCTCGGTGGCGAGGAAGAGGTACGACTCCGCGACCTCCTCGGGCTCGGCCCATCGCTTGAGCGGGATCGACTCGAGGTAGGTGTCCTTGAAGCGCTCGTCGGTCCGGATGGTCTCGGTCATCGGGGTCGACGCGGCGGGCGCGATGGCGTTGACCGTGACGTTGGCGCCGGCCAGCTCGCGCGCGGCCGACCGGGTCATGCCCAGGAGACCGGCCTTGGCCGTCGCGTAGTTGATCTGACCGATCGTGCCGATGATGCCGGCTGCGGAGGTCGTGAAGATGATCCGGCCGTAGGAGCGCTCACGCATCCCGCCGGAGACCGCCTGCAGCCAGTAGAAGCTGCCGTTGACGTGGGTGGCCATGACCATGTCCCACTGCTCGTCGGTCATCTTCCACAGCATCGCCGGGCGGGTCACCCCTGCGTTGCTCACGAGGATGTCGATCCCACCGAGCTCCGCCTCGACCTTCGCCGCGGCCTCCTCGACGCTCGCGCGGCTGGCGACGTCGCAGACCACGGCGAGGGCGGTCCCGCCCGACTGCCGGATCTCCTCGGCCAAAGCCTCGGCGGCCTCGCCGTTGACGTCGACGACGGCGACCTTTGCGCCCTCCTTGGCGTACGTCCTCGACACCGAGGCACCGATGCCCTGACCGGCTCCGGTGACGACCGCGACGCGGCCCTGCAGCTTGCCTTCGCTCATGACTGTGCTCCTTGAACGTGCTGTTGCGTGTGGTGGTTCACGGACGCCCCGGCGGGACGCCCGGGGTCAGAGGGTGCTCGCGTCGCCGAGGACGGCGGTCACCTGGCTGGAGAGGGTGCCGCCGTTGCCGTGGACGACACCCAGGGCGTGGTCGGCGACCTGGCGCTCCCCGGCCTCCCCGCGGATCTGCCGCACCGCCTCGACGACGAGCAGCAGGCCGTACATGCCCGGGTGGCAGTACGACAGGCCGCCGCCGTTGGTGTTGACCGCCAGCCGGCCGCCCGGGGCGATCGCGCCGTCGGCGACGAAGGCGCCGCCCTCCCCCTTCGCGCAGAAGCCGAGGTCCTCGAGGAAGAGGATGGTGTTGATGGAGAAGGCGTCGTACACCTCGACGACGTCGATGTCGCTCGCCTGGACCCCCGCCACGTCGTAGGCCCTCCGCGACGAGTCCGCCGCGGCGGTCGTGGTGAGGTCGGGCATCTGTGAGATGTTCATGTGCGAGGTCGCATCACCCGCCCCGAGGAGGTAGACCGACGGCTTGGGGAGGTCCTTGGCCCGCTCGGCGGAGGTGAGGATGACCGCCCCGCCCCCGTCTGTGACGAGGCAGCAGTCACGGGTCGTGAGCGGCGTCGAGACCATCCGGGCGCCGAGGACGTCCTCGATGGTCAGGTCACCCCGCTCGAAGGCGACGGGGTTGAGCTGGGCCCATCGGCGTGCCGCGACGGCGACCTCGGCCAGCTGCTCACGGGTGGTCCCGAACTCGTGCATGTGCCGGGCGGCTGCCAGGGCGTACGCCGAGACGGGAAGACGGGGCTTGTAGGGCGCCTCCCACGACCGGTTGCCGCTGCCGCCGGAGACGACGAGGCCACCGCCGAGGGAACGCTGGTTGCTGCCGTAGGTCACGAGGGCGACCTCGCACTGCCCGTTCGCGATGGCCGCGGCGGCATGCCAGAGGTGCCCGACGAAGGACGACCCGCCGGTCGCTGTCCCGTCCAGGTGCCGCGGACGGATCCCCAGGTACTCCGCGGTGGTAACCGCCGGGAGGCCGAAGAAGGCCGAGTGGGTGAAGATCCCGTCGACGTCGGCCTTCGTCAGGCCAGCGTCGTCGAGAGCCCGCACGGTCGCCTGACCGATGAGGTCGAGCGAGGAGATGCCCGGTCCGACCTCACCGAGGTCGGACTCTGCGACACCGACGATGGCAGCGCTCCCCCGCAGGGTGCGGTCGACGGCGCTCATCGCTGGGCCGCCTTGTCGAAGACCGGGAGGGCCGAGGCGTCGTCCCGCGGCTCGAAGCGCACGGTTACGGCGTCGCCGATGGCGACCTCCCCGCCATCGGGGTCGGAGACGGTGCTCATCATCCGGTAGCCCTCGTCGAGGTCGACGAGCGCGACTGTGTAGGGGGCGCCACCGCGGGGGGCGATGGTCGTCGCCGAGTAGACGACCCCCCGACCCGAGGACGGACGCCACTCGAGCTCGCCGGCCCCGCAGCTCGGGCAGAGCACCCGTGGCGGGAAGAACGCCGTGCCGCACGCCTCGCAGACCTGGTGCGCGAGCACCCCGGCGTCGGCGTACCTGTCGAAGACGGTCCCGGGCGCGGTGTCGGGACTCAGCTCGCTCACGAGGACTCTCATCGGTTCCATCACCGGGTGCTCCCTTGCATGGGTAGACATTGCATTCACGATAATATACATTCCTGCCTAATCATCCGGTCAAGAGGAGGCGCGGTCTTGGAGATCCACGAGGGCAGTACCGGCGACACCGTCCGGCCCGGCCCGCTCAGCGGCTACCGAGTCCTCGACCTCACCCGAGTCGTCATGGGACCGCTGGCGACGCAGATCCTCGCCGACCAGGGAGCCGACGTCATCCTCGTCGAGGCCACGGGCGGTGACACCAACCGGGTCATGGGCCCAGGTCCCCACCCCGAGCTCTCGGGCATCGCCCTGAACCTCCTGCGCAACAAGCGCTCGATCGACATCGACCTCAAGAGCGAGGACGGCTCGGCCGCCCTCAAGGACCTCCTGCAGACGTGCGACGTCGTCGTGACGACGATGCGGCCCCAGGCGGTAGAACGCCTCGGGCTCGACTACGCCACCCTCTCTGCGCTCAAGCCCGACATCGTGTACTGCCAGGCCCAGGGTTTCGCCCTCGGCAGCGAGCGCGCCAACGAGCCTGCCTACGACGACATCATCCAGGCCGGCAGCGGGGTCTCGGACGTCATGGAGCGCATCTTCGGCTACCCCAGCCTCATGCCGACGATCTTCGCCGACAAGGTGTGCGGGCTCGTCATGGCCCAGGCCATCACCGCGGCACTCCTCCACCGCGAGCGCACCGGCGAGGGGCAGCACGTCGAGGTCCCCATGCACCAGGCCATGAGCGCCTTCATGCTCGCCGAGCACGGCAGCGGCGCCATCGCCGAGCCGACGACCCCGGCCGAGGGGCAGCCCGTGACGGGCTACCCGCGGATCCTTTCCCCGGAGCGTCGCCCGCACGCGACGAAGGACGGGTGGGTCCACCTCTTCCCGTACCTCCCGAAGCACTACCGCGACCTCTTCACCGAGGCCGGTGTCGAGGGAGCCGCCGAGGACCTTCGCTACGTCGACCAGCGCGCGACGCTCATCAACTCGGACTCGCTCTACCGCGACGTCCGCCGGCTCGGCCCCTCCCGCACGACGGAGGAGTGGCTGGACTACTGCCGCAGCGCCGGCATCCCCGCGACGAAGGTCGCGACCCTGCAGGACCTCGTCGACGAGCTGCCGCTCGAGGACCACCCGGTGACGGGGACCTACCGGCTCATCCCGCAGATGTCGAACTTCAGCCGGACCCCTGGCTCGCTGCGGCATCACGCGCCGCTCATCGGCGAGCACACCGAAGAGGTGCTCGACGAGGTCGAGCCACCCGAGCACGCCTTCCCCCCGAGGGCCACCACGAGGAGTGCCGATGCGTCTTGACGCAAGTGACCTGACCGAGTCCGAGCTCGAGCTCCAGCAGGAGGTCCGCGGGTTCCTCAGAGAGCGCCTGCCAGCGGGCTCCTACCCGCTCGGCATGGGCATGACCGGCGCCGTCGACCCGGAGTTCTCCAAGGACCTCGGCTCCCGCGGCTGGCTCGGCATGGCCCTGCCCACCGAGTACGGGGGCGGCGGCCGGACCGCCGTCGAGCGCCTCGTCGTCGTCGAGGAGCTGCTCGCCGTCGGTGCGCCCGTCGGTTACCACTGGATCGGCGACCGCCAGTCCGGCCCGAACATCGCGGCGAACGGCACCGAGGAGCAGAAGCGCGCCCTCCTGCCCGGGATCGCCAGCGGGGAGCTCTCCTTCGCCATCGGCATGTCCGAGCCCGACTCCGGCTCCGACCTGGCCAGCCTGCGGACGCGCGCCGTCCAGGAGGGCGACGTCTGGCGGGTCAACGGGACGAAGATCTGGACGACGACGGCCTACACCGCCACCCACATCCTCGCGCTCTTCCGCACCTCCGACGACCGCCACCAGGGCCTGACCCAGTTCATCGTCGAGCGGGACCTGCCAGGCCTGACGGTCTCCCCAATCCCGTTCATCGACGGCACCCGGGACTTCTGCGAGCTGTCCTTCGAGGACGCACTCATCCCCGATAGCATGCGTCTCGGTGAGGTCGGCGCCGGGTGGGGGCAGAACACCGCCGAGCTCGCGCTCGAGCGCGGTGGTGTCGACCGGTGGATGTCGATGATGCCGGTCCTCGAGCACTGGGCGAAGAGCGGGTGGGGCCCCCTCTCACCGCGCGCGCAGGAGGATGCCGGGCTCATCACCGCCCGCTGCTGGGCCTTCCGCGGCATCTCCCTGGCCATCGCCCGCATGGTCGACGCCGGCCGCTCACCGAGCACCGAGGCGGCCCTGGCCAAGGAGATGGCAACCCGTTTCGAGCAGGACTGCGTCGAGATCGTCACCCGCCACTTCGGCCGCACCCCAGACCTCGCCAGCGACGACCCCTTCGAGTCGCTGCTGGCCCGAGCCATCCTCGTCTCGCCGTCGTGGTCCATCCGGGGCGGGACTGTCGAGATCCTGCGCAACATCGTCAGCAAGGGGCTGATCGCATGACCATCCCAGAGACCGACCCGTCCGTCGGACCGCTCGTCCGCGAGTTCTTCCGCGAGCAGTCGCCTCCGGAGGTCGTCACCGCCACCGAGGGCACCGACCTCGCCGAGGACCTCTGGCAGCAGACCGACGAGATGGGCCTGCCCGGCATCGGCATCGACGAGGAGGCCGGCGGTTCCGGCGGGTCGATCCTCGACCTCGTCGAGGTGCTCAAGGCACAGGGTGCGCACGCCGCCCCCCTGCCGATCGCCGAGAGCCACCTGGCACGCTGGGTCGCCGCCCGTACGGGCGCCGAGCTCGACGGCGACCGGCTCTCGGTGCTGGCACCCGGCGAGGTCCGGGACTCGCTCTCCGTGACCCAGGGCCGGGCGAGCGGCACCCTGCACGACGTCCGCTGGGCCCGCGCCGCCGCCACCGTCGTCGCACCCCTGCACCTCGAGGGAGCACTCCAGGTCCTCGCGCTCCCCACCGGCGACGCGACGATCACCCCGGGTCTCGACCTCGCCGGCCAGCCCAAGGACGCCGTCACCCTCGACGACATCGAGGTCTCGCCCCTCTCCTGGGACGGTTCGCCGCACGCCGTGCGGCACCGGGCGCTCCTCCTGCGCGGCGCGCAGATGGCCGGAGCGCTCGAGGCCGTCTCCGACACGACGCGGCGGTACGCCACGGAGCGGGTCCAGTTCGGCCGGCCCATCGCGAAGTTCCAGGCCGTCCAGGAGCATCTCGTCCGCCTCGAGCAGATGGCGACCATGTCCCTCGTCGCGGTCGACCGCGCCGCCCGGGCGCACGCCGTCGACGAGGGTTCCCTCGAGCCGGCGCTCATGAAGCTCGTCGTCAACGAGAACGCCCGGCTCGCGGTCCGGGCCGCCCACCAGGCGCACGGCGCGATCGGCATGACGCAGGAGTACCCGCTGCAGCTGCTGACCCGGCGGCTCAACTCCTGGCTCGGCGAGTGGGGCACGAGCGACCGGCTCGCCACCGCCGTCGGGCAGCAGGTCGCGAGCACCGGCATCAGCGCCCTCATCACCCGACGCGCCGGAACCCTGGAGGTGGCAGATGCCTGACCACGTGATCATCACCCGCGAGGACCACGTGGCCGTGGTCTCCATCGACCGGGCCCCGACCAACTTCTTCGACGAGGCGCTCATCCGCGAGCTCGCGTCGACCTTCGATGCGCTCGCCGACGACGGCGCCCGCGCGATCGTGCTCGCGAGCGAGGGCAAGCACTTCTGCGCCGGCGCGAACTTCGGCACCGGCGAGATGGTCGCGGACCGCGAGGGCGCTTCCTCGCGCCTCTACCGCGAGGCCATCAGGATCTTCCGCAGCCGGCTCCCGATCGTCGCCGGGGTCCAGGGCTCGGCGGTCGGAGGGGGGCTCGGCCTCGCCTGCGCAGCAGACTTCCGCACCGCCTCTCCGGCGAGCCGGTTCCACGCCAACTTCTCCATGCTCGGCTTCCACCAGGGCTTCGGGCTCAGCGCCTCGCTGCCCGCGATCGTCGGCCCGCAGCGCGCCGCCGAGATGCTCTACACCTCGCGCCGGGTCGGCGGCGAGGAGGCGGCACAGATCGGCCTCGTCGACCGGCTCACCGAGCCCGGCCAGGAGCGCCACGCCGCACTCGAGATGGCCCGTGAGATCGCCTCGGCCGCACCGCTGGCGGTGCAGTCGATGAAGCAGACCCTCAGGGCCGGTCTGGCCGACCAGGTCGAGAAGGTCCTCGAGCGCGAGCTCGCCGAGCAGTCTGTCCTGTGGGTGACGGAGGACAGCGCCGAGGGGATCCGCGCGAACCTGGCCCGGGAGACCCCCCGCTTCAGCGGACGCTGACACCGGCCGCGGCGAGGAACGCGCAAGGGAGACCAAGAAGATCCGCGGTGCAGTCCTCGTGGTGAGCTGCTTGCCACGTCCCTACGCGACGAGCCGACCGCTCCAGGTCGAGGAGCTCGATCTCGCCCCGCCCGGGCCTGGTGAGGTCCTCGTCCGGGTGGAGGTCGCGGGGGTGTGCCACTCCGACCTCTCCGTGGTCGACGGCAACCGACTCCGGCCGCTGCCCATGCTCATCGGCCACGAGGCAGCAGGCATCGTGGAAGAGACCGGCCAGGGGGTGGGCGACGTCGCGGTCGGGCAGCGGGTCATCCTCACCTTCCTCCCCCGGTGCGGCACGTGCGAGGCCCTGCGCCCGCGGCGGCCAGGTGCCGTGCCCCCTCGGTGGTGAAACCAACGCCGCAGGAACCCTCATCAGCGGCCGGCGGGCGATCCGGCGGGGCGGCGACAAGGTCAACTACCATCTCGGGGTCTCCGGCTTCGCGACGCACGCCGTGCTCGACGCACGCTCCGTCGTGCCTGTCCCAGCCGACGTCCCGGCGGACGTCGCCTCGCTCCTCGGCTGCGCGGTGCTCACCGGAGGCGGGGCGGTCCTCAACGCCGGCCGACCGGCCGAGGGCGCCACCGTCATGGTCATCGGCCTCGGCGGGGTCGGGATGGCGGCGCTCATGACGGCCGTCGGGCTCGGAGGGCGCACCGTCATCGGTGTCGACGCGGTCGCGGCGAAGCGGAGCTGGGCGCCGACGAGGTGCTCAGCCCGGAGCAGGCCGTGGCGCGCCCGGCCAGCGCCGACGTCGTCGTCGAGGCTGTCGGCCGGGCGGCAGCCTTCGAGACGGCGGTCGCCGCGACAGCCACCGGCGGAACCGCCGTCACCGTCGCCCTCCCGGCGCCGGACGACCTCGCCCGGATCAGCCCGCTCGACCTTGTTGCCCGCGGCCGGACCGTCGTCGGCAGCTACCTCGGCTCCGCCGTGCCCCCGCGCGACATCCCGGTCTTCGTCGAGATGGGGCCGTCTGCCGGTGGAGCGCCTCATCTCCGCCACCATCCCGCTCGACGAGGTCAACGAGGCGATGGATCAGCTCGCCGACGGGACCGCCCTGCGTCAGCTCGTGCGGCCCTGAGCACGACGAAGGGGGCGGCCGTCTCGGACGGGCCGCCCCCTTCGTGCGGGTGAGGATCACGACGCGGAGGTGAGCATGCCTCCCAGACGGCCCCGGACGATCTCCTCGCCCTCGGCGACGATCCGCTCGACGAGCTCGGCTGCCGTCGGCACGTCGTGGACGAGCCCCTGGACCATGCCCACGCTCCACACCCCGGCCTCGAGGTCGCCGGTCTCGTAGACCTGCTTCCCCCGGACCCCGGCGACGAGCTCCCGGACGTCCTCGAAGGCTCCGCCCTGGTCGAGGATCTCGACGACCTGACGGCTGACCGAGTTGCTCGACACCCGGGCGGTGTTGCGCAGGGGGCGGAACATCAGCTCGGTGTCACGCTCCGACGCGGCGACGATGGCCGCCTTGACGTCGTCGTGGATCGGTGCCTCGACGGTGCACATAAACCTCGTGCCCATGTTGATCCCGTCGGCCCCGAGCGCGAGCGCCGCGACGAGGCCACGGGCGTCGGCGAACCCGCCGGAGGCCAGCATGGGGATGGTGATCTCCTCGGCGGCCCGGGGGATGAGGACGAGCCCGGGGATGTCGTCCTCGCCGGGGTGGCCGGCGCACTCGAAGCCGTCGATGCTCACGGCGTCGACGCCGACCTTCTGAGCGCTCACCGCGTGCCGCACGCTCGTGCACTTGTGGATGACCTTGATATCCGCGGCCTGGAGGTCGGGCAGGTGGTCGACCGGGTTCGACCCGGCGGTCTCGACGACCTTGACCCCGGACTCGACGATGGCCTGCCGGTACTCGGCATACGGCGGCGGGGTGATCGTCGGTAGGATGGTGAGGTTCACCCCGAACGGGCGGTCGGTCATCCCCTGGCACCGGGCGATCTCCGCCGCCAGCGCCTCAGGGGTCGGCTGGGTCAGGCCGGTGATGATGCCCAGCGCCCCGGCGTTCGAGACGGCGGACGCGAGCTCGGCACGGCCGACCCACTGCATCCCTCCCTGGACGATGGGGTGCTCGATGCCCACGAGCTCGGTGAAGCGGGTGCGGAACATGGTCTTCTTCCTCGGACGGTCAGGGTGGTCAGTCGGAGAGGTGGTCGGGCCGGCTCGGCCAGCGAGGAGCGTCGGAGGGATAGTCCTGACTGACCCGCGCCGGGAACTCCGGGGCACGCTTCTCGAGGAAGGAGGCCACCCCCTCCGCGGCGTCCGGGCCGGCCTTGAGGTCTTTCATGACGAGGGACTCGACCTCGTGGGCCCACCAGGGCGACTCCTGGGACAGGCTCGACCAGAGCATCTGGCGGGCGATCGCCAGCGACAGCGAGGACGTGTTGTCGCGGATCTCCCGAGCGAGCTCCAAGGCGGTCACGAGCACCTCACCCTGCGCGACGACCCGGGAGAGCAGACCGGCGTCGAGCGCCTCTGCTGCGGGGACGAGGCGGCCGGTGGCCACCCACTCCATCGCGCGCGAGATCCCGACGACCCGAGGGAGGAACCAGCTCGACGCAGCCTCGGGGACGATGCCACGCCGGGCGAAGACGAAGCCGAAGCGCGAGGACTCCGACGCGATGCGGATGTCGCAGGGCAGCGTCATCGTCGCCCCGACCCCGACGGCGGCGCCGTTGATGGCCACGATGACGGGGGTCCGCATCGAGGCGATCTGGAGCGTCACGACGCCTCCGCCGTCCCGCGGGACCCCGGCGATCTCCTCGGGGACCGAGGTGGCGTCGCTCTGCCCGGCGCCCTGGTACGCGAAGGGCTTCGACGGGTCGTTCCCGGAGAGGTCTGCGCCGACGCAGAAGTGCCGACCCGAGCCGGTGAGGACGACCACGCGCACGTCGTCGTCCGCGTCCGCGGCCCGGAGTGCCTCGACGAGCTGTCGCCGCATCACCTGGGTGAAGGCGTTTCCCTGGTCCGGACGGTCGAGGGTGAGGACCGCGATCCGGTCCCTGACCTCGACCCTGACCTGCGAGTCGCTCATGAGAGCCTCCACTCACCGGTGAAGACCGCCTCGGTCTTCTCCGCGAAGGCGACCCGGGCCGCCGCGGCGTCGGCCGTGGCGTAGTTGACGGCCTGCGCCTGCACCTCGGCCGCGAGTGCCGCCTCGAAGGAGCTCGTCGACCCGGCGATGACGAGCAGCTTGTTCAGCGCCTGCGCGATCGGGGGCCCTGCGGCGAGCCGGCCCGCGAGCTCGTCGACCGCGTCGTCGAGGCCGGTCTCGGGCACGACGGTGGCCACGAGACCCAGCTCGCGTGCCTCCTCGGCCGAGACGAAGTCACCGAGCATGGCCAGCTGCTTGGCCCGCTGCAGGCCGAGCATGTGCGGGAGCAGCCACGAGCCGCCGAAGTCGACGGACAGGCCCCGCCGCACGAAGATCTCCGCGAACCGTGCCCGGTCGGAGGCGATGACGAAGTCGCAGCAGAGAGCGAGGTTGAAGCCCGCCCCGACCGCGGCGCCGTCGACCCGGGCGATGGTCGGCTTCGACAGGTGGAAGACGGCCGCGGCGGTGCGCGTGATCCGGGTGACCCGCGAGACCGGGTGGCCCTTCGGCGCGCTGGAGATGTCGGCCCCAGCGCAGAAGGCACCGCCCGCTCCCGTGATGACGACGACCCGCACGTCAGGGTCGGCCTCGGCCTCACGGAGCACGTCGAAGAGCAGGTCCCAGCACGCGGGGTCGAGCGCGTTCTTGCGCTCGGGGCGGTTGAGGACGACGGTGAGCACGCCCTCCTCCACCTGCGCGAGGATCGGGCCTTCCGGCCTGGGTGTCACGGTCACGGTCACGTCGGTCATCCTTTCGTCGTCAGCGCGGCCCGCAGGCCGGCGTCGCGGGCGACCTCGTGCCGTCCGCCGTGGTCGAGCTCGAGGACCTTGCCCCGCTTCAGCCAGAGCTGGAGGTGGTGCTCGAAGGTGAAGCCGATACCGCCGTGCACCTGGAGGGCCACCTTGTTGGCGGTCCGTCCGGCGTCGGCCGCGACGACCCGAGCGAGCTCGGCGACGTGGAGATCGGGCTCGGGCTGGCAGATCTGGGCGGACGCGGCACGCACTGCGGTCGTGGCGAGGTCGACCTTCGAGGCAGCGTCGGCCAGGAGGTGCTTGACGCCCTGGAAGGAGCCGACGACGCGACCGAACTGCTGCCGCTCCTTGGCGTAGGCGACGGTCGCGTAGAGGAGGTGGGCGGAGACGCCGCTGAGGACGGCGGCGGACCCGACGAGCTCGTGAGCACGCAGCATGGGCAGCGCCTGGCGCCCGAAGGGGAGCCGCTCGCCGGCCCCTCGACGCGGACGGACGGCGAAGAGCCGCCGGGAGGGGTCCTGCGACACCCGGCGCTCGAGCTCGAGGTCGTCCCGGTGGAAGACCCAGAGGTCACCGTCCCGGGGCAGGACGACGAGGTCGCTTACGTGCGCGTCCGGGACCGGGGACCCTGCCCGCAGCCGCACCGTCACTCGCTGGTCGCCGGCGGCGACGCCGGGGAGCCAGCGCTCCCGCTGCTCCTTCCCGGCCGCGAGCGCCAGCGCGAGCGGGCCGAGCACCGTGGCCTCGAGGACTGCGTCCGGCACGGCGGCCCGACCGACTTCCTCGAGGACCGGCAGCAGGTCGGCGAGGGACCCGCCGAAGCCGTCGTGCTCCTCGGGGACGAGGATACTCGGCAGACCGAGCTCGGCGAGCGCTCCCCAGAGCTGCGGGCTGCGGCCGGTCTCGTCGTCCCACTGGCCCCGCTGGACCTCGGGCGCGCAGTGCCGCCCGAAGACGGAGCGTGCCGACCCGGCGAAGTCGGCCTGGTCGCTGGAGAACGTGTACCTCATGGGCGCGGCTCCCTCGGGAGGCCGAGCATCTGCTCGGCGATGATGTTCTTCTGGATCTCGCTCGTCCCCGCGTAGATCTCCCCGGCACGGGCGTGCCAGTACTCGCGGAGCAGACGCGGCAGTGGCTCGGTGGCGCTCTGGTCCGGGATGACCTCGGCGTCCTCGCCGAGAAGGTCGAGGGTCTCCTCGTAGATCGAGGTGAGCAGCTCCGACATCCGGAGCTTGAGGACGCTCGAGGCCGCCGACTGGTCGCCGCCCCGAGCCATCGTGTCGGTCAGCGAGTACGTGGCGTGGTGGTAGGCGTAGCTCCAGGCCGCCAGCGTGCCGAGGCGCTCGACGGCGGCGCCGTCCTCGCTGCGCTCGGCGACGATCTGTGCCACGTCGCGCACGGCATGGGCGAGGCGGGTGTGCACGCCCCGGCCCGTGCCACGCTCGAGCTGGAGGGAGGTCTGGGCGATCCGCCAGCCTTCGTTGAGGGGCCCCACGACGTTGGACAGCGGGATCTTCGCGTCGGTGAAGAAGACCTCGGCGAACCCCGCGTGGCCGTGGAGCTGCCGGAGGGGGCGCACCTCGACCCCGGGGGTGTCGAGGTCGAGCACGACGAAGCTGATGCCCCGGTGCTTGCGGGCCTGGGGGTCGGTCCGGACGAGGGCGAACATCTTCGTGGCGATGACACCGAAGGAGGTCCACGTCTTCTGCCCGTTGAGCACGAGGTCGTCGCCGACGACGCGCCCGGTCGTCCGCAGGGAGGCCAGGTCGCTGCCGGCGTCCGGCTCGGAGAAGCCCTGGCACCAGATGTCGTCGTTGCGCAGGATCCCAGGTAGCCACTGAGCCTTCTGCTCGTCGGTGCCGTAGGCCATGACGGTCGGGCCGCCGTGCAGCAGGCCCATCTTGTTGATCCGCTCCGGCAGGTTGAGGCGGGCGTACTCCTCGTCGTAGATGAGCTGGCCCCAGTGGTCGAGACCGAGCCCGCCGAACTCCTCGGGCCAGCCGGGTGCCGAGTACCCGGCCTCGATGAGCTGGGCCTCCCACTCCTTGTGCTGGGCCAGGCCCTCGGGGGTGTAGTACGGGTCGAAGTCGACCGTCGGGCGGTGGGCCTCCAACCAGCTCCGCACCTCTGCGCGGAACTCGTCCTGTTCTGCGGTGAACGCGAGCTCCATGTCAGTCCTCTCCTGCCAGTTCCTTGGCCTGCTCGACGACGCCGGTGCGTCCGGTCTTCTTGGCCCGCACGCCGCTCCAGATCGAGGAGGCGAGCATGAGGATCACCATGCCGACCAGCACGGCGGCGATGGGACGCGTGAAGAAGATGGAGAACGACCCGCTGGACAGCAGCATCGACTGGCGGAACGACTCCTCGAGGATCGCGCCGAGCACGAACGCGAGCACCAGCGGTGCGGGCTCGAAGCCGAACTTTCGCATGAGGTAGCCGAGGACACCCATGCCGAGCATGACGTACATGTCGAAGGGGTCGTTGTTCAGCGTGTAGACGCCGACGAGGGTGACGAGCATGGCGAGACCGCCGATGATGCCCACCCGCAGTTTGAGCAGCTGGACGAAGACGCCGACCATCGGCCAGTTGAGCGCCAGGAGGATCGCGTTGCCGACGAGCATCGAGGCGATGACGCCCCAGAAGATCTCCGGGTGGGTCGTGATGAGCTCTGGGCCCGGGGTGACGTTCTGCGACATCAGGGCGCCGAGGATCAGGGCGAGCACGGCGTTCGACGGGAGCCCGAGCGTGAGCAGCGGGATGAATGCCGAGATCGACGACGAGTTGTTCGCGGTCTCGGGACCGGCGACCCCCTCGATCGCTCCCTTGCCGAACTCCTCGGGACGCTTGCTGACCTTCTTCTCCACGCCGTAGGACACGATCGAGGAGAGGACCCCGCCACCGCCGGGGAGAACCCCGATGGGGAAGCCGAGGAGCGAGCCACGGGCGATCGGACCGCGAGAGCGCTTCCAGTCGTCCCGGGTGAAGGTCAGCCGGCCGACCTTGCCGAGCTTGCCGCGGCTGCGACCGCTCTGCTCGAGGGTGTAGAGGATCTCGCTGACACCGAAGAGACCCATGGCCACGGCGACGAGGTCGATACCGGAGTAAAGGTTCGGCAGGTCGAAGGTGAAGCGTGTGCTGCCGATGATGGGGTCGGTCCCGATGACCGCCAGGAGGAGGCCGATCGCGGCGGCGATGATGCTCTTGAGCGTCGACTTCGTCCCGAGGTAGGTCACCATGACGATGCCGAGCACCGTGAGCGCGACGTACTCGGGCGGGCCGAAACGGATCGCGAAGGATGCCAGCGCGGGGGCGATGAAGACCAGCCCGAGGATGGCGAAGGTGCCACCGATGAAGGAGCCGATCGCGGAGATCGCCAGGGCCGGGCCTCCTCGGCCCTGCTTGGTCATCTCGAAGCCGTCGATGGCTGTGACCGCGCTTGCCGCCTCACCGGGGATGCGGAGCAGCACCGAGGTGATGGTGCCGCCGTACATCGACCCGTAGTAGACCCCCGCGAGCATGATGATCGCTCCGGACGGGTCCATGTTGTAGGTGAAGGGCAGCAGCAGCGCGATGGTCGCGGTCGGGCCCAGGCCCGGGAGCACGCCGATGACGGTGCCGATGAGGACGCCGAGCAGGACGTAGAGGAGGTTCTGCGGCGTCGCCAGGACGGCGAAGCCGTCGAAGAGTGCGTTGATGTTCTCCATGGTCAGCGGCCTCCCCAGAGCTGGGCGATGACGTCAGGCGGGAAGACCGCCCCGAGCAGCTCGACGAAGAGGATGTAGGCGACGGCGGTCGCCCCCACCGCGAGAGCTGCGGAGAGCTTCCAGGACTCGTTGGCCAGGAAGCGGAACCAGATGAGCAGCACGACGGACCCGGTGAGGAGGAGCCCCACGACGGGGAAGAGCAGCGCGAAGAGCGCCAGGACGGCCAGGCCGAACATCGGGCGCTTGAGCCGTCCACCGAACTCGTCGACGTCCGCGCCGTCGGCGATCACCAGGCCTGCGATGCAGCATCCGAGGAGGACGAGGGCCACGATGAGCGGCCACAGTCCCGAGCCCGGCTCGGAGAACCCGCCGACACCGAGGTCGATGGCCCCCTTGACGAAGTATCCGGCCACGATGATGCCGACGATGTAGGGCACGCGGTTGAGCAGGGGGCTGCTCGGCGTGGACGGTCCCGAGGGTTCGGTCTGGGGTGCTGCGTCGTCAGTCATGAGTTCCTCCTGGGTCTGGACGGAGCCGCGCCCCCGTCAGGGGCGGGGGCGCGGTGTCCGAGAGGGGTCAGCCCTGCAGTTCCCTGAGGATGGGTCCTAGCGTGTCCTGCTCGTCGGCCATCATCGTCTTGAGCTCCTCGCTCCCCATGAAGTCCGGCAGGATGCGGATGTCGCCGATGACCTGGCGGGTCGCGTCGTCCTTGAGCGCCTTCTCGAGCGACTCCTCGAGCACGGCGATGGCGTCGGCCGGGGTGTCCTTCGGGGCGGCGAGGATGAAGTACGAGTTGCCGTAGATGAGGTCCTCGAAGCCCGACTCCTTGAGGGTCGGGACGTCCTCCATCGACGGGATGCGCTCGGGGGTGCCCACGGCGAGGACCTTGAACTTGCCCGCATCGACCTGGGCCATCGTCGTCTGCGCGTTGGAGCAGAAGCAGCCGTCGATGTTGTTACCGAGGAGCGCGGTGACGGCGGGGGCCTCACCCTTGAAGGGCACGGCCTCGATGTCGATGTCGTGGTCCCGCTTGAGGCGCATGATCTCGACATGCTGCGGCGAACTGGCGCCGGCGGTGCCGAACTTCAGCGAGCCGGGCTTGGCCTTCGCGGCCTCGAGGAGGTCGTCGATGGTCTCGTAGGGCGAGTCCGCACCGACGAGCAGCAGGCCGGGGCCGTAGGTGGCGACACCGATGGGCGCGACGTCCTCGTAGGTGTAGCCGACGTTCTCGACGTTGGGCACGCGGGCGACCGCGGACTCGGTCGTCATGGCGATGGTGTGCCCGTCCGCCGTGGAGCGGACGACCTCACCGGTGCCGACGGCGCCGGAGGCCCCGTCCTTGTTCTCGACGACGAAGGTCTGCCCGAGGTCCTGCTCCATGAACTTGGCGATCGCCCGACCGGCGACGTCGGTGGGACCACCGGCCGCGTAGGTGACGATCATGTTGACGTCCTTGCTGGGGAAGCTGTCGCCGTCCCCGGCGGCACCACCCTCGGAGCTGTTGCCGCATGCGGCCATGGTCACGGCCGCCACGGCGGCCATGCCTCCGACGAACATCCTGCGCTTGGTCATGACTGGTCCTTGTCTTCCTGAGGCATCGTTGCCTGGTGTGCAGCCGGTGCCAGGGGGGATCCTGCCGCCGGGCGGGTGGTGATGAGTGCGTCGAGGGCGTAGGCGCCCCGTCCGCGGGGGAGCACGACGAAGGGGTTGACGTCGATGCTCTCGACCGTGGCCTGGTTGGCCGCGGCGAAGTACGACAGGTCGCTGAGCGCCTGTACCAGGGCCTCGAGGTCGAGCGGCTCCTGGCCGCGCGCACCGTCGAGAATCTCGAAGCCCCGGACCTCGCGGATCATCTCCGCGGCGGTCTCGGGATCAAAGGGGGCGAGCCGCAGGGACACGTCCTTGAGGAGCTCGACGTAGATCCCGCCGAGGCCGAACGCGACCGTCATCCCGACGGTGGGGTCGTTCTTCACGCCGAGGATCGTCTCGACCCCACCGACGACCATCGGTGAGACGAGCGCGCCCTTGATGTCGGCGTCCGGGACCTTCTGGGTCACCGTCGCCAGCATGTCGTCGAAGGCCTGCGCGACGGCGTCGCCGTCCTGCAGGCCGAGGACGACGCCACCGGCCTCGCTCTTGTGGAGGAGGTCCGGCGAGAGAATCTTGAGGACGACCGGGTAGCCGAGCTCGTCGGCGGCCGCCCGGGCCTCGGCGGCCGTCGCGGCCAGCCGGTCCGGGACCATGGGCAGGCCGGCCGCCCCGAGGACGGCCTTGGCCTCGTCCTCGGTGACAAC
>JBHWMJ010000307.1:0-15938 GCA_043423105.1 Marihabitans sp.
ATGTGTCTCGTCGGGGTGTCGGTCGACTCTGCCGGCAACCAGGCCTACCGGCTCGCCCTGCAGACCCGCGAGCAGCACATCCGTCGCGACCGCGCGACGAGCAACATCTGCACCGCTCAGGTCCTCCTGGCGGTCATGGCCTCGATGTACGCCGTCTATCACGGACCCGACGGGCTGCGCCGGATCGCCCAGCGGGTGCACGGCACCGCCCGCTCCCTGAGCGACCTGCTGCAGGAGTGCGGTGTCGAGGTGACCGAGGGCGCCTGGTTCGACACCCTGCGGCTCGTCGTCCCCGGTCGTGCTGACGAGGTCGTCGCGGCAGCGGCGGAGGCCGGGGTCAACATCTGGCGCCACGACGCGGACACGGTGCTCATCAGCGTCGACGAGACGACCGACCCGAGCGAGGTCGCCGCCGTGGCGTCGGCCTTCGGCGCCGTGCGGGCCGAGGGCACGGACGACGGCGCCACCGTCGTCGACAGCTCGACCCACGAGCTCGTTGAGCCGGACTGGCCCGATCACCTCGTCCGCACGAGCGAGTACCTCACCCACCCGGTCTTCCACGAGCACCGCAGCGAGACCCAGATGCTGCGTTACCTGCGCAGGCTCGCCGACCGCGACTTCGCCCTCGACCGCGGCATGATCCCGCTCGGCTCGTGCACGATGAAGCTCAACGCGACGACCGAGATGGCCGCGATCACCTGGCCCGAGTTCGCCGGGCTGCACCCCTTCGCCCCGGCCGGCCAGACCGAGGGCATCCGTGAGCTCATCGGCCAGCTGAGCGACTGGCTGTGCGAGATCACCGGGTACGACGCCGTCTCGCTCCAGCCCAACGCGGGCTCGCAGGGTGAGCTCGCCGGCCTGCTGGCGATCCGCTCCTACCACGCCTCTCGTGGGGACCACGAGCGCACCGTCTGCCTCATCCCCTCGAGCGCGCACGGCACGAACGCCGCGTCGGCCGTCATGGCCGGGATGAAGGTCGTCGTCGTCAAGACCGACACGATCACCGGCAACGTCG
Source organism: Marihabitans sp. (assembly GCA_043423105.1). Lineage (GTDB taxonomy): Bacteria > Actinomycetota > Actinomycetes > Actinomycetales > Dermatophilaceae > Marihabitans. The sequence goes on from JBHWMJ010000307.1 coordinate 1,016, forward strand.
ACATGGACGACCTCAAGCACAAGATCGAGGAGCACCGTGAGGCGCTCGCGGCGATCATGGTGACCTACCCCTCGACCCACGGTGTCTACGAGGACACCATCAGCGACCTCTGCGCGATGGTGCACGACGCCGGCGGTCAGGTCTACGTCGACGGCGCCAACCTCAACGCCCTCGTCGGGCTCGCCCAGCCGGGCAAGTTCGGCGCCGACGTCAGCCACCTCAACCTGCACAAGACCTTCTGCATCCCGCACGGTGGTGGCGGTCCCGGCGTCGGTCCGGTCGCGGTGCGCGAGCACCTGTCGCCCTTCCTGCCGAACCACCCCCTTGCCCCGGAGGCCGGTCCCGAGACAGGTGTGGGTCCGGTGTCGGCCGCTCCGTACGGCTCGGCGGACATCCTGCCGATCTCGTGGGCCTACGTGCGCCTCATGGGTGGTGCGGGGCTCTCGCGGGCGACCGAGGTCGCGGTGCTCAACGCCAACTACATCGCGGCGCGGCTGCGGGACAGCTACCCGGTGCTCTACAGCGGGCAGGGCGGCATCGTGGCCCACGAGTGCATCCTCGACCTGCGTCCGCTGACCAAGGACACCGGTGTGACGGTCGACGACGTCGCCAAGCGGCTCATCGACTACGGCTTCCACGCCCCGACGATGTCCTTCCCGGTCGCCGGGACGCTCATGGTCGAGCCGACCGAGAGCGAGGACAAGGGCGAGATCGACCGTTTCTGCGACGCGATGATCGCGATCCGTCGCGAGATCGACGAGGCGGCCGCGGGCGAAGGGGTGGAGTCCAGCGTGCTGCGTGGCGCCCCGCACACCGCGGCGACCCTCGTCGGTGAGTGGGACCGGGCCTACGCCCGGGCCGCGGCGGTCTTCCCCGAAGGGGTCGAGCCGGCCGACAAGTACTGGCCGCCGGTCGGCCGGATCGACGGTGCCTACGGCGACCGCAACCTCGTCTGCTCCTGCCCCTCCCCGGAGGAGCTCGCTGAGCTGTCGTGATCCCGGCGTCCGGCCAGGTGGTCGGAGTGACGCCGTCGGTCTGCTGGAAGGCGAGAGCGGAACTGCCGTCGGGGTCCCGTCTGGACTCGATCAGGCGGCGTCGACGTCCGGCACGAGGGTCACGCTTGACCCGGTCGAGGTCTTGGACACCTGGACCTGAGCGGGGATGCGCTGGCGCATGTCGGCCACGTGCGAGATGACCCCGACGGCGCGGCCACCGGTCCGGAGGTCGTCGAGCACCCCCATCACCTGCTCGAGGGCATCGTCGTCGAGGCTGCCGAACCCCTCGTCGATGAAGAGGGTCTGCAGGTCCACCCCTCCGGTCTCGTCACGCACCGCGTCGGCGGTGCCGAGGGCGAGGGCGAGGGCAGCCATGAAGGTCTCACCGCCGGACAGGGTCGTCACCGAGCGGGGGTTGCCGGTCCACTGGTCGAGGACCTGCAGCCCGAGGCCACCCCGGGACCTCCGGTCGCTCCGGCCGTGGTCGACGACGAGCTCGTACCGTCCGTCGGCCATCGACGACAGGCGCTCGTTGGCGAGAGTGACGATGCGCTCGAGACGCACCGCAAGGACGTAGGTCGTCAGGGCGATGCCGTCGGCGTTGTCCTCCCCGCGCCCCGCGGTCAGCGACGCCAGCTCGGTGACCACATCGAGGCGCTCGGAGAGCGGCGCAGCCGCGTCGATGAGCCGGGCGATCTCGTCGTGGTGCTGGGTGACCTCACGTGCGGCGTGCTGGACCTGGGTCAGCGCCGCCGCAGCGCCTTGCCACCGGGCGCGGGCCTGCTCGAGCTCGGTAGCGAGCCGGTCGACCTCCGGTCGTGGGCCACCCATGGCCCTCGCGACGGCGGCGTCCTCCAGGATGGCGACGGCGGCAGCGCGCTGCTCCGCGTGCGCTGCGACCTCGGCCGCAAGGCCGGACCGTGCCGTCCTGGAGAGAACGGCGGCTCGGGCGTCGGCGACGGAGTCGATCTGCTCTGCCGCCAAGGCATCGTCCCTGGCAGCGCGTGCCTCGTCGACCAGGACGTCAGCCTGCGCGAGGGCAGCCCGTGCCCGCTGGAGGAGCCGTGCCTGCTCGGCCGCTGCCTCGTGGGCAGCGCGCGAGGCGAGCGCACGCTCGAGGCGCTCGTCGTCACCGTGCGCGTCGTCCGTGTCGGAGGCGACGTCTGCGGTGTCGTCCGAGGTCCCCTGGCACGGGCAGGAGCAGTGATCCTCGAGGAGCCGAGTCACGGCGCTCTCGGCCTCCTGGCCCCGAGCGGCCTCGGCCCCGTGGAGAGTCTCGCTGCGGTGCAGCCGCGCGGTCGCCTCGGCCTCCTGCTCGGCGAGACGAGCAGCCTCGGAGTCGATCTCGGCCAGGTCCGCCTCGGCTCGGGGGAGTGCCGCAGCCGCAGCGCGCGCCTGCTCCAGATCGGCGGCCAGGCTCTGGGCCTCCTCGACGAGGACGTCGAGCGTCCGTGCGTCGTCCGTGAGAGCGACGGTCAGCTGCTCTGCCCGCACCGTGAGCTCGGCGAGGCGCTGGCGTGCGGCGGCTACCGTCTCCTCCTCGCGCCGCCAGGCACGCTCGGCTGCCTCGATGGCGACGTCGTCGACGCTGCTCCGGCGGCGTGCGGGCGCAGGGTGCTCGGATGAGCCGCAGACGGAGCACGCCTCGCCGGCGACAAGCCCCTCGGCCAGCTCACCGGCCATGTCGTCGAGGCGTTCCTGCACGAGCGCCTGCTGCCGCTCCCGCGCGGCCTGGGCCCGGTCGCGGGCGTCCCGCACCAGGTCCTCGGCGGCGGGGAGCATCCGTGCCGTCAGCTCATCGAGCTCGGAGCGCTGGTCCACGAGCGCGGTGACGTCGCGAGCCACGCTCGTGAGCCGCTCGACGTCTCCCGCGGCAGCGCGGGCCGCGTCGACGGCCTCGACGGCGGTGACTCGACGGTCTGCCAACGACCCGCGGGCCGCGGTGAGCTCGTGCAGCCTCTCGTGAGCCTGCTCCACCTCGGCGGCCAGTCCGGGCAGGCGGTGGAGAGCCTGCTGCCACCGCTGCCCCTCGTGGGTCAGCGCCTCGGCCGTGGAGTCGTGCTCCAGCAGATGCGCGATCCAGGCCGCGACCCCGTCGTCGTCGCACGCGCCCAGACCTCCTTCGGTCGCCTGGTCGGCTCGGTCGGCGTCGGCCCGGGCCGTCCTCAGTCGTGCCTCGGCGCGCTCGAGGGCGCTCTGGTGGGCGAGCGCCCGGGCGGCCCGATCGGCGAGGTCGAGCCGGTCGATCCTGGTCCGCTGCGCGTCAGCACCGGCGTCGAGCTCGGCGAGCCTGGCTGCCGCCTCGGTGCCACGGTCGTGGTCGCGCGCCACCGCGCGGGCCTGGCTCAGGGATCGCTCCGCCGCCCGGTGCACGGCATCAGCGCGGTCGCTCTCGGCCAGCGCTGTGAGGGCGGCCTGCTGGACCTGCTCGTCGACGTCTGCGACGGCCCCAACGAGCTCGTCGGTGGGGATATCGGACCATCCCTGGTCGTCCCGGGAGCCATCGGCGACGACGCCGGCCGGAACGGTGCTCAGGACCCGCACGAGCGACTGCCGCAGCCGATCGAGGTCGCGGGCGCCGTCACGCGTCAGGGACTCCAGCCGCCGCCGCTCCTCGGCGAGCCAGGTCTCGACGTCCACGAAGGTCTGGACGTCGAAGAGGCGGCGCAGGAGGTCGCCCCGCTCGTCGTTGCTCGCGTGCAGGAAGGCCGCGAAGTCCCCCTGCGGCAGCACGACGACGCGGTGGAACTGGTCGGCCGTCATGCCCAGCACGTCCTCGAGGATCCGGCCCGCCTCGTCGAGCCGTGCGGTGAGGTGCATCCACTGCCCGTCGATGCGTTCGTCGAGCACGATGGAGGCCTGGACGGGGGTCTTGCGACCGGGGCGCACGAAGGCGGGGGAACGGCGGACCCTCAGCCGTCTCCCTCGCAGGGTGACCTCGAGCTCGACGGTCGGGGCTGCGGTCGGGTCGGCGTGCTGGCTCTGCAGGGACTTGTGCGACCGCACCCCCGGTACCTGCCCGAAGAGGGCGAACGAGACGGCATCGAGCAGGCTCGTCTTGCCCGAGCCGGTCGGGCCGGAGATGAGGAAGAGCCCGGCCTCGCCGAGCTCGTCGAGGTCGATGGACTGAGTCTCTGCGAAGGGCCCGAAGGCGGAGACCTCGAGGTGGTGGAGCCTCACGCCGCCCCCCGGCGCGCGTCGGTCGCCTGCCCCTCGTCGTCGGCGAGGCTGCGCTGGGACCGCGAACCCTCGAGCGCCTCGACGAGCAGCGCCCGCTCGGCGTCGCTCGCCGGACGGCCCGGCCGCATCGCCTCCACGAAGTCGGTGCATACCTCGATGCTCGGGCGGCCCGCCACCGTGGTGGCGCGGGCCCGCACCGGTGTCGGAGCCCCGACCGGGTCGAGCTGGAGCGAGAGGGTGTGCGGGAAGCGACGCCGCAGCCGGTCCATCGCCTGCCGTGGTCGGACCGCGTCGGTGAGGGTCGCCTGGACGTAGGCGGCCTCGGCGTGGGCGTGCCGACGGTCGGTGAGGAGCTCCTCGAGCGTGCCACGGAGGACGGCGATGGGCCGGTCGACGGGAGCATCGACCTGCTCCACGGTCGGGGTGCCATCGGCAGCGAGGTCGACGAGGAGCGAACCCTTCGTGTAGCCGGCCTCGGAGAACGACATCGCGACGGGGGAGCCGCAGTAGCGCACCCCCTCAGCGATCTCCTGGGGGCGGTGCAGGTGCCCGAGCGCCGCGTAGCCGACGCCCTCGAAGACCGAGGCGGGCACCATCGACACCCCGCCGACCGTGATGTCGCGCTCGGAGTCGCTCGCCGCGCCCCCGCTGGCGAAGCAATGCGCGGCCACGACGGTCCGCGGGCCACGGCTCTCGGCGTCGGCACGAACGCGCTCCATGGCCGCTCCCAGAACGGCGGCGTGGCTGCGGACCGAGACGCCGAGCGCGTCGGTCACCGTGACCGACGCCGGGTCGAGGTAGGGGAGGGGGTAGATCGCGGCGTCGCCGACGACGACGGGTCGGCCGATGTCGGCGACGCCGGTGCGGATGTGCACCCCGGAGCGCTCGAGCAGCGACGACCCGAAGCCGAGCCGACGGGCCGAGTCGTGGTTGCCCGGCGCGATGATGACCTCGGCGCCGGCCTCGCGCAGGCGCACGATCGCGTCGGAGAGCAGCTCGACGGCATCCGGTGCGGGGATCGCCCGGTCGTACACGTCTCCGGCGACGACGACCGCGATAACCCCTTCGCCGCGGACAACGTCGACGAGGTGATCGAGGTAGGCCGACTGGGCGCCGAGCAGACCCACCCCGTGGAAGGAGCGGCCCAGGTGCCAGTCGGACGTGTGGATCAACCTCATGGCCCTCACGCTACGAGCGAGCACCGACAACGCTGCGGACGCGCGCCGTCCGGGGCCAGATCTGTGCTTGGCTAGGGTCCCGACCGAGGAGGACCCGTGGGCAAGGAAGTCGCCGCGCAGAGCTACACCCGCGAGGAGCGCCAGCGCTACCGCGAGAAGGTCCACCAGAACCTCGACGTCTTCGAACGGATGCTCGCCGAGGCGCACTTCGAGGCGGAGCGCCCGCTCACCGGGCTGGAGATCGAGCTCAACCTCATCGATGACGCCTTCGACCCCGCCTTCGCCAACGCCGAGGTCCTCGAGGCCATCGACGACCCCGACTTCCAGACCGAGCTGGCGCAGTTCAACATCGAGCTCAACGTCGCGCCGCGCCCGTTGCCGGGCGACTCCGCGCTGGCTCTCGAGGGGGACCTGCGCCACCACCTCAACGAGGCTGAGGAGCGAGCCCGCGGCGTCGGCGCCCGGATCGTGCCCATCGGCATCCTCCCCACGATCCGTCCGGAGCACTTCCAGGGCGAGTGGATCAGCCGCAACAACCGCTACACGGCCCTCAACGACTCGATCTTCGTCGCCCGCGGCGAGGACATCGTCATCGACATCGAGGGCCCGACGGGGGAACGGCTGCACACCTTCGCCGACTCCATCGCGCCCGAGTCGGCGTGCACCTCGGTGCAGCTCCACCTCCAGGTCAGCCCGAGCGACTTCGCCGATCACTGGAACGCCGCCCAGGCCGTCAGCGCGCCCCAGGTCGCACTCGCCGCGAACTCGCCGTTCTTCTTCGGGCGACGCCTGCACGCCGAGACCCGCGTCGAGCTCTTCAAGCAGGCGACCGACACGCGCCCCATCGAGCTGAAGAACCAGGGCGTCCGCCCTCGCGTCTTCTTCGGCGAACGATGGATCACCTCGATCTTCGACCTCTTCGAGGAGAACGTCCGGTACTTCCCGTCGCTGCTCGCCGAGTCGACCGACGAGGACCCGGTCGCCGTCCTCGAGGGAGGCGGCACCCCGAAGCTCGCCGAGCTCAACCTCCACAACGGCACCGTCTACCGGTGGAACCGCCCGATCTACGACATCGCCGAGGGCAAGCCGCACGTCCGCGTCGAGAACCGGGTGCTCCCCGCCGGCCCGACGATCATCGACGTGCTCGCCAACGCCGCCTTCTACTACGGGCTCGTCCGCACCCTCGCGTACGAGGAGCGCCCCGTGTGGACCCGGCTCTCCTTCGCCGCCGCGCGGGCGAACTTCGACGCGGCCGCCCGCGACGGGATCGACGCCCGCCTGTACTGGCCCGGCCACGGTGAGGTCGGGGCGGACGAGCTGACCCTGCGTCACCTGCTGCCGCTGGCGGCGAAGGGGCTCGAGGAGTGGGGGGTCGCGCAGAGCGTGCGCGACCGCTACCTCAGCGTCATCGAGGGCCGGTGCACGACGGGGCAGAACGGCGCGGCCTGGCAGACCGAATGCGTCGGTCGCCTCGAGGACGCGGGGTCAGACCGCTCGGCCGCGCTCCACCAGATGCTCGAGCGGTACGTCGAGCACATGCACACCAACGAGCCGGTCCACACCTGGCCGCTGCCGGGCTGAGCCGGCGCTCAGGGCAGGACGTCCAGACTCCCCGCGGGGACGTTCCACGCGACGACGCAGGGGTCCTCGCGGTAGTACCCGAGCACCGAGACCGAGCCGGCATCGAGCACGAGCTGCGCGGCCAGGCGAGGGGAGTGGCCCAGCCAGACGGCGGTGAGGATGCGCAGGGCGTGGCCGTGCCCGACCAGGCAGACGTCGCCGCCGTCCTCGACGACCGGCCTGACGCGGGCGACGACCCGGGACGCACGGGCGGCGACCTCCTCGACCGTCTCCCCGGGCGTCTTGCCCGGGTCGACCCCGTCGAAGACCGTCCAGGACTCTCCCTTCGCCTCCCGGTCCTGGGCGGTGGTGCGCCCCTCGGCGGCCCCGTAGTCCCACTCCCGGAGGTCCGTGTCCACCTCGGCGGACAGACCGGCGAGCTCGGCGGTGCGGCGGGCCCGCCCGAGGTCGGAGCTGAGGACGAGGGCGAAGGGGTACCGCGCCAGGAGGGGTGCCAGGGAGCGGGCGTCATCCTCGCCCTCGGGCAGGAGCGGCAGGTCGGTCAGCCCGGTGTGCCGGCCGTCGCGGCTCCACTCGGTCTGCCCGTGGCGGACGAGGACGACGCGGCCAGGAGAAGACGTCATGATGGGCATCATAGGAAGCAGCACCCACCGACAGAGGGGATGACGATGGCCTCGTCCGAGCACGCCGAGACCACCGGCGGGACAGGCACCGGCCACCGCAAGGTGAGCCTGCGCCGCACCTCGCTAGGCCACTACACCGCGCGCAACGAGCGCGGCGGTGAGATCTCCCTCGGTGCCGGTGACGACGACAGCTTCACACCTGTCGAGCTCCTGCTCGTCGCCATCGCCGGCTGCAGCGCGGTCGACATCGACCACATCACGAGCCGGCGGGCAGAGCCCGAGGCTTTCGACGTCGTCGCGAGCGGCGTCAAGGCATCGACCCCTGAGTCGGGCAACCACATGACCGACCTCGAGGTCACCTTCACGCTGCGCTTCCCTGACGGGGAGGCCGGTGACCGGGCCCGGGATGCCCTGCCCCGTGCTGTCGAGCAGTCCCGCGACCGGCTGTGCACGGTCTCCCGGACCGTGCAGCTCGGCACGCCCATCGGGATGCGGACCGGGGACCGGCACGACGGATGACCGAGCACGTCGACGTCGTCGTCATCGGCGGCGGCCAGGCCGGCCTGGCGTGCAGCTACTGGCTGAGCCGAGCCGGGGTCGAGCACCTCGTCGTGGACGAGCAGGAGGAGCCCGGTGGGGCCTGGCGCCGCACCTGGCCCTCGCTTCGCCTCTTCTCGCCGGCGTCCTACTCCTCGCTGCCCGGCCGGATGATGCCCTCGCACCCAGACGTCTTCCCGCCGGTGAACCACGTCCTCGACTACCTCGAGGACTACGAGCAGCGCTACCGGGTGCCGGTCCGCAGACCCGTCACCGTGCTCGACGTGCGGGCCGACGACGACGCCCTGACCGTCGTGACCGACGGGGCAGACCTGCGCACGCGGCACGTCGTCAACGCGACGGGCACCTGGCGCGCCCCCTTCGTCCCGCACGTCGAGGGGGCCGACATCTTCGCCGGGACGCAGCGCCACTCGGCCCACTACGGCGGTCCTGACCCCTTCGTCGGTCGCCGGATCGCAGTGGTCGGTGGCGCGAACTCGGCCGTCCAGATCACCGCCGACCTCGTCGGCTCCGCCGCCGTGGTCCACCTCTGCTCGCTGACCCGGCTGCGATGGCTGCCGGACGACGTCGACGGGCGCTACCTCTTCGACCGGGCGACCGCCCGGGTGCGCGGGGACGCCGAGGGGCAGGAGGCCGAGCTCTCCGGGACGATCGTCGCCATGCCCGCCGTGCGCAAGGCCCGGGCGGAGGGTGCGCTGCGGCTGCGCGCGATGTTCGACCGGATGGACGCGACGGGTGCGGTCATCGGGCGCGAGCACGTCGATCTCGACGACGTCATCTGGGCGACCGGCTTCCGGCCGGCCCTGCGGCACCTGCGTTCGTTGCGGCTGCGGACCACCGACGGCATCCCCGCCGTGGTGGGCAACCGGTCGACGAAGGACCCGCGGGTCTCCTTCATCGGGTACGGGGACTGGACCGGTCCCGCCTCGGCCACCCTCATCGGGGTGGGCCGCACGGCGAAAGCCCTCGTCGACGAGCTCGCCGAGGAGCTCCGGGCCTAGGCTGAGGGCATGGCCACCTTCGTCGAGGTCCACCCCGACAACCCGCAGCCGCGCGCGATCGGTCAGGTCGTCCAGCGGATCCGCGAAGGGGCGCTCGTCGCCTTCCCGACCGACTCTGGGTACGCCCTGGGCGGACGGCTCGACGACCAGGCGATCAAGGACCGCATCCGCGACATCCGACGGCTCGACGACAAGCACCACTACACCCTGCTGTGCCGCGACTTCGCTCAGCTCGGGCAGCTCGTCCACGTCGACAACCACGTCTTCCGGGCGATCCGGTCGGTCACGCCGGGCCCGTACACCTTCATCCTCCCGGCGACGAAGGAGGTTCCCCGCCGGCTCCTCCACGCGAAGAAGAAGACGGTCGGCGTGCGCATCCCGGCCCACGCGGTCGTCCAGGCTCTCCTCGAAGAGCTGGGGGAGCCGCTGCTGTCGAGCACCCTCCTGCTGCCGGGTCAGGACGAGACGCCGGTCTTCGGCTGGGACGTCAAGGAGGCACTCGACCACGCCGTCGACATCGTCATCGACGCGGGCGAGGTGAGCACGTCCCCGACGACGGTCATCGACTACCGCTCCGGTGCGCCCGAGGTTGCTCGCCACGGGGCAGGGGACGCAGAGATCTTCGAGTCCTAGCCCTCCCGGGCCTTGCGGCTGGCGCTCTTGCGGGCCGACCGGCGCGTCCGGAGCCGCACCTCGGTGAGCGGCCCGGTGGTACGCGTCTCGAGGTAGGGCTGCTCCGCCGCCAACGAGCTTAGCTTCTGGTGGCCGAAGTCGCGGGGGTCGAAGTCTGCGTGGGCGCGGCCGAGGTGCTGGCCGACCTGACCGAGCGAGGCCCAGCCCTCGTCGTTGGAGGTGGCGTTGACCGCCTTGGTCAGGGCGCTCTCGAGGTTGATCGTCGGACTGGTGGAGGCGTCGTCGCCTGGGGAGCCCGGCTGGCTCTCGACCTCAGCGGCGTCCTGCTCGGCGAGCACCTCGAGGAAGATGAACTGGTCGACCGCGCGGCGCAGCGACTCTGGGGTCTTGCGCAGCCCGAGCCCGTACACCCGCCGGCCCGACTCGCGCAGCCGGGTCGCCAGCCGGGTGAAGTCGGAGTCGGAGGAGACGAGGGCGAAGGCCTCGACGTTCCCCTGCCAGAGCAGGTCCATCGCGTCGATGATCAGGGCGGAGTCCGAGGAGTTCTTGCCCTTGGTGTAGGCGAACTGCTGGACCGGCTGGATCGCGTTGCGGTGCAGCTCCGACTTCCAGCCGGAGAGCTGCGTCGTCGTCCAGTCGCCGTAGGCGCGCTTGACGGTCGGGGTGCCGTACTTGGCGAGCTCCTCGAGGATGTCGGCGGCGTGCGGCGCGGAGACGTTGTCGCAGTCGATGAGGACGGCGATGCGTACCGTCGCGCGGGAGTCGAGCGAGGCGGTCATCGGCCGGTCACGTCCTTGCGCGCGGTGACGAAGGCGTCGACGCAGGCCCGGACGTCCTCCTCCGAGTGCGCGGCGGAGAGCTGTACGCGGATCCGGGCCTGCCCCTTCGGCACGACGGGGTACGAGAAGGCGATGACGTAGATGCCGAGCTCGAGCATCCGGTCGGCGACCTGTGCCGCGCTGCGTGCCCCGTCGTCGCCGGGGAACATCACCGGCACGATCGCGTGCTCGCCGGGCAGCAGCTCGAAGCCGGCCTCCTCCATGAGCGAGCGGAAGAGCGCCGCGTTACGACGCAGCTGCTCGCGGGGCTCGTCGGACTCACGGGCGATCTGCACCGCCTTGAGCGAGCCAGCGACGACCGAAGGGGCCACGGCGTTACTGAAGAGGTAGGGCCGGGCGCGCTGCTTGAGCAGGTCGACGACCTCACGCGGCCCGGCGACGAAGCCGCCGCTGCCGCCCCCGAGCGCCTTGCCGAGAGTGCCGGTCACGATGTCGACCCGGTCCATGACGCCGCACGCCTCGTGCGAGCCGCGGCCGTGCTCGCCGACGAAGCCCGTCGCGTGCGAGTCGTCCACCATGACGAGGGCACCGAGCTCCTCGGCGAGATCGCAGATCTCGGCCAGGGGAGCGAGGTAGCCGTCCATCGAGAAGGCACCATCGGTGACGACGAGGATCCGTCGGGCACCGGCCCCCTTCGCCTCCTCGAGCTGCTGGCGCAGGTCGGCCATGTCACGGTTGGCGTAGCGACGCCGCTGCGCCTTGCTCAGCCGGACCCCGTCGATGATCGAGGCGTGGTTGAGGGCATCGTAGATGATGACGTCCTCAGGGCCGAGAAGCACCTCGAAGATGCCACCGTTGGCGTCGAAGCACGACGGGAAGAGGATCGAGTCCTCCGTGCCGACGAGGTCTGCGATCGCCTCCTCGAGCTCCCGGTGCTGGGTCTGGGTGCCGCAGATGAAGCGCACGCTCGCCATGCCGAAGCCCCAGTCGTCGAGCGCGTCGCGGGCTGCCGCGACAACATCGGGATGGTTGGCCAGGCCGAGGTAGTTGTTGGCGCAGAAGTTGCGCGCCTCGCCCGCCTCGGTCGCGATATGCGCGCTCTGCGGGGTGGTGATGAGGCGCTCGGTCTTCGTCAGCCCGGCGTCCTCGATCTCGTCGAGCTCGCGGCGCAGGTCGTCCTTGATCGCGTACATGTCAGCTCCAGTCCATGACGACCTTGCCGCACCGGCCCGATCGGGCGGTGTCGAAGGCGTCCTGCCAGTCGGTTGCGGGGAAGCGGTGGGTGATCACCGAGGTGACGGCGTCGCGCAGTGCGCGCGAGGTGGAGAGCATCGAGCTCATCGCGTACCAGGTGTCGTACATCTCGCGGCCGTAGATGCCCTTGATGGTGATCATGTGGGTGATGACCTTGCCCCAGTCGACCGGGTAAGGCTCCTTCGGCAGGCCGAGCATGGCGATCCGGCCACCGTGGTTCATGTGGTCGATCATCGCGCCGACCGCCGGGGGAGCGCCACTCATCTCCAGACCGACGTCGAAGCCCTCGCGCATGCCGAGGTCGTTCATCGCCTCGCGCAGGTCGCCCTCGGCGGGGTTGACGCAGATGTCGGCCCCCGCGGCCTTCGCGAGCTCGAGACGCTCGGGGGAGAGGTCGGTGACCGCGATGTAGCGCGCCCCGACATGGCGAGCGATGGCGACGGCCATGACGCCGATCGGGCCGGCGCCCGTCACGACGACGTCCTCGCCGGCGAGCGGGAAGGACAGGGTCGTGTGCGTGGCGTTGCCGAGCGGGTCGAAGACCGCCGCGAGGTCGGGGTCGAAGTCCTCGGGCTGGACCCAGACGTTCGAGGCCGGGAGCACGACGTAGTCGGCGAAGGCCCCGTCGCGGTTGACCCCGATGCCCTGCGTGTTTTTGCACAGGTGTCGCCGGCCCGCCCGGCAGTTGCGGCACCGGCCGCAGACGATGTGCCCCTCGCCGGAGACGAGCTGGCCGACCTCGACGTCGGTGACGTCTGCGCCGACCTCGGCGACGAGGCCGCTGAACTCGTGGCCGACGACCATCGGCGGGCGTACGGTCTCGGCGGCCCACGGATCCCAGTCGTGCAGGTGGAGGTCCGTCCCGCACAAGCCCGCTCGCAGCACCCGGATCTTCACCTCTCGGGGGCCAGGGGTGGGCTCGGGGAGGTCGATCATCTCCATCCCCGGTCCGGGGCCGGTCTTGACGAGGGCACGCATGGGTCGGGCTGCCTCCAGGGTCGGGTCTTGGTCCAGGTGAGACCTGGGTCACCGTAGCGCGAAGGGAGCGAGCCGGAACCCGTGGCGGTCGGGGGAGGGCGCCCGTAGGCTCGATCGCATGAGCGTTCCTCCGCAGCAGCTGCCGTCGGGCGGCCCGGTGCCGGGTCACCCCTTCGGCATGGAGCCACCGGACCACCCGCAGGCCATGACGGTGCTCATCCTCGGGATCCTCGGCCTGTCGATGGTTCCCTTCACCGCACCCTTCGCCTGGTACATGGGCACCCAGGCTCTCCGGGAGATCGACGCCCAGCCCGGCCGTTACGGCCGGCGCGACTGGGTCAACGTCGGACGGGTCCTCGGCATGGTCGGCACCCTGCTCCTGGGTGTCGTGGTCCTCTTCGGGTGTCTCATGTTCGCCCCGATCCTCCTGCGCTTCGGCGGCACCGTGCTGACGGGCCTCTGAGGCCTACCGCGACAGGGCGACTGTCGCTAGCGTCTGGGCATGCGCTCCCTTGCCGCGGTCGTCACCGCCCTGCTGGTCGTCCTCGGCGGTGGATCTCTCGTCGCCTCAGCCTCCGCCGAGGAGGTCAACCCGTGGCTCGACATGCGGGTGATGAACATGGCGCACTCCGGCGGCGAGGACGAGGCCCCGATGAACACCCTCTACGCCTTCAAGCGAGCCAAGGCGCTGGGGGCCGACATGCTCGAGCTCGACGTCCAGAGCACCCAGGACGGACGGCTCGTCGTCATCCACGATGCCACGGTGGACCGGACGACCGAAGGGAGCGGCCGGGTCGTCGACATGACGCTCGCCGAGGTCCAGCGCCTCGACGCCGCCCACTGGTTCGTCCCCGGGCGTAGCGCGGTCCACGGCGAGCCGGCGGACTCCTACCCGCTCCGCGGCGCCAGGCACGGTGACGTCGTCGTGGACGGCTACGCGCCCGACGACTTCGCCGTTCCCACGCTCGACGAGGTCCTCGGAGCCTTCCCTGACACGCCGATCAACATCGAGATCAAGGGCACCCGGGACAGCGACCTGGACTCGTACCTGCGTACGGGTCAGCTGCTCTCGGACCTCATCAACCGGTCCGGACGTACCGACATCATCGTCGGGTCCTTCAACGACGCAGCCCTGGCTGACTTCCACACCCACAGCCCGCAGATCGGGCTCTCGACGGGCCGCCAGGCGACGACCGACTACGTCATCGCGGGCACGCCGCCGCCACCTGGCACCGTGGCCCTCCAGGTCCCGGTCAACCAGCTCGGCTTCCGGGTCATCACCCCGGAGCTCGTCGAGCGGGCGCACCGGGACGGCCTCGCCGTCCACGCCTGGTTCAGCGGGACCGCCCCGGACGACGCGGACACCTACTCGATGATCATCGACACCTGCGTCGACGGGCTCATGCCCGCCAAGCCGTCGGTGCTCGAGGAGATCCTCGACGCGCGCGGGATCGAGCGTCCCGGTTCAGGGCTGAGCGGGACGGTGCCGGGGTGCGGGACCCCAGCGCCGACGAGCTCCGACCCTTCGACCACGGACGACACGTCGACCACAGACCCCACCTCAACGACCGACCCCACGTCGACGAGCCACGCGACGTCGACCACGGCCCCGACGTCCCCCAGGACGCCTGCACTGGTGCAGACCGATTCGCAGGACGCACCGGGCATCGCGTGGTGGCTCGTCGTGGGACCTGCGGTCCTTGCAGCAGCGCTGGTGCTCACGCAGAGCGTCCGCACCACCCGCGGACGGCACCGTTGATGGAGCAACGGGTCAACGTCGTGACGCTGGCCGTCGAGGACGTCGACCGATCGCGGGCCTTTTTTGTCGATGGTCTGGGGTGGGAGCCGGCCTACGAGGCGAAGGGGGAGGGGCGTGAATGGGGCGGCTACTCGGGGTACTTCGCAGACCCTGATGGCTACCGGTGGGAGGTGGCGCCCAACCCGTCGCCGCTTGGCGACTCGCTCGTCGAGGCGAGCCGGCGGTGGCTGGCGACGCAGCGCGCGGGGTCGGGGCACCAGTCGGACGTGCCTCGCCCGTGAACGAGCGGGACCGGGACGAGCAGGGGCGGGCGCGTCAGGCCCGTCCGAGGGATGCGCTCGGTCGTCCGTTGCCGTACGGGGCGAAGGGGGTCGAGCCGGTGAGCGAGGAGCCGCTGCCGCCGC
>JBHWMJ010000308.1:0-2816 GCA_043423105.1 Marihabitans sp.
GTGTCCGTTGATGTTGGCCGGGGTGAGGCCGAAGCCCTCGATCGCTGCGGTGACCTCGCTCGGGTCGCCACCCATGACGGCACTCATGCCGGTGGGCTGCACCGCGCTGGCCTCGGCCATGGCGCGACCGCGCTCGCGGACGAACGCCATCGCCTCCTGCGCCGAGAGGACACCGGCCGCAGCGGCAGCCGTGATCTCACCGACGGAGTGGCCGGCGGCCGCGCCGGTGGGTCCGAGGTCGTCGGCACCGTCGAAGAGTGCCGGGAGCGACAGGAGGCCGGCCGCCACGATGAGCGGCTGGGCCACGGCGGTGTCCTTGATCGTCTCGGCGTCCGAGGTGGTGCCGTGCGCGACGAGGTCCATCTCCGCCGCATCCGACAGGGCGTCGAGCCGGTCGCGCAGGCCGGGAAGCTCCAGCCAGGGGGAGAGGAAGCCGGGGGTCTGGGAGCCCTGGCCGGGGCAGGTGATCGCAAGCACCCCTCCACCTTCCCGGCCGCCTGTGCGGGCGGGCGACGCGGATCGCCACAGCAATCCCCATCACGATTTGGAGGTTTCCTCCAACAGTCGTCCGAGGGTCAGCGCGACCCGCACGGTCAAGGCGTCGTGCGGCTCGGCGAGGTCGTAGCCGGTGACGTCGATAATCCGGCTGAGGCGGTAACGCACGGTGTTGACGTGCACGTACAGGGCCCGGGCGGTGCCCTCCAGGCCGCCCTTCGTGTCGAGATGCTGCTCGGCGGTCTCGAGCAGGGCGGGATGGTCGCTCAGCGGCTGCCAGACCTGGGAGAGCAGGTCCAGGCGCGCCCACTCGTCGCCGGCCAGGGCTCGCTCGGGCAGCAGGTCCGAGGCCGGGCAGGGGCGTGGGCAGCCGGGCCAGCCGCCGGCTGCGTCGAAGCCCGCGACGGCGGCAGCGGCCGAGAGCGTCGCCTCGAGGAGGCTGTCGACGAGCGGTCCGTGCACCAGCGGCCCGGGGCCGAAGCAGTCGTGGAGGGCCTGCGCGTCGGCCGTGACGTCCGTGACCCCCCCGAGCACCGCGATGAGTCGACGTCCCTGGACCCCGGCGATGGCGGCCAAGCCCCTGCGGGAGGCGGTCCGGTGCAGACGGCCCAGCACCCCTTCGATGTCCTCACCCGCCTGGTCAGGGGCCTCTCCGACGAGGACAGCGACCCCGGACAGGCTCGACCACCCGAGCGCGGCCACCTGGGAGCGGGTCGACTCGTCGACCTCCCCCCGGACGACAGCGTCGAGGATGAGGGCCTCAAGCCGGGCGTCCCACGCCCCGCGCTGCTCGGCGGCCTCGGCGTAGACGAGGGCGGCGCCGAAGGCGACCTCGCCGCTGTAGCGCAGCACGGCCTCCCGCAGCCGACCGACCTCGCGCGGGCGGGCCAGGTCCTCGACGTGGTCCTCGACGACGGCGACGACCTCGCGCACGAGCTCGAGGGTCTGCGCGAGTGTGACCGACCGGGTCAGCTCACGGGGCGCCGCCGCGAAGATCCTGCCCGGATGGTGCGGCTGCCCCGCAGGCGACTCCCCGAGCCAGGCGACGAAGTCGGCGATGCCGGCCTGGGCGACCTGGGCCACCCACGAGCGCTCCTGGGCGCTCAGGTCGGCGTACCACGCATGTCGCTGCTCGATACGCCGGGTGGCCGCGGTCGCCAGGTCCCCGGCACGTCGGCGCACGGCCTGCCGGGTCGCTGCCGGGATGCGCGCGCGGGGGGACATGCCCCCAGCCTATTTGTGCACGCCCGACAAGGCCTCAGTCGGTGCCGAACTCCATGGCCGCGCGGTCGAGCATGTCGTCCTCGTCGTCGACGTTCGCCGCGGCAGGGTTGGCCGCGATCTGCTCGGCACCCCCGGACTCCAGCTCGCCCATGAGCTCGGCGTACCCGCCGCCGAGCTGGTTCTGCGAGGCGTAGACCTCGAGCTTGGCGCGGCTGTCGGCGATGTCGAGGTTGCGCATCGTCAGCTGGCCGATCCGGTCCACCGGGCCGAAGGCGGCATTCTCGGTGCGCTCCATCGAGAGCTTGTCCGGGTGGTAGCTGAAGTTCTCACCCTCGGTGCGGATGATGCTCCAGTCGTCGCCGCGGCGCAGGCGCAGCGTGACCTCGCCGGTGACGACGGAGGCGACCCAGCGCTCGAGCGACTCGCGGAGCATGAGCGCCTGCGGGTCGAACCAGCGGCCTTCGTACATGAGGCGGCCCAGCCGGCGGCCCTCGGCGTGGTAGTTGGCGATGGTGTCCTCGTTGTGGACCGCAGCGACGAGCCGCTCGTAGGTGATGTGCAGCAGGGCCATCGCCGGAGCCTCGTAGATACCACGGGACTTCGCCTCGATGATGCGGTTCTCGATCTGGTCCGACATGCCCAGCCCGTGACGGCCGCCGATCGCGTTGGCCTCGTGGACGAGGGCGACCGGGTCGTCGTAGCGGGTGCCGTTGATCGCGACCGGGCGACCGCGCTCGAAGCGCACCGTGACGTCCTCGGTCTCGATGGCCACCGCGGGGTCCCAGAAGCGCACGCCCATGATCGGCTCGACGATCTCGATGGACTCGTCGAGGTGCTCGAGGGTCTTGGCCTCGTGGGTCGCGCCCCAGATGTTGGCGTCGGTGGAGTACGCCTTCTCCTGGCTGTCGCGGTAGGGCAGGTCGTTGTCGGTCAGCCAGGCGCTCATCTCGTGGCGGCCGCCGAGCTCGGTGACGAAGTCGGCGTCAAGCCAGGGCTTGTAGATGCGCAGCCCGGGGTTGGCCATGAGGCCGTAGCGGTAGAAGCGCTCGATGTCATTGCCCTTGAAGGTCGAGCCGTCGCCCCAGATGGAGACACAT
>JBHWMJ010000333.1:0-3900 GCA_043423105.1 Marihabitans sp.
GTGCTCTCGGTCGTCGCCCTCGTCGTGGCCCTCGCGCCCGGCCAGCGCGACATGACCACGGCGGCCCCGATCGTCCACGGCATCCCGCTCGCGGTCGTCGCCGCGGCGACCCTCCTCGTGCTCTGGCGTTCGCGCGCCGAGAGCACCCGCGACCTCGGCCGCTCCCGCGCCGGTCGGGTCACCGTCGCCCTGCTCACCGTCTGGGTCCTCGCGCTCGCCGCGCTCGGGGCGAGCAGCCGCACGATCCCCGTCGGGCCGCTGTCGAGTGCCCTGAGCACCGACCTCGACGTCGACCGGGTCACCCCGCAGGGCGAGCTCGAGGGTGAGCCGGCCGAGCAGTCACCGCAGCTCGCGCCCAACCCCGACAGCAACATCCACGGCGACGCCGCGATGACCGACGCCTACACCGACCGCGACGTCCTCGACCCGCGGCAGGCCAAGGTCATCCGACGTCACCTCGGCGGGGTGTGCGCCTCGGTCCTGCGCGACGAGCACGAGCGCCTCGTCGCGGTCTGCGTCAACGCCACCCGCGTGACGCTCAACGTGCTCGACCCCGACACCCTCGACGTGCTCGCCCGCGAGCACGTGGCCGACCGGCCCTTCCGGGCCGACTTCGCGACGAACTTCGCGGGAGGCGGCTACGCCGTCCTCGACGCCGACCAGCGCGTCGTCCTGCCGACCTCCGACGGTCGGATCACCCGGTGGCGGGTCGCCGACGACGCGGGCGACCCGCAGATCGCGCCCGTGGACGAGTTCGACATCAGCGACGGTCTCGCCGACGGCGAGGGCATCAACTCCGCCGTGCCCGGCACCGACGGGCGGATCTGGGTCGTCGGGCAGCTCGGCTCGGTCGGTCTCCTCGACCCCGAGACCGGGCGCGCCGGGTGGACCCGGTTCGAGGCGGCGGACATCGAAAACTCCTTCGCCGTCGGCGCCGACGGCCGGGCCTGGGTCGTCACCTCCCGCGAGCTCGTCGCCCTGAGCGGGGAGACCGGCACACCGCGCGTCGTCTGGGAGCAGACCTACGACGCGGGGTCGCGGCGCAAGCCGGGGCAGACGAGTCGGGCCTCGGGCACGACTCCCACGCTCATGGCCGGCGAGCGGCACGTGGCCATCACCGACAACGCCGACCCGCGCATGCACGTCGTCGTCTACGACACCTCCGCCGGGGCGGGGGACAAGGAGGTCTGCCGCGTGCCGGTCTTCGCGCCGGACCGCAGCGCCGGTGACAACTCGCTCATCGCCATCGGCCGGTCCCTCTTCGTCGAGAGCAACTACGGGTACAACCTCTTCGACGCGACCTTCGGCCGGTCGACCCAGCCGGGTCTGACCCGCATCGACGTCACCGACGACGGCTGCGAGGTCGTGTGGGCCAACGACGAGATCCGCATCCCGTCGACGGTCTCCAAGGGGACCGCGTCCGGCGTCATCGCGACGTACACCAAGGAGGAGTCGGCCGCCGGCATCGACGCCTGGTACTTCACCGCGGTCGACGCGACGACCGGCGAGATCATGTGGCGTCGCCTCGCGGGCACCGGCTCGATGGTCAACAACCACTACGCCGCGACGTACGTCGGCCCGGACGGCTCGATGCTCGTGGGCGTGACCGGCGGGCTCGTCGCCCTCGTGCCCGAGCAGCCCTAGACATCCCACGGGGCGGCACGCATACGGTGCCGGTGTCGTCTCAGCGGCCGGGGAGCAGGTCGGTCCGGCCGAAGGCCAGGGCCGTCGCCCGCGCCGAGGGCGCTCCGGCGTCGAGGTCGGCGCCGCGCTCGAGCAGTGCGGTCACGACCTCGACCTCGCCCTTGAAGACCGCGCCGGCCAGGGGTGACTGACCGCGCGCGTTGAGGGCGTCGACGTCGGCGCCGCGACGGGCGAGCTCGCCCACCAGGCTCGCCTGCCCGTGGTAGGCGGCGAGCATGAGCAGGGTGTTGCCCGCCTCGTCGGCCAGGTCGACCGGGGCGCCGGCATCGAGGTAGGGCACGAGGCCGTCCACGTCGCCGGCCCGCGCGAGGTCGAGCAGGCGGTGGGCGAGCGCGACCGCCTCGTCCTGCGGCTGGTCGGCCCCGGTGGCCTGGGCGTAGGCGTCGTCGACGTCGCTCATGCGCCCAGTCTGCCCGGCGTCAGCCCTGCGAGGGCGGCTGGCCGCCACCGCCCATGCCGCCACCCGCGCTGGGCTCGGTCGTCGTGTCGACGTGGACCGCCAGGCTGGCGGTGTACCCCTTCGAGACGCTCCCGGTGATCGTGGCCAGCTGCTGGTCGAGGCTGTCGGCGAAGATCCCGTCGTCCTCGACCGAACCGACGCCCTCGAGGTTGCGGGTCGACCCGTCGTACTCGTCGCGGGCGTAGACCTGGGTGAGCATGTCCTGCGGGAAGGCGACCTGCGAGGTCGCGATGACGTTGTCGACGTCGGTCGCGGAGTCGACGTCGGGGTAGACCTCGAGGTGGATGTGCGGCCACCGACCGGAGTAGCAGCCCGGCACGATGGTCGTGAAGCTCACCCGGCCGTCGTCGTCGGCGACCTGCACCCCGCGCAGCCAGGTCTGGTCCTCGACGCCCTGGGTGTACATCGAGTAGCGGCCCTGCGCGTCGCAGTGCCAGATGTAGACGGCCGCCCCGGCGAAGGGAGCCCCCTGCGCCATGTCCGTGACGGTGAAGTCCATCGTCAGCGGGACGCCGTCGACGCGCTCACCGTCGTCGAGGCTCGTCGTGATGTCCTGCCGGACGATGCCCGACTCGGAGAGGACGTTGACGTCGTCGACGGTGCCGTCGGCGGGGTAGGGGCCGTTGGTCTCCTCGGGGATCTCCGTCGACGAGCCGGCGCTGCTCGTCGCGGACCCCGAGGTGGCGCTGCTCGTCGACGAGCCCGATCCGTCGGCACCGCACGCGGCGAGCGCCGCCGAGCCGAGTCCGAGCCCGAGGACGCCGAGCGCCCGACGGCGCGTGAGCAGGGTCGCGACGTCAAATCCGGCGCCCTGGTCGACGAGCTCGTCGTCAGGGCGGGGGAGGGCGCGGCCCTCGTAGGTGGGGCGGGTGCGCTGCTGGCGGGTCATGGTCGGCTCCTGACGTGGTGGTCGCTGCACGAGCAACACTCGCGGCTCGCGCCGTGGCGGTGCTGTGGGCTCCCTGTGGCCCTCCTGTGGCGGGTCGGGAGCCGATCAGGGCAGGGGCTCGCCCTTCATGAGGCGGGACGAGTAGACGTTGGTGATCCGCACCCCGTCGAGCCAGGCGGTGAGCCGTGCCGCCTCGGCGGCGAGGGCGGACCTCCCTTCGCCGGGGAGGTCGGTGCCCGGGCACTCGACGACCGAGACGACCCCGTCGTCGTCCTGGACCCAGGCGCCGACGATCCGCCCCTGCCACCACGCGGTCGTGCCGCCGTTGCCCTTGCTGTCGAAGAGCAGGTCGCGGTGGGCGGGGTCGAGGTACCAGTCGCGGCGCTTCCACCCCATCGTCGTCGGGTCGAGGGTCGGCAGCAGCGCGGCCCACGGCCCGACCTCGTCGACCGGGTCGAGGTCGTCCGGCAGGAGCCACCCGGTGCGGCCGCCCTCGAGGTCGACCTCGACCGCGCCGACGTCCTCGAGGGCGGTGCGGGTCGCTCCCTTCGTCGCGCCGAGCCACCACTGGACGTCGTCGAGCGTGCCCGGGCCGTACTGCTCCAGCCACCGCCGGACCAGCTCGGCGTAGCCGGCAGCGAGGTCCGGGACGCTGGGCTCCTCCCCGAGCCACGCGGCCATGAGGGTCCACGCGGGCTTCGACAGGCGCCAGTGGCCGGCATTGGGCCCGCGGGTGATCCGCCCTTCGGCGCCGAGCCAGGTGAGCACGCGGGGTGCGAGGTTGAAGGTGCCGCCGTAGCGCTTGCCCTCGTTGACCGTGATGGCGCCGGTGAGCTCGGGCAGCTAG
>JBHWMJ010000334.1:0-4839 GCA_043423105.1 Marihabitans sp.
CTGTCCTGGGTGGCGAAGAGGATGCGGGGCTGCTTGCCGCCGCGCACCGGGTGCGGGTGCGACGAGGCGATCTCGCCGAGCACCGCGTTGAGCCGCGACGTGGGCACGCGGCGGTCCCACGACTCCAGCGCCGTGTCGAGCGCGGGGGTCAGCCGGTCGACGTGGCGGCCGGTCTGGGCCGAGAGGTTCACGCGCGGGGCCCACGTGACCTGCACGAGATCGCGCTCGATCTCGCGCTCGAGGTAGAAGCGTCGCTCCTCGTCGAGCAGGTCCCACTTGTTGTACCCGATGACGAGCGCCCGACCGGCCTCGACGACCTGGCTGATGATGCGCAGGTCCTGCTCCGTGATCGGCTCGTGCGTGTCGATGAGCACGACGGCGACCTCGGCCTTCTCGAGGGCGGTCTGCGTGCGTAGCGAGGCATAGAAGTCGGCCCCCTTCGTCTGGTGCACGCGGCGCCGGATGCCGGCCGTGTCGACGAAGCGCCACCACCGGCCCCCGAGCTCGACGAGCTCGTCGACCGGGTCGCGGGTGGTCCCGGCGACGTTGTCGACAACCACGCGCTCCTCCCCCGCGAGCTTGTTCAGCAGCGAGGACTTGCCGACGTTCGGGCGACCGATGAGCGCGACCCGTCGGGGCCCGTCAGCGACCGGCGCCTCGGCGACCATCGAGCGGTCCGGGAGCACCTCGAGCACGGCGTCGAGCGCGTCCCCGCTCCCCCGGCCGTGCAGCGCCGAGACCGGCCACGGCTGGCCGAGGCCGAGGTTCCACAGCGCCGCGGCATCGGCCTCGAAACGCTGGTCGTCCACCTTGTTCGCCACGAGCACGACCGGCTTGCCGGCGCGGCGCAGCAGCTTGACGACGGCCTCGTCGTCGTCGGTCGCGCCGACCACCGCGTCGACGACGAAGACGACGACGTCTGCCATGTCGATCGCGACCTCGGCCTGCTCGGCGACCTTGAGGAAGACTCCCTCCGCGCTCGCCTCCCAGCCGCCGGTGTCGATGATCGTGAAGCGACGCCCGGCCCACTCCCCTTCGTAGGCGACCCGGTCTCGGGTGACGCCCGGGACGTCCTCGACGACGGCCTCGCGTCGGCGCAGGATCCGGTTGACGAGCGTGGACTTGCCGACGTTCGGGCGGCCGACGATCGCGACGACCGGGAGAGCACCCTCGAAGCCCTCGTCCTCGACCTCCTGGAAGCCCTCGATGAGGGCCCGGTCCTCCGGGGTGAGCTCGAACTCCTCGAGCCCGGCGCGCAGGACACGCTCGACCCCTTCGTCCTCCGCGGGGATGACGCTGTCGTCGGGCTCGGGCGTCTGGCTGTCCACGGTGGGACTCCTTGGGTGATCGGGGTGGAGGGTGACCCGCTCGGCCGGGGCGGTCCGGCGACGGGCAGCAGCCATTGTCTCAGGCCGGGAGGAGGTCTGGCGGGATGTCCTCGGGCAGGGCGACGCCGTGCCGTGCGGAGGCGGCGGCGACGTGCTCGGCGAGGACCGGGACGAGCGCGGACATCATCGCGGCGCGGGCCGGCCGGCGAGGAGCGGGCGGGTGGTCGAGCAGCAGAGGGGCTCCGTAGTCGACGATCACCCGTGCCCCCCGTGCCGGGAGATCGCCGGCGAGCTGTCCGGTCGCCCGCGTCCCGAGGACCGCGACCGGCACGACCGGGGCGCCGGTGACCTGGGCGAGCCACGCGACCCCCGGGAAGGTCACCTCGAAGCGCCCCCGGCCGCGAGCCCCTTCAGGGAAGATGCCGACCGCTCCCCCGGCGCGCAGCACGGCGACGGCTCGGCCCAGGGCGGGTGCGGCCGTGGCGTCCTGCGGCAGCGGGATGGCACCGCCGAGGCGCAGCAGGTGTCCGGTAGCACCCTCGAAGGCCTTGTCGTAGACGAGGAAGGACACGGACCGGCCGGCGGTCGCGTGCACCGCGAGGCCGTCGAGGAAGCCGATGTGGTTGGCCGCGAGGATGACGGGACCGGTGCGCGGGACGTGGCCGACGGCGTGCCCTCGGACGGGCCGGACGGGTCGCAGGATCGAGCGGGTGATGACGCGACCGGTCCCAGCACGGACCCTCAGGCCGGTCGTCCGCGCCGGGACGTACCGCTCCAGGGGCGCGGGAAGCGCCGGCTCCCCGGGCTCAGCCACGCGCGGCGTCGACCACCGCGAGGGCGGCCGCGACGCTCTCCTCGAAGGTCAGGTCGGAGGTGTCGAGGGTGACGACGCCGTCCGCCGCGGTGAGGAACTGGGAGACCGTCGAGTCGTCCTGGTCCCGCCGGACGACCTCGTCCCGGGTGCGCTCGATGGCCGCGTCGTCGGTCTCGCCGTGCAGCTCGGCGCTTCGGCGACGCAGGCGCGCCTCTTCGCTCGCGGTGAGGAGGAGACGGACGTCGGCGTCCGGTGCGACGACGGTGGTGATGTCGCGCCCTTCGGCGACGACGGAGCCGTAGTCGTCGGCAATGACGGTGATGAGGTCGCGCTGCTGCTGCTGCATCTCGACGCGGACCTCGGGGATGGTCGCCACCCGGGAGACCTGCGCACTGATCTCGGACGCCCGGATGGCCTCCGTGACGTCGGTGTCCCCGACGTGCACCCCGGGGTCGGCCGGGTCGGCGCTCATCGCGAGCGGGAGCGTGGTGGCCGCCTCGATGACGGCGTCGGCGTCGCCGAGGTCCAGACCGGACTCGAGGCACCACCAGGTCAGTGCCCGGTACATCGCTCCGGTGTCGAGGTAGCCACCTCCGAGGTGAGTGGCGATGGCGCGCGAGACGCTCGACTTGCCGGACCCGGAGGGCCCGTCGACTCCGACGACGAAGGGGGCGGTCATGGGCTCAGATCCTAGGTCCTGCTCAGCCGTGGAGCTGCCAGCCCTTGCCGACGAGGGCGTCCTCGAGCGGGCGGACCGCCGCGGGCAGCACGGAGACCTCGGCGACGCCGAAGGGCAGCCCGAGGCCGTGGTCGAGACGCAGGTCCTCGAGGTTGACCTCGGCCTCGCCGATGTCAGCCAGGAGACGCGCCAGCTCGCCAGGGCGGTCGCCGACGACGACGCTCACGACGGCGTAGGCGGTCGGCGCGGCACCGTGCTTGCCCGGGATGCGGGAGTGCCCCGCGTTGCCCCCAGCGAAGGCGCGGGCGAGGACCGCTCGGGCCCCGGGTGCGTCCTCGTCGATCCCCTGCTCGAGGTCGTGCAGCGCCCCGATGACACCGTCGAGCTCGTCGCGCAGGTCGCTCAGCACGGCCCGCACCGAGGCGGCGTTGCCCGCGAGGATCTGGGTCCACAGGCCAGGGTCGCTGGCGGCGATCCTCGTGACGTCACGCACCCCCTGCCCGGAGAGGCCGACGGCCTCCTCGCTCAGCTCCTCGAGTCGGGCAGCCACGAGGCTGGCCGCCACCTGGGGCACGTGCGAGACCGCCGCGACGGCGGCGTCGTGCTCGGCCGGCGTCAGCCGGGTGACGACGGAGCCGCACAGCCGGGCGATCCGCTCGACCGCCTCGACCGCGTCGGGGTCAGTCTCCGGCTCGGCGCAGACCACCCAGGCGCGTCCCTCGAAGAGGTCCGGGCGGGCGGCGATCGCCCCGCTCCGCTCGCGCCCGGCCATCGGGTGTGAGCCGACGTAGCGGCTCATCGGAGCGCCCATCCGGCGCAGGTCGTCGACGACGACCCCCTTGACGGAGGCGACGTCGGTGACCGAGGCCGTCGGCCAGCGTCGGAGGGCATCGGCGACGACCGAAGGGGTGATGTCCGGCGGGGTCGCGACGACGACGACGTCGGGTGCGTGCAGATCGTCACCATCGTCGTGCCCGAGGCGGGGTCCGAGCCGCCCGGCCCCGAGGTCGCGGGCGAGAGTCATCGCGGTGACCGACTGGTCCTGGAGGGTCGTCTCGACGCCTGCTCCGCGCAGGGCGAGCCCGATCGACGTACCGATGAGGCCGGTCCCGATGATCCGGACCTCGGGCGAGCCCGGCCCCCCGTGAGGCTCGGTCACAGGCCGACCGCCTTGTAGAGCTGCCCGATCTCGCGGCGGCTGAGGTTGCGCCAACGGCCGACCTTCGTCTGCCCGAGCTCGATCGGGCCGACCTGGGTCCGGGTGAGCGTGATGACCGGGTGCCCGACCTCCTCCATGAGGCGACGCACGATGTGGTTGCGGCCCTCGTGGAGCACGATCTCGACGACGGCCTTGCCGGGCGAGGACGCGACGACGGTGAAGGAGTCGACCGTCACGGGTCCGTCCTCGAGCTTGACCCCGGCGCGCAGGGTCTTGCCGAGGTCCCGCGGCAGCGGGCCGGGCACCTGGGCGATGTAGGTCTTGAGGACGCCGTAGCCGGGGTGCTGGAGCCGGTGCGAGAGCTCCCCGTCGTTCGTCAGCAGCAGCAGGCCCTCGGTGTCGACGTCGAGCCGCCCGACGTGGAAGAGCCGCTCCGGCCGGTCCCGGACGTAGTCGCCGATGCTTGGCCGGCCGAGGTCGTCGGACATCGTCGTTACCACCCCGAGGGGCTTGTTGAAGGCGAGGTAGACCCGGCTCTCGTCGAGCTGGACCCGCTCGCCGTCGACGTGCACGGTCTGGCTGTCCGGGTCGACCCGGATCCCGAGCTCGGTGACGACCTGGCCGTCGACCTGCACGCGGCCCTCGGCGATGAGCTGCTCGCACGCGCGGCGCGACCCGATCCCGGCGCTGGCGAGGAGCTTCTGCAGGCGCACCCCGTCGGGCGAGTGGACATCGACCTCAGGTGCAGATCGAGGCATCGGGGCGATGGTCGGCTGACCCTGGCGGGACCGGCCGGTCGTGCCCCTCTTGGGGCCCTGGGGCTTGGAGCGACGGGCACCGTCGACCGGACGCTTGACAG
>JBHWMJ010000019.1:0-17253 GCA_043423105.1 Marihabitans sp.
ACGAGGACGACGGCAGTGCCAGCAAAAAACCACCTCGCCGCAGCAGTCGGGGCGAAGAGAGCCCCGGCAATCGCGAACACCAAGGAGATGCCCGTGGCGATCGCTTCGATCAATCTGTCCTCGCGGCCTGTGGTCACTGAGCCCCCTCCCGCTTGCTCCGCTCGTTCGCGACGTCGACGAGGCGAGAGACCCAGCGGTTCACCTCCGCATCGCGCAGCTCGGCATCCGTCCGCGGGCGCCACTGTCGACCCGCCGGCTTCTGCCCCTCGTACTTCACGAAGAGGTTGCCGATGTGGCTCCTCAGGCCGCTCTCGTGGCTCTCCAGCGCGGCCGTCGAGGCCCCTGCCAGGTCACCGGACCACGCGGGCGCGCCGGGGTGCCGGCCTTCGGCATCTCGCTCGTTGTCGTCGGTCATTGGGACCCCTACTCCTGCGCCTTGGCGCGCTTGATCGTGCGGTACACGGTTGCCCGAGAGACGTTGTAGTCCTCGGCGAGTTGGCCCACGGTCGCGGTGCCGGCCTCGTAGTCCTGGAGCAGCTTCTTCGTGCGGCGCTCGTTGAGCTTCGGCGGCTTCCCGTTGAGCCGGCCCTGCTCGCGCGCGATCGCCAGACCTTCCAGCGTGCGCTGCCGGTTCAAGTCGGCCTCGAACTCGGCGACCATCGCCAGCGCGTTGAACAGGAACTTCCCGACCGGGTCCTCAGGGTCGTGCAGCGACGGGCCCAACTGGAGCGCCGCGCCCTTCTCGTAGACCTGACCGACGAGGTCGCGTGCGTCAGGCACCGACCGCGCTAGGCGGTCAAGCTTGGTCACCACGAGCACGTCTCCCGGACGAAGGGCGGCGATCGCCTGAGTGAGCCCCGGCCGGTTCTTCATCGACCTGCCGGTGCGCTTGTCGGTGTAGATCCGATCGGCGTCGACGCCCAGATCGGCCAGACCCTTCAACTGGGCAGCAAGGTCCTGCCGCTCAGTTGAGACGCGTGCGTAGCCGATGAGCATCGACCCCTCCTCTTGTCGCGTTTAATGGGCGTTACTGCGAGACTAACGCGGGCGGGTCAAATGCGACGTCTTCGCGTTGAGCCGTGCGACGAACGGTCGAGGCGTCGGAGATGTCGCATTTGACGATCGTCACCGCACACGACCTCAGCTGACTGTCGGTAGGTGTGACTTCCACGTTCGGATGGCGGGGTTCTTCCGACGATCTGTGGCGGTTGAGGTCAGGTGACTCCGATGACGAGGGTGCTCTGGGCGGCTTCGATGACGTCGTTGGTGATGGTGTCGAGTTCGTTCGTCAACTGGAACGACATGAACGCCAGATCAGGTCAGCGCGCGAGCTACTACCGAGTTGGGAGGCCA
Source organism: Marihabitans sp. (assembly GCA_043423105.1). Classification (GTDB taxonomy): domain Bacteria; phylum Actinomycetota; class Actinomycetes; order Actinomycetales; family Dermatophilaceae; genus Marihabitans. The sequence goes on from JBHWMJ010000019.1 coordinate 1,354, forward strand.
GGCGCACGGACGCCGGCTTTGCCGCGGGTCTGCTTGCGAACTTGCCCAACCGGTTGGTAAAGTTCGAGTGTGGGAGGTCGAGCATCGCAGCGAAACGACATCGTCGCCTCGGCAGTGCATCTCGCCCGCGACGGGAGGGTCGTGTCGCTTGACTCGGCCGCGCGGGCTGCGGGCGTGACCAAGCCGGGTCTGATGTACCACTTCTCCACCAAGCAAGACCTCCTGATGGCGATGGTCGACTTCGTCATCGACGGATACGAATGCGACTTGAAAGCACGCATCCCAGGGGCGGATCCAGCCCGCGAGAGCGTCGAGTCGCGCATTCACGCGTACGTGAGCTGGGCCTGCGAGGGCGACTTCTCCGCCGGGGACCTCGTGATGCTGACCGACCCCCGACTCCACGAGCCACTCGCGGACCGTTGGTGCGAACGGATGGAGCCGTGGGTCGCGATACCCGACGGCATTCCTGCTCCGAAACGAACGCGGCTGACGGCGGCGCGGCTCATCGCCGACGGCATCTGGTTCGAGACCGTCACCAGCCAGCAGCTGTCCGAGAACGACCGGGGCCGACACGATGACGTGCGAGCCTTCGCCCACAGCCTTATCGAGGAGAGTCAATGACCAAGTGGTACCTACTAATGGCAGCGATCGCTTGCGAGGTGACCGCGTCGCTGTCGCTCAAGGCGGCCTTAGACCGTCCAGCCTTCTTCGGGCTCGTCGGCGTGGGCTACATCGCGTCGTTCGTACTGATCGCCCTCGTCCTGAAGCAGGGCATGGCGCTCGGGGTCGCCTACGGCATCTGGGGCGCGATGGGCGTGGCAGCGACAGCCGTACTGTCCTCGTTGATCTTTGACGAGTCACTGACCGCGCTGATGGGCGTGGGCATCGCACTCATCATCGCCGGCGTCCTGACCGTGGAACTGGGCTCCCAAAAAGCGCACTCCACCGAAGTCGGCAACACCGGCGCCACCACGGGCAGCAACGACACCGAGACGGGAGTCGCGTGATGCAGTGGCTCTTCTTGATCGCCGCGATCGCCTTCGAAGTCATCGCCACTGTGTCGCTGCGGGTTGCAGCTAAGGGACGCTCAGCGTTCTACGCGGTCACCGCACTCGGCTACCTCATAGCCTTCTCCTTCCTCACTCTCGCCCTGAACGAGGGGATGGGGCTCGGTGTCGCCTACGGCATCTGGGCAGCCTCGGGTGTCGCGCTAACCGCAATCGCGTCCAAGATGCTGTTCAAGGAGCCGCTCACGCCGATGATGATGGGGGGAATCGCCCTCATCATCAGCGGGGTCCTGCTGGTCGAACTCGGCGCGATCCACTGACCCTGCGCCGCCGGTCCGGTGACGTCGTCAATGCACGCGACGACCGTGCAGACGGGTGCGATGAGTGGCTGCCCCTTGCGCTGAGGCGAGCCAGGTGCCGCACTCGATGCAGCGGTGCACGAGCACGTCGCGGGCGAAAGTGCGGATCGTGTGCTCCCACCACCACGGGCTCTCACCCGAGGGGGAGTCCGGCGGCGGCATGATCCCGGCGTTGCGATACTGCTTGTAGGTGCTCGGCGACCACCCGTAGTGCCGCTCGATCTTCGCGGGCGTCCAGCGCGCAGGGGTGAGGTCGACCATCTCGTGGTCTACCCATCGACGTAGACGGCCGATCGGGATCTCGATCTGCTCGGCGATCGCCGGCAGCGCCAACCCTGCGCGCCACAGAGCGAGCACGTCAGGCGCGGCCGCGGCCGCCGCCTCTTCGTCGGGCGTCGACTCGACCGGCCATCCCCATCCGCACGAGCGCGTCATGCCAGCACGGCGCGATCGCCTCACCCAGCGTGTAGCGAGCCACGAAGCGAACGCCGCCGCACCTTCACCCGGTGCTCCCCAGAGCCGTGAGCCCGATCTACATAGCCATCCACCCCGGTGGGGCGGGCCTCATGCGCCGCGGGTTCTCATCGCGCTTACTGCGTTACCGGGGGTCTGCATAAGGAGAAGGCCCCTAGTCCAGTGGCGGACTAGGGGCCTTCTCCTCGTCGTGACTACAGCGCGAGTTCGATCAAAGAGTGATGATCTCTCGGGTCACCTTGTGCTTGGGGTCGACGACCTGGATCGCGTTGCCTGCCTCACGCTCGTCGGTGAGGAAGGCCAGGACCTCAACCGCGCGGCGCACGGCTTCGGTGTAGGTGATGTTCTGGGACTGGGCAAGTCGGCGCAGGTCGCTGGCCGTCCGAGCGTTGATGTTGACGCTCAGGCGCGTGGAGCTCGCTCCAGCATCGCGCGATGGCTTGGCGGCCGGTGCGGCGGTGTCGGCGCTCATCGGGGCTCTCCTTTGGGTGGTTGGTCGATCGCCACTAAAGACGAGACATGAGACCCCGGTATCAGTCTCAGTCGTTGCAGTCAAGTCGTTGGTGGCGATGTGGGTAGCGTACGCCGATGTAACACCTATGGACAACCTCCGAGCGCATGTTTCCCCACATCCTTTCCACACCTGTTAACACATCTAGCCATCACAGCGTGTGCGTCATATGTGTATCTGATGTGCCTACGGCGCACCCCGGACCTTGTGTGCGTGCCTGACCTGGGCGTACCCTGAAGGTCGAAAATGCCAGTGATGTAACTAAGCCCTTAGGAGGCTCCGATGACCGGAGGCCCCCCCGAGCATCATCAGCAGCCGTGCCTCGCCTGGCCGGACTGCTCCTGTGGCGACGGTTCGGTCGACTGCCTGATGACAGCGCCTCACCCCGCCAAGGGCGCCTCTCCCAACGGAGATGGCGCCCTTGATGCTGAGATCTCGGAGAATTTCCCGGCGGGGGAGGGCGAGCCGTGGACCACGCTCACGCCGGTGCCGCTCCCCAACTACGACTCCTACGTGGAGTTCTACGACCCCGGGCCGCCCATGTTCTGCCTGGCGATCGTTGAGGTCAGTCATGGCTGACGCCGTCGACGACGAGTTCAGTGAGGACCAGCCGCCGACGCCCAACGACGGGAGCTCCGTCTACGAGATAGTGGAAGATGAGCCACCCGCACCGCCCGGGCAGTCCAACCTCACGCTCGCGACCTCGAAGTGGGCTCAGGACGATCACGTCCGGCTGATCGTTACGGGCTCGGTCGTGGTTGGAGTGCCAGCGCTTTACCTCGTCATGCTTCTCGGCGTGCTCTTTGGCCGACTCACCGCCGAGGAGATGAAGGAGCTTGGTGGCGCCGAGTTGTTCTCTGGGCTGGTCGCTCTGGCTGGAACTGTCGTCGGCTACTACTTCGGCAAGCGTGACTAGACAACACGGCCCCTGGCGGCGTCGTCATAGCGATCACGCCCGGTAGGGCTCGGCGCGACGACGCGAGAGAGCGACCACCACACCCAGGCGATCACGAAGGTGGCGAGGACCGTGCCGAGCAGCCACGTCCCGAGAGGCATGACGCTCGGACCGGCGAACTGCGCCGTCTCGTGCGGGGAGTACGCCCCTTCCCCCGACACCGTCAGGTCGGCCTGCGTCCAGTCCTTCGGAGGCTGTCGCAGGCGTCGCGCGACGAGCCCCGGGTCGGTGTCGAGCCGGTCCGCCCTGCTGCGCGAGATGTTCGCCAAGATCGTCGTCGAGCGCCCGCCATCTGAGCACGATGGGGATCTGGCGCAGGCCAGAGAGGCCGCGGCAACCGCCTACACGGGTCGCGCGACGTACGGTCCACGCGCAGGGGAGCAGGCGCCGGTCGCCCGCCGCGACCGCCCGGCGGTCGGGCGAAGCACCGCGATGCGTCCACAGGGGCCGAACCGGGACTAGATCGTCCACAGTTCCTGGGTTCTGCTGGGAGCGGAGAGTCACCGTCACTGACGCTGCTGAGACAGGCAGTTGTGAGGAGGTGAGAATCCATGACCCGACCTAGGGTTGAACCCATGACCGAGCAGGGGAGGCTCGACCGGGCGATATCGCTCGTGTTCGAGGCCATCGACGCGCTGCATAGCGCAGCACTGAACGACGAGAACGGGCTCGAGCTCGTCGACGCAGTGAGCATCGTCGGCAATGCCCACTCGTATCTGCTGGCCGCGGGGGCGATGCCGGCTGCGACTCGCGAGATGCCCCCTTCGCTGACCAGCGAGGAGGCCGCGCGACGCGCGGACGCCCGGTTGCGGGAGGCCGCCGGCCTCTTCGTCGGCGGCGAGGTCACCGATGACGAGTTCCTCGCGGTCTCTGAGATGTGGTCCGCCGTCCGTTTCCTCCACGGGTGGCTCTGATGGCCAACGTCGAGCAGTTCCTGAACGAATCGCGCACCTTGGCTCTGCGCGTCATGGAGAGCACCGCCGACATTCTTCACGGCAGCGAGGAGCAGCTGCGGACCCGACGTGCCGCCCTCGGGGCTGGCTGGGACCACCTCGCCGAGGGTGCGGGGCGAGCCCTGGCAACGACAGGTGTTGAGGACGCCTCTCTGTTTCAGCAGCTGCGGCGTGGTGCCAACCCGCCTGAGAAGTCCGTGTCAGCCACCCCGGACACCGATCTGACACGCATGGGGGAGTGCTTCGCGGCGGTTGCCGACCTCAGCGGAGGATTGTCCGCGCCCGAGCGCGCACAGGTGCGTGACCACATCTTGACCACGCTCTCTCACACCGCGCGGGCGGTGGGCTCTTCACAGCTTCCCGCCACGGCTCCGGGAGAGACGCGGGCGCAGCGTCTCGATGACTTGGCGGTCAGCATCGACCTGCAGCGCACTGAGCGACCGTTGAACCACCTCGACGAGCGCTCGGCCCTGACAGGGGTGCCGCAGGGCGGTCTGGAGGACGCGCTGAATCGTTGGGCGGTCGTGGCGAGGGAGCGCCTGACTCCGAGCGGTGCGGCGTCAAGCACGCACGCGATGCAGGCCATCGCGGAGACCAGCGCCGTGGTCGCCGCGGCGGCCCGTCGGGCGGCCTTGACCCAGCCCGGCCAAGCCGCGTCCGACCTGTCAGCCCGATGGACCGAGCACGCCCGCGCGTGGATGCAGGTCGACGTCGAGTGGAAGAGCCCGCCGCCAGTTCTCGGCGGCCGACCTGACGCGGGTCTGCTCGTCGCGAGCCGGCATCTGCAGACGGTTCTCGGGCGCGAGTTCCGAGACCACCAGAATCGCTGGGTGAGCCCGGACCGCCTCGCGGATCCTGCTGCCTTGCGACGGTTTGAGTACCAGGCGCGGAATGTCATGACCGACCTCTCCGCCCGGTACGCGCAGGCCGTTTCGTCGGCGGCCACGTCGGAGGTGCTGGCGATCCCTGCGACCGCGCTGACGCGGCCCGACGGAAACAAGGGGGTCGACTCCGCGCGTCGCTTCGGCGGCCGAGCTTGGGTCACGCTTCCTATGCACGACCCGGCCGCGGTGCGTCTGGTAGATGCCACTCGCGCGGTCGACGCCTCGGGGATCAAGCTGACACGGCCCGGGCCACCAGCACAGCGGTCCCGGCCGGGATCGCTCAGCGCCGTGACGGAACGCCCGGACAGATCGCTGCGGGCTCCCGTGAAAGGCCCTGAGACCGGCCGCGACTAGCGGCGGCGGTCAGTCAGACTCGCGCACAGCCTGGCCAGCGTCGCCGGCCTGACGCGACGGTTCACGGCGACGCGGCTTACGGACCCGGACGGGCTCGTCGATCCCGAGCTTTTTCAACTCCTCGGCGCTCCACCCGTTCTGCACCGCCGAGCGCCACGCGGACGCCTTCTCCACCTGGGCCTCACGCATCCGCTCCTCGGCGTCGCTGACGCCCTGCTGAGCGCGCACCAGAACGCGGACCGATTCCATGCGGTTGTCGAGTAGTTCCCGAGCCCTGCGCTCGGCCTGCTCCATCGTCAAGTCTTGTCCCATGCCCCTCAGCGTATGAGGCCCATGCTTACCCCGCCACCGGAGAACCGCAGCCGATCAGCGGAAGGGAGAAAGCGGAGCAAGTTATACGCTCCGGTGCCCGGATCGGTGGCGGCTGACGCCGCGCTGGTCTACCTTGGGTAGACGAGGTCCCCGCGGGGCGGGGTCGCTGCGCTGGCTGAGGAGGTGTGCGGGATGGCTGAGTCCGAGGGTTCGGATCGGCAGGTTCGGCGTCGCCGACGGGTCGAAGGCGGTCGTCAGCACCGGCACGTCGTGCGGGTCACGCCCGAGGAAGAGGCGCAGCTGCTCGCGCTGGCTCTGCGCTACCGGGTCAGCGTCCCGAAGTTGCTCGTGGACTCGGCGCTGGCGGGTGGCGCTCAGGCGGGCGCTGCGAACGACTCGGTGCGGGATGCGCTGCTGACGGAGCTGTTCGGCGTGCATCGCCTGCTGGCGAACGTGACGAACAACGTCAACCAGATGACGAAGGCGCTGCACGGCACCGGGGAGATGCCCCCGCAGACAGGTGAGGTCCTCGACGTCGTGCGGCGTACCGCAGTGCGGGTCGAGGCGCTGGTCGACGAGCTGGCGGCGCGGCGATGATCCCGAAGGTGGGGCGCGGGGATCGCGTCGGTGGACTGATGGCCTACCTCGTGGGTCCGGGCCGCTCGAACGAGCACACGGACCCGCACCTGGTCGCGGGTGACCCTGCAGTCATGGCGTGGCACGACGACAACGAGCTCTCGGGTGAGAGTGGCCGGGCCATCGCGCATCATCTCGACCAGCCGCGCCGAGCCCGTGGGGTCGAGGTGAAAGGCGGTCACGTGTGGCACTGCTCGCTGTCGCTGCCACCGCAGGACGGGGAACTTCCGGACGAGAAGTGGGCGCAGATCGCCGAGTCGTTCATGACACGGATGGGTTTCGACGACGCCGAGGGAACCAAGGCGCCGATGCGGTGGGCCGCGGTCCGTCACGGACTGAGCGGCAACGGCAACGACCACATCCACCTCGTGGTCAACCTCGTGCGCGAGGACGGGACGAAGGCGAGCATCCATCAGGACTACCGACGCGCCCAGAAGGCCTGCCGCGAGCTAGAGGTCGAGCACGGACTGACTCGGCTGGAGTCGGATGGCCGGGAGCGGTCGCAGCGCGCGTACACGCACGCGGAGAAGGCCGCGCACGCCCGCCGGTCGACGGCCTCTGAGGCGACGGCGACCACAGGGGCCGGAGTGCCCCGCCGGGACCTGGCCAACGCCGTGCGCGGATGCGCGACGGCCAGCGCCGACGAGGCCGAGTTCGTGCGCCGGCTGCGCCGCGAAGGGGTGCTCGTGCGACCTCGCTTCGCTGACGGCCGAACCGACGTGGTCGTGGGCTACAGCGTCGCTCAGCGACCCCCGAAGGGGGAGCGTCCGATCTGGTACGGCGGCGGCAGCCTGGCGCGTGACCTGACCCTGCCGCGGCTGCGCCAGGACTGGCCAGACAGTCCCGAGCACGCCAGCGCTGCAGCGGGAGAGTGGACCGCAGCCAAGCGACACCGCCGTCCCGTCGCGCCGGGGCGCGAGGCCGCCGAGGTCGACCCGCAGACATGGCGGGTAGCGCAGCGCCGCATCGCCACGGTGCGTGAGCACCTGCGCAGCGTGCCGGTCGAGGACCGGGACGCCTGGGCGAGCGTCGCCCGAGAGACCAGCGGCGTCCTGGCCTACTGGTCCCGACGAGTCGACGGGGAGCAGGCGGACGCCCTGCGGCGTGCGTCCGAGGCCTTGTCCATCTCGGCGCAGACCCACCGAGCCGGGTTGCGACGTCCAAAGTCGTACCGGTCCGGGATCGGGGGCGCGAGCCTGGTCATGGCCAGCGCTCTAAGTGGCGGCCAAGGAGCCATCGGTGCGGCCGTGCTGATCCGTCAGCTGGCCACCCTGGCCAAGACCGTGCACGACGCGCACGTGGCCTCCGGGGAAGCCGCGCGTGCCCAGCAGATCGCGGCGATGGAGAAGGAGCAGCTGCGCGCGGTCGCCTCACGCCTGCCAGTGCCCTCGCAGAGCGACCTCACGCCCGTGGCATCCGGACCCGGCGCCCCAGCCCGCACGCCTGGACCTGCGCTGCCACCTCGACCCGAGGCGCTGCGCCGTCCCAGCACCACCGCGGCACCCACCGGTCGCGGAGCCGAACGGTAAGACCCGAAGGGAAGGACGAGCACGATGAGCGAGTACGAGTCCGACGGCGTCGAAGAGACGATGCAGGGCAGCATGCGCATGGCTGTCACGGTTGCCGCTCGCAGCGGCGCCGAGGTCGCGATGATGCGCGCCCAGCACGCGCGCCGAGCGCAGGCCGAAGGGGAGCACGCCGCACGCGAGTTCGCTCAGCGCCGCGAAGCACTCTGGCAGGACAGCCGCGCTGAGCTGGCGCCAGTGCTCGACGACCGGTGGTGGCAGGAGAGCACCCCCGAGCAAATCAGCCAGGCCTACGCCACTGCACAGGCCTGGGAAGGCCGCCCCGAGGTCGAGCCCTACCTCGCCCGAATCCGCGAGCAGGTCAAGGAGCGCTACGGCATCGATGTCGACGAGGTCCGAGGGCAGGCCCTCGAAGGCCACCTCAGTGACCCACTCACCGCCGAAGAGCACCAGCGCATCGAGGCCGAAAAGGACCGCGCCGAGGCCGCCAGGCTCATGGAAGATGGAGACCGCGCCGACCGTGCGACAGAAGTCGAGGACGACACCCCTTCAGGTTCGGCGGAGGCGGACCATGCTCAGCAGGCCCAGGCAGACGCCGGTCTGATGTACGACAGCGCTGAGCGTCGGGAGAACCTCGCGAACGACCTGCGAGACCGAGGGGTCGACGCGCCCGTCGTCGAGGCACGAGTCACCGCGGACCTCCACCAGGCCACGCCCGCTTCGACTGCCGTCACCAAACGCCCTACCCGCACTCCGAAAGCACGAAGGGCGCGGAATGCTCCGGGCCAGCAGCGCAGCGACCGAGGACGCTAACGGTTCTGCCGAGAGTCGAGTGTTCGCGTGCCGACGATTACGACTCCGAAGGCCTCATCGAGGAAGAGCTCGACGAGTGGCGGGGACGCGCTGACAAGTTCTTCCGGACGGGGCAGTGGTCCCAGATCACCTGTCTCCGCGTTCGTGCTTGGTCTATGGCTGCCAGGACATGGTGCTGCCCGACTCCGTGGGGTCGCGGATGACGAGTGCGTGATGGCTTGCGCCAAGGACGCGAGCGAGCTCGGCGCGTGATCGTTGCAGGCGCTTTCTGACCGCGTCGGCGCTCAGTCCGACGACGAGCCCCGTTTGCTCTGAGGAGAGGCTGTCCCAGTAGGTGAGGGTGATGATCTCCCGATCGAGGTCCGAGAGCGTGGCCAGGGCGTCGTGGACATGCTGGTGGTCTGCCTCCTCCACGGGTCTGGCGAGGGTGGACAGATGTTGGCGCAGCTCGTGGGTGGCCGCCAGCAGTCGGGCCTTCGCGCGGCGGTGGTTGGCCAGCTCACCGCGGGCGATGACGATCAGCCACGCGATGGCCTGGTCGTCGTCTTCAGGGAGGAGGGCGATCTTGCGCCAAACGACGATCAGCGTCTGCTGCCACAGGTCGGCGGCTTCCTCACGGCGGTCGAGTCGACGAGCCAGGTACGCCAGCACGCGTGGTCCATGCAGACGGGCCGCCTGCTCAAGGCGGGACTCCTCCGGGGTCACGAGCACGGCTCCGTGGCGTTGGCCTCGTGCAGGGAGCGCAGCACCTCGATGTCACCCTCCGCGGCGCGGTCTCGAAGGTCTCGCCAGGAGTCGCCGGCCATGACCCCTGAACGGTCCATCTCATCGAAGGTGAATGCCACGCCCTGCCCTGCGGCTAGTACCCCGGCGGTGTCGTTGACCCGGTCCTTCTTGATCCCCTCGCAGGACCACAGCAGCTGGGCCTCAAACAGCATGGACATGCGGATCCCGGCGGCCTGCTCGATGAGTCCACCGTCGGCGGAGCAGTGTGTCGATGCGGCCTGGCGGTAGTCCAGGATCGTCTGTTCCATGACCTTGGGCCATGTGTGTCCCGAGGGCAGTGGCCCGTCGGGCAGGTCCAGGGTCTGGATGGAGGCGGGAAGGTCGGGGGCGCACAGGTCGATGTACTCGCTGACTCCCGGCTCGGTGCCGAAAGACCCGAAGGTCCCGGTCTGTGCCAAGAACCTGTTCGCTGCCCACGCCGTGGCAGGGACAGCCACAGCCCCGGACAGTGCCAGTGCCACCAGCCGTGTCCTGCGTCGAGCGCGCCGTCGGCGAGCCGTCTCGACGCGCTCGACCCTCACGGCCTCCCGCGCCATCCGCGACGAGAGAACTGCCACTGCCTCATCCGAAAGCTCCCCGGACCCGACAGGATTCGCGCCTCGAAGAATGGTCGTCAGGTCCTCGGTCATCTGGCCTCCGCTATCCGATACCCCACACTCCCGCGAGGTCACTCACCGATCAAACGTCCGCCGACACCGACTTTGTGACCAGGCCAGGTAGGCCGTCGTTCAGCGAGCCACGTCCGACTCTGCCGCTGACGGAGCGCTAGCGTCCGACCATGCCGCGTTGGTAGGTCTGCTACTCGGCGACTAAGCGGCTCAGACTGGAGCCTCAGATCCCTTGAGCCTGGCCAAGAACACAAACTCCTGACCCGGACGGTCGGGAGCCTGCCTCACCTCGATCAGCGAGAAGCCATGCCTCTGAAGGTCGGCTTCGACCTCATCGCGCTCCCGGAAGCGGAGAGTGGACCGCGAGTGGAGAACTTCATCTCCGAGGACGATCGCTTCGTCGAACATGACGAGCGGAAGATCGGCGCTGGTGACGGATCGACTGACACGAGCTCGTCGTCCGTCTGGCAGCGTGATATCCGTCGGAGCCAGATCCCAGTTCTCCCAGGCACGAGCCTCGGGTCGCCGGGTCTCGAACACGAACCAACCGCCAGTACGCAGGACGTCAACGACGGCAGCCAACGTGCAGTGCCAGTCCTCGTCCGACACGAACACCTGCGCCACATTGCCGGTCATCACGACGAGGTCTGCCTGCGTCCCCGGCTCCAGCGCAGTGGCGTCCCCGACCACCCACGAGACCCGCTCGGCCCCTGCCTTGGTTCGAGCAACGTCGATCGAGGCTGCGACGGGGTCCACTCCCACGACCTGCATTCCATGGTCCGCCAGCATGAGCGCGAGGCAACCCGTCCCACAGCCCACGTCAACGACGCGCCGGGCCGCGACATCCCGGGCGATCGCGACATATGCCTCCAGATCACTTCGGTCAGGATCGAGAAGGTCATACAGCACCGCCTGTGCGGGATCAGCAAACGCTGCATCTGGAGGTCGCATGAGCCGAAGGTAGAAGACCCATGCCGGCAACGCCGCTGAATTTTCGCTCGCCGGACACGCGCTCATGCCGCGACGCGAGCAACCCGCGCCGCGTTCTTAGGATGCCTGCTAGCTGGGACTTCCCTCCACGCGGTGAAGGACTTCGTGGGTGAACTCGACCCGGTGCGGCAGCTTTGCCAGGTCCTCTGCACTGACTCCCACATTCTGGCTCTGGGCTTGGCGTGCCAGGGTGAGCCAGTGCCCGTGGGCCATGTCGTCCTCGGTCAGATCGCCGAACGGGATGTCTGGTCCGACGACCATCCGGGCGACAGGCTCCAGCTCAGCCAGCGTGGTCTGGCTCCACAGCTGGGTCTCACCCCATCCGCGATCTGTCAGGAGGGGGAGGCGTCGACCGTCATCGAGCTCCAGGAGCAGCACGCAGTCAGCGTTGACCTCGCAACTGCCGGGGTCACTGACATCGACCCGCGTGATCAGCTGCATGCCGACCTCCTGAGGGCGCTCGAGGTGGAGGGTCAGGCGGAGCGGGAGAGCTCGTGCTCGACGGCTCGGCGAATCCACGCCGAGACCGAACGGTCGTCCGCCTCGGCGGCACGCTTGACGTCCTCGAGGAGGTCGGCGGGGAAACGCACCGGCACCGGCGTGCTCAGCGGCCCCTTCCGACGACGGGCTGGACCCTGCGGCTCCTGGTTGGCCGGGTCGGCGTAGAACTCGTGGTCCTGCTCAGGAGTCATCACTCGGTTGTTCATGTCAGCACTCATCACGGTCCCTTCGGTAAGAAGCGGCGAGGCCCGAAGACGCCTCGTAGCAGCCGATCGGTCGGCACGTGCTCGGATCGCCCGAGCGAGAGGGGGCCAACGGAACAAGGAGAACTCTTCCGCCGACCTCGGCGAGCATCAACCAATGGGCAGGCGGCTTGGCCGGATAGAACAGCGGGTTGCAGCTCCACACATCCATCACGTCCTCCAGCCCTAGGTGCGGATGCTTGAACAGATGAGCTGCTTGTCGGTCGATCTCGAAGGGCTCGGCGTCATCGAGCGCACCAAATCGAACAGCTCGCCCATGCACCAAGTGTATATCAACCGACTACACACGCACATGCCGCTGAGCGCGAGGTCAGACCTCGCCAGTTCTTTCGTCGATGAAGAGGCCTTCGGGCGGCGATGTGTAGGGCAGCGGCTCGCCACGGCCGCAGGAGTCGGTGGAGCCCGCGAAGGGGCCGTCGGGGTCCATGAGGATGGCCATGTGGTGATCCGCGTGGTCGCGCCACCAGACGCTCATCCCTGTGGTGCCGTCGAGGCGCAGGTTCTCCCATGCTCGCCATAGCGCGTCGAGGCGCGAGATGGCTTCGGCGCTGCGCCACCACTCGGCTGACCAGACGCGGCCGCTGCCTCGTCCGTCGATGCGTCGACGGTAGGTCTTGATGAGAAGTTCGCGGACGAACTCGTCGACGGAGCCGTAGTAGAGCTCCGGGGGTGCTGGTTCGGCTGCTTCGTGGTCTTCGGGGCTGGCGATGACGACGTCGCCCTCGTCCCATTCAGCGAGTGCTTCGCTCACGGTGTGCCTCCTCTTGCTCGACGTGGTGGAGCTCGTCGACTGCGTCCGTGAGGGTGCTGTCGGCCTGGGGGTCGTGCGCCCGGATGGATGCTTCGACGTCGGCCGCGTGGGGGCCGGTCATCCAGGGCTGGGTGCGGATCAGGGTCGGTCGGGCACCGGAGGCCAGGACGACGGCGCGGCCCTTGGGCATGGCGGCGAGTTCGTCGATGTCGAGGATTCGTTCGCGGGTGAGCTGGTGGGAGACCTGGCGGCTGCCGCCGCGGCCTCCGCCCTGGTTGATGGAGACGGAGCCGGTCTTTCGGTCGTAGGAGCCGATGAGCTTGGCCAGGTCGTCGAGGAAGGCGGTCTCGGAGACGCCTCCGCCGTAGACCTTGATGTTGGCGGCTGACCAGAGCTTCTTCATGCCGGACTCGCCCCAGACGTCGACCCCTTGGGACCAGGACTGCAGGATCGTCATCAGGACGATTCCGCGGGAGCCGTAGTGGCTGTAGAGGTTGGGCAGCTCACGCCACCGGCACACGTTGGCGGCCTCGTCGAGGACCCCGAGCAGGGGCACGGGCAGGCGTCCTCCTCGGGCGGTTGCGGCGATGGTCTCGGCGGCTTCGACGACGGCGACGGTTAGGGCGGTGACGAGCGGCCCGGCGGTGCCCTTGCCTTCCTTGGAGAGGCTGTAGAGGGTTCCGCCGGAGCGGACGAACTCGGCGGCGTCGAAGCGGGCGCGCATGCTGGCGCCGTCGGGGGTGACCCAGCGGGTGGCGGTGCGGTTGGTCAGGCATGAGGCCATCTGCTGGGCGGTGCCGAAGACGCCGCCGCGCTGCTTGTCGGGGGCGGCGATGACTCCGGCGACCTGGTCGGCGGTGAGGTCGTAGCCGTGGGCGGTGAGGATCTCGACGGGGGTTTCGTCGGTGGGGCGGGTCAGCCACCGGTACACGTCGGTGATGGGTCGCTGGTCCAGCGCGGCCGCCAGGAGCATCCCGGCGAGGAGGTCCTGGCCGGCCGGGTCGAAGTAGGCGTCGGTGCGGGCTCCGGCGTCGCGGGAGCCCGCTGCGAAGTGCTCGGCCATCTTCGCGGCCTGGACCTCGTCGGTGACGTAGTCCAGCGGGTTCCACCACCAACGGTTCGGTTCCCCGGCGATGCCCTGCGGGTCGAAGACCCACACCGGCCCGGCGTCGAGGCGAACGTCCCTGGTCGCGTCGACGACGTCGCGCTTGTTCGAGGTGACCAGCACTGCGCCGGGGGCAGCCAGGATCGCGGGCACGGCCCGCGAGGTCGTCTTTCCGGTCCGTGGCCCCCAGATGTCGACGTGCATGTCCTCCCAGGACCCGAACAGCGGGCGGCGCTGGGTGACGGTCGTTCCGATCGGCACGCCGGGGGTGGTCTCGTCGACCCCGAGCCGTCGTGCGGTCGCGGTGGTGTTCTTGCGGGTGAGGGACTCGATGTCTCGGCCTCGGCCGAGGTAGCGCGCGGAGTCATCGACCCGTGAGCGTCGACCGCGTGAGCGTCGAACCAACGCTGCCACCAGTGCTGCGAGGACGGCGAGCAGGACGGCGGCGGTGACGGCTACCGCTGTTGACTCGCCCGGCCAGGCCACGTCACCGCCAAGGAGCCCGAAGACGGTCTCCCACAGACCGCCTGTCGGGGTCGGCAGCCCGGCAAGGCGGTGGCCGATCTGCACGCCTGCGTAGGCCACAAGAACCGCTGTGGTGATTGTGGTGATTGCGCACCACAGGGCGATGGTCTCGGCGGACCATCCGCCGGGCTGGGGCCTGCGGTTGTTCGCGGTGCTCATAGTTCGAGGCTCTCGTCGAGGAGGCCGACGCGGGACTGGTCGACCCAGCGCCGGCTGCTCAGGCTCAAGAGTCGCTCGGCCTCGGTCAGGGTGAGCTGGATCGGGATGCCGGGTCGGCCACCGACCTTGACGAGGAACTTCCCACGGCCGGGGGGCGGGGTCTCCTTCCCTGCCTTGGAGTCCCACGCGGGCGGGTCCTGCCAGGACGCCAGCAGCTTCTGCTCAGCGGCGGACAGCGGGACGACGCTGGTCAGCTTGGGCATCTCCGCGGGGGGCAGCCCGCCGGAGACCACGAGACCGGCCCGCTCGATGAACCCAAGCGCCTTGAGCCGGTCCTCGTGGTTGGGCAGGGAGTCCAGGTCTTTCATCGTGTGCGTGATCATCCCCAGGCCGACGCCGACGGTCCGGTTCAGCCTGGTCATGTAGTCGACCCGGTCGACCAGGCCGGGGCCGGCCTTGAGCGCCTGGTGGAGCTCGTCCAGGATCACGAAGTAGTGGCGCCTCGGCTCGAGCCCTGCGTCCGCGAGGATCTGCGCGACGTTGACGACGGCGAAGCCGGCCGACCATGACCCGAGCAGCGCCGCGGCGCGCAGGTCGGTCTCTGAGGGGGGGATGGCCGAGACGTCGTAGACCACGGCCCGGTCGCGTCGCATCGGGTCGCTCGTCGGCTTGGAGAACACGTCACCGAACTTGCCCGTCGGGCCGAGCGCGATGAGCGCGGCTTCGAGCTCTTCGGTGACGTCCCGGTATCGCTCGTCGCTGCCCCGGTCCAGGGCGGCGTAGCGCAGGTCCGCGGGCGCCTGCCTGACCACGTCGAGCAGGTCGGGGATGACCGGGATGCCGTCGTGGTGCTGGTCGAGGTAGGTGATCGCACTGCCGAGGATCGTCTCCTCGCGCAGAGACGGCGGGGACTTGCGCAGGATCGTGATGAGCGAGGACAGCATGTTCAGCCGCAGCCCGTGGGAGTCGGCCTCGACCTCCTCGGCGAGCCGGTCGTGACCGGCCGCGCGAAGGCGCCGCGCAGCGTCGGGTGCCTCGCCGGGGTCGAGGACGTTCAGGGAGCCGCGGTTGCGGCCCAGGCCGATCACCTGGCCGCCGAGCTGACGGACCATCTCGGTGTAGTCGGGGCGGGTGTCGCCCAGCACGAGCGGGATCGTGCCGTAGGCCGACAGGCCCACGGCCATGCGCATCACCGCGCTCGTCTTGCCGATACCGGGGATGCCGAGGAAGAACACCGACGGATTCGAGATCAGCGACGCTCGTTGGAACCAGGAGACGGGGTCGCAGCACAGCGTGGCCCCGGTGTTGATGTGCCGCCCGAAGGGCACCCCGACCATCGGGGTGCCCGAGCCGACCACCCAGGGCCACAGGCCACAGACCTGAACGGTGGTGCCCCTGAACTCATCAGCCGGCTCGACGAGGACGTCC
>JBHWMJ010000034.1:0-6558 GCA_043423105.1 Marihabitans sp.
GTGTACGGCGACGGCGACGAGCGCGGCGGTGAGCGGGGCGACGAGGGCCACCACGCGCAGTCGCCAGGACGTGGCACCCGCGTGACTCCGACTCACGGCGTCCGCCGGGATCGACCGGCGGGCGCGCACCGCGCGTGAGACCCACACGAGCAGCATCGCGCTGGCCAGCCACACGAGGACACGTGCCAGGGCACCGAGGTTCAGCTCGGCGCTTACGGCCGCAGTCTTGGCCGCGTCCAGCCCGGCGCCCGGGAGGCCGACGTCACCGAGGGTGCGCCACGGCTCGTCCACCAGGTAACGGTCGAGACCGGTGAGGACCGGCACCGCCGTCGCGAAGAAGGTCGCGACCGCCAGGCCCAGACCGGCCCATCCGAAGAGCGCCTCCAGCGCTACCGTCGTGGCCGCGGCTGTGGCAGCGAGCAGGCCGCCGAGAAGGGTGGCTGCGGGCGTCCCGCCGAGCGTGATCGCGCCGACCGCCCCGCCGAGCACCACGGCCGCCGACCCCACGGCCAGGGTGCGCAGCGCCCCCCTTCGACGATCGCGCGCGATGGGGCCGAAGAGCAGGCTGGCCACGACGGCCAGCCCGAACCCAGTGACGCAGGTCAGGACCACCGCCAGCCGAGCCGACGGTCCGACGTCCCCGGTCGAGGTCTGGGTCGGGGCGGTCTGCACGACGAGCTCGCGGCCGAGGGAGCGCGCGATCTCCCGGACCTGGTCGGTCACTGCCGAGGCCAGCGCCGGCGAGCTGTCGGGGCCGAGGTAGAGGGTGTCCCGCGGCTGATCGGGGTCGACGAGGATCGCGAGCCGTGCGTCACCCTCCTCGACGGCCGCGCGCGCCTGGTCCGCCGTGTCGACCGACCGGAGGGCGAAGGGGTGCCCCGGCAGGCCGTCGTACTGCCGGGCGATGGCCTCGGCGACCACCGGGTCGCCGGCGGCGACCACGGCGGGGACGTCGCGCGGGTGCAGCCGGTCGGCGTCGGTGACCGCGAGGTAGGCCCACGAGAGCTGGACAAGGACTGCGAGGGCGAGGAGGAGAGTGACGGCCGGGGGTGCGAGGTCGCGTAGGGCTGGCGCCGACGGGCGAGGGGTGCGGGGTCGCCGCGACGGCGGGGTCATGCGTGCCTCCTCACCGTCGCTCCCAGGTCAGGCTAGTCCGCCCTGAACATCGTTTTGACCAGGGCCGATGGCTAGGGGATCGTTCGGTGCATGACACAGACCTCGCCGGACTCCTCGAGCGCCGCGACCGCGATGACCGCGAAGGTCGGGACCACCTTCGCCTACGGCACGACCAACGTCGACGCGGCCATGCTCTCCTTCGCCGTCTCCGACGCGCACGTCATCGTCGACGAGCGGGTGCTCGTCCACGCCGCGGGGGAGGAGATCACTCCCACCGAGCTGCGCGGTGACCACGGCACCCGGCTGCACCTCGTCGAAGGGGTGGGTAGCGGCTGGCTCGAGGTCACCTACGAAGCGACCGTGGAGATCACCCGCCCGACCGACATCCCGAGCGGGCTGGGCGTCGAGTACGACCAGTGGGTCTACATGCGGCCGAGCCGGTACGCCGAGTCCGACCGGCTGGCGGCGACGGCGCTGCGGCTCTTCCCGACGGAGCGCGGGATGGACCGGGTCAACGCCGTGGCGGCCTACGTGCACGAGCACTTCGACTACATCTCGGGCAGCTCGCGAGGGACCGACGGCGCGGTCGACACGATGCTCGCCGGCCAGGGTGTCTGCCGTGACTACGCGCACGTCGTCATCGCCCTGCTCCGGGCGCTCGGGACCCCGGCGCGTCTGGTCTCGGTCTACGCCCCGGGCCTGGAGCCGATGGACTTCCACGCGGTGGCCGAGGCGTGGGTCGACGGGGCGTGGCACATCGTCGACGCCACGCAGCTCGCGCCGCGCGAGTCGATGGTGCGGATCGCGACGGGTCGTGACGCCGCCGACACCGCCTTCCTCACGACGCGCGGCGGCGTGATGCAGTTCAACCGGCAGCGTGTCCACGCCGCCCTCGTCGAGGGTGGCCTGCCCGCCGAGGACAACGCCCACCAGGTGCGCCTGGCCTGAGGCGAGGCGCCACCCCTTCGCCGTTCGAAGAGGGAGCTCAGTCGAGGTGGTCGACGAGCTCCGGGGCCAGACCGATGTAGGTCTGCGGGGTCATCGCCGCGAGGCGCTCCTCGACGTCGGCCGGCAGGCCCAGCCCGCGGACGAACTCGACGAGCTCGGCCTGGCCGATCCGGCGACCTCGGGTCAGCTCCTTGAGCCGCTCGTACGGCTCCTCCATGCCGGGCACGCCCTGTGCGCCGAGGGCCCGCATCGCCGACTGGACCGGCTCGCCGAGCACCTCCCAGTTCGCGTCGAGGTCGGCGGCCATCGCCTCGGGGACGGCGTCCAGCCCGGCCAGACCCCGGGTCGCGTTGTCGATCGCGAGCAGCGAGTGACCGATCGCGGTGCCGATGTTGCGCTGCATCGAGGAGTCGGTGAGATCGCGCTGGAGGCGGGACTGGACGAGCGTGCTGGCAAGCACGTCGAGCAGCGCGGTCGAGACCTCGAGGTTGGCCTCGGCGTTCTCGAAGCGGATCGGGTTGACCTTGTGCGGCATGGTGCTCGAGCCGACGGTGCCCTGGCCACGCACCTGGGCGAAGTAGCCCATGGAGATGTACGTCCAGACGTCGGTGCACATGTTGTGCAGCACCCGGTTGAAGCGGGCGATGTCGGCGTAGACCTCGGCCTGCCAGTCGTGGCTCTCGATCTGGGTGGTCAGCGGGTTCCACGTCAGGCCGAGGCCCTCGACGAAGGTCCGGCTGATCTCCCGCCAGTCGGCCTCGGGGACGGCGGCGAGATGGGCGCCGTAGGTGCCGGTCGCTCCGTTGATCTTGCCGAGGTACTCGGCCCCCTCGATGCGACGCAGCTGCCGCTGCAGGCGGTAGGTGAGGACGGCGAGCTCCTTGCCCATCGTCGTCGGGGTGGCCGGCTGACCATGGGTGTGGGCCAGCAGCGGCACCTCCCGGAGGTCGGAGGCCATCGTCGCCAGCGCCTCGACGAGTGCGGTCGCCCGAGGAAGCCAGACCTGCTGCACAGCGCCCTGGACCATGAGGGCGTACGAGAGGTTGTTGATGTCCTCGCTCGTGCAGCAGAAGTGGATCAGCTCGGCCAGGCCCTTGTCCTCCTCGGCCGGGGCGATCTCGCGCAGCCGGGCCTTGAGGAAGTACTCGACCGCCTTGACGTCGTGCTGGGTGACCTTCTCGGTCGCCGCCATCTCGTCGATCTCGTCCGGGCCGAAGGCCGCGACGACCTCGCGCAGCCGGGCCTGCTCCTCGTCGGTCAGGCGGCGCACCCCGGGGACGACCTGGGCGTCGGTGAGATGGCACAGCCACTCGATCTCGACGTGGACCCGCATCCGGTTGAGCGCCGGCTCGGAGAGGTGGTCGACGAGCGCGGCGACGGCGGGTCGGTAACGGCCGTCGAGGGCACCGAGAGCGATCTGGGGGTGGGCGTCGGCGAGGCTCTGCATGAGCCCATTGTCCCAGGAGTCGCGCCGCGGCTCAGACGGGTCCGGGAGGCGGGCGATCAGGGGCCTCGCCGGCTCCCGATGTCAGGCGGCCACCCCTCGAGAGGTCAGGCGCGTCGCTTCGCCAGCTCGTCACGGACGAAGTCGACGACCCCATCCGCGGCCGCGACGACCTCGGCATAGGTCTGGTCGAAGGACGACTCGTCGCCGTACCACGGGTCGTCCATCGCCTGGGCGCTCTCGTCCGGCACTGCGGGGTCGAAGGACCGGAACATCCGGATCTTCGCCCGGTCCTCGTCCCGGCGGGCCATCGTCCGCAGCGTCGACCAGTGCCCGTGGTCCGCGGCGAGGACGAGGTCGAGCGCGGGCAACCAGGCCCGGTCGAAGACCCGCGCCCGGTGGGCGGAGTAGTCGGTCTCGTGGCCGTTGCGGCGCATGACCTCGAGCGTGCGGGGGTCCGCGGGGTTGCCCTCCTCCCACGCGGTCGTGCCGGCTGAGTCGACGACGACCTGGTCGCCCAGGCCCGCCGCCTCGAGGCGCTCACGGAGGATGAACTCGCCCATGGGCGAGCGGCAGATGTTGCCGGTGCACACGACGCAGATCCGGTAGGCGCTCACAGCCCGACCGCCTCTCTCAGCTGGGGTCCGGTGTAGGTCTGGACGTCCTCGCCGGCGAGCGCCTGCTGCTCGGCGTCGACGACGAGCTCGACGAGGCGTTCGCTCACCGGGGTCTCGATCCCGTACCGCTCGCCGAGCGCGACGACGACGCCCTGGAACTCGTCGATCTCGGTGCGCCGGCGGTGGGCGAGGTCGTCGGCCATCGAGCTGCGTGCGGTCGGCGAGACCTTGAGGGTCGTGCGCGCGAGCGTCGTGAAGACCGGCGTCGGGCTGCGTAGCACGCGGGGGACGAGCGACGCGGGCAGCGGGCCGGTCCGTGCCGGAGTGACGCCAGCCGCGCGACTGACGGCGATGGCCTCCTCCTGCGAGGCGGCGAGCACGCGGCGGTAGTCGCGGTTGCGCAGCTCGGTGCGCAGCGGTAGCCCGGAGAGCGCGTTGACGGCGTTGTTGAGGTTGAGGAGCAGCTTGCCCATGAGGACGCCCCGCATGTCTGGCTCGACGTCGACGTGCAGCCCGGCCTGCCGGGCGACGCGGACGAAGGGGTCGACCCGCGGGTGGTCCTTGACGGTGATCCCGCCGCTGGTGGTCGCCTGGTAGGTCGCGGGGTCGTCGGCGACGACGTTGTGGTGGACGATGCCGGAGAGGACGAGCGGACGGCTCGCGCGGGAGGGGAAGGAGCGCTGCAGCCCCTCATCGAGGACGGAGACGTTGCGCACGCCGTTCTGCAGCGAGATCACGAGCGACTCAGCGGTGAGGTACGGGCCGAGCTGGGCGGCGATGTCGTCGTTGTCGACGGCCTTCGTCGTGAGGAGCACGAGGTCGTGACCGGCGACGGCGCAGATCTCGGTCTCGAGGCGGAGCTTGTCTGCCGGGACGTGCCGTCGGGTCCCTTCGAGGGTGGTGACGGTCAGGCCGCGCTCGCGGACCGCGTCGATGACCCTCGGTCGGCCGATGAGGGTGATGTCGGCGAAGGGGGCGAGGTGCCCCCCGACGTAGCAGCCGATGCTGCCCGCACCCACGATCGCGACCCGAGGTCGGCTCACGCGCTGCACCCTCTCTCACGACACGGGGGCGTGCGCCCCCTCCTGCTCCGGTCGATCGTACCCATGCCCCTTGTAGCAAGTGCTTGACACAAGGGGTGCGACGGGAGGAGAGTCCGCCTTGTAGCAAACGATTGCTACAAAGACTCCTTCGGAGGCCCCCATGGCATTGTTCCCTCTCCTCCTGGGCGCCACCGTGCTCACGATCCTGCTGCTCCTCGGGTGGTTGGCCATGACCATCGTCTCCGGCTCTCGACCAGCCCGCGAGATCGCCGTCAGCCGAGACGAGGCCGACCACGTCGCACGCGTGCGTCGCCGGGGGCTGGTCGTCGACCTCGTCGCGGTCGGGGCGGGCATCGCCGTCGCCGTGGCGGTCCTGTCCGGCGTGCTCGACGGCCTGCCTGGCCTGGATCTCGGCCGCGGGACGCTCCTCGCCCTGGGCGCGGGCGCGTTCGTCGGGGTGCTCATCATCTGCGTCGGCGAGCTGACCACCCCTTCGCCCGAGGGGCGGGTGCGCCACGCGGGCCTCGCGCGCCGCTCGCCGAGCTCCTTCGTCGGCCGTGGGCCGGCCGTCGTGGCAGTCCTCGGGCTGGCCACGCTCGCGGCCGTGCTCACGACCGGGGTCCTCCTCGCCTCTCCCGACGACATGGGCCGCGAGGGCCGGTCGATCAACATCGTGTGCCCCCTGCCCGACGGGGCGGCGGTGGGCTCGGGCCACGGGCCCTTCCCCGGCTCCTTCTACGCGGTGCCGATCGCGCTGGGCGGCGTCGGGCTCGTCCTGCTGACGGCAGTCAGCCTGTCGGCGGTCACTCGCCGCCCCGGGCTCGGCGTGGGGTCTGCGCCGTTGGACGCCGCGCTCCGCAGGGGCTCCGCCACCCGCATCCTGGGCGCGCTCGGCGTCGCGGCCTGGGGGACGACGATCCCGATCGCAGCGGCCCTCGCGATGGGTCTGCGGGCGATGCGTCGGCCGATCACGTACGGCATCGACGGTGTTGAGCAGAGCGCCGCGTGCGCTCCGGGGGCGTACGGCCCGCTGATGTGGGCGGCGGTCGCTGTCGCGGCCGCGGCGCTCGTGCTCGCACTCTGGAGCCTCGCCGAGGTTGTCACCGGAGGGTGGCGCCGAGAGCTCTCGGACCTCACCGTGACCGAGCGGACGACCGCCGAGGTGAGGCGGTGACCGAGGCATCGCTCGCCGTCGACCTCGACGACCCGACCCCGCCCTACGAGCAGCTGCGGCGGCAGGTGGCCCAGCACATCGCGACCGGGGCACTGGCCGAGGGGGAGCGGCTGCCCACCGTGCGCCAGCTCGCCCGCGACCTCGGCCTGGCGGCCGGCACCGTCGCCCGCGCCTACAAGGAGCTCGAGTCCGCCGGCCTCGTCGAGACCCGCCGCG
>JBHWMJ010000039.1:0-24032 GCA_043423105.1 Marihabitans sp.
GGTGTTGCTAGCCCTCGTCGTGGCCTTCATCGTCACCTCGCTCATCCTCGTCGGCGTCGGTGACCCGGTGGGCAAGGTCTGGGAGACGCTGCTCACCCCGCCCCGTGCGCGGGCCGTCGTCAACATCGTCAACAACGGTGCCGTGTACTACCTCTCGGCCGTGGCGGTGGCCATCGGCTTCAAGATGAACCTCTTCAACATCGGTGTCGATGGGCAGTACCGCATCGCGACCTTCGCCGCGGCGGTCTTCGCCGGCAACGGCTGGCTCCCGGGGCCGTTGAACATCCTCGTGGCGCTCGTCATCGCCATGCTCGCCGGTGGCCTCTGGGCCGGCATCGCCGCCTGGCTCAAGGTCAAGCGCGGCGTCTCCGAGGTGATCTCGACGATCATGCTCAACGCGATCTCCGCGGGTCTGGTCGGCTGGGCCCTGCGCAAGGTCGGGCAGCGCCAGGAGGGTGGCAACACCATCAGCACCAAGGAGATCCCGGCCAGCTCGCAGCTCGACGGGCTGCCGATCATCCCGGGCGCGGCGAACCCCGTGTACACCCTCGCCCTGCTCGCCGTCATCGTGGGCGTCGCCTACTGGTTCATCCTCAACCGGACCCGATTCGGCTTCGACCTCCGGGCCACCGGCCAGTCCGAGACGGCGGCGGTCGCCAGCGGCGTCAAGGTCCCACGCATGGTCATCGGCGCGATGGTGGCCTCCGGCGCCGTCGCCGGCCTCATCGGCATGCCGGCGTTCTTCGGCGCCGACCACGCCTACGGACTGAACTTCCAGGGCGGCATCGGCTTCATCGGGATCGGCATCGCCCTCCTCGGGCGCAACCACCCGGTCGGCATCGCCTTCGCCGCCCTGCTGTGGGCCTACCTCGACCGGACCTCGGACGCGCTCCAGCTCCAGGCCGGCGTGGCGCCGCAGCTCGTCTTCATCATCCAGGGCGTCATCCTCTTCGCCGTCGTCATCGCCTACGAGGTGATCCGACGCATCGACCAGCGCATGGAGCAGACCCAGGTGGCCAAGACCCTCCGAGAAGGCAGCCCCGCGACGGAAGGGGCGCCGGCATGAGCGCGGCAGGACTGAACGTCGGCACCGAGGCCGCCGCAGCGCGACCGAAGCGCTCCCGCCTGCCGTGGTGGACCTCCGCGGCGGTCGTCGCCGGGGTGCTCCTCGTCCTCGCGCTCGTCCGCGTCATCACCGGCGTCGACGAGGTGAGCTCCTCCGGGACCCTCGGCGCCGCCCTCGCCTGGGCGATGCCGATCGCCCTCGCCGGTCTCGGCGGCCTCTGGTCCGAGCGGGCCGGCATCGTCAACATCGGTCTCGAGGGCATGATGATCCTCGGGACGTGGGGCGCCGCCTTCGGGGCCATCCACGGGGGACCCTGGATGGGCCTCGTCGGCGCGATCCTCGGCGGCGTCGTCGGCGGCATCATCCACGCGATCGCCACCGTGTACTTCGGCGTCGACCACATCGTCTCCGGTGTCGCGCTCAACATCATCGCCCTCGGGGCCGCGGCCTTCCTCGCCACGCGCTTCTTCTCGCAGCTCGAAGGGGGCGGCTCGACCCAGTCCCCGCCGCTGCCGGGTCTGTGGCGGGTGCCGGACAACCCCGTGGCGCAAGCCTTCGAGTCGGTGGAGAGCTCGGACATCTTCTTCGTCTCCGAGGTCGGCGCGATCCTGCGCGCCCTGACCGTCGGCGTCTCGATCCTGACGATCGTCGGCCTGCTGCTCTTCGTCGCCAGCTACTGGATCCTGTGGCGGACCTCGTTCGGCCTGCGGCTGCGCTCCTGCGGCGAGTCGCCGGCGGCCGCCGAGTCCCTCGGCGTCAACGTCTACCTCTACAAGTTCGTCGCGGTCATCATCTCCGGCGGGCTCGCAGGTCTCGGCGGTGGCTTCCTCGCCATGGTCGCCTCCAACCACTTCCGCGAGGGACAGACCGGAGGCCGCGGGTACATCGGGCTCGCGGCGATGATCTTCGGCAACTGGAGACCGGGCGGCCTGCTCGCCGGGTCCGGGCTCTTCGGCTTCATGGACGCCCTGCAGCTGCGCGGCGGCGGCAAGGCCCTGCACGCCCTGCTGCTCGCCATCGCGATCCTCCTCGTGGCCCTCGGGCTCTGGCAGCTGCTCCGGTCCCGGCGCACGGTTGCCGGCAGCATCACCATCGGCGTGGGCGTCCTCGTCTTCCTCGGCTGGGTCTTCTTCGACACCATCCCCGACGACTTCACGAAGTTCGCGCCGCACCTCACCACGTTGCTCGTCCTCGCCTTCGCCAGCCAACGACTACGGATGCCGGCGGCCGACGGCAAGGTGTACCGCAAGGGCGAGGGCCACTAGGTGGCCGAGGCCACCGCCCCTTCGCCGTCGACCGGCCCGCAGGTCGACTGGACCCACCTGCGGGCCGCCGCGACCGAGGCGATGCGCCGCGCCTACGCCCCGTACTCGGGGTACCCCGTCGGGGTGGCCGGGCTCGTCGACGACGGCCGGGTGGTCACCGGCTGCAACGTCGAGAACGCGAGCTACGGCATCGGGCTGTGCGCCGAGTGCGGGATGGTCAGCCAGCTGGCCCTCACCGGCGGCGGGCGGCTCGTCGCGGTGTCGTGCGTCGACGCGAGCGGCGAGACGATCATGCCGTGCGGCCGGTGCCGCCAGCTCATCCACGAGCACGGCGGCGACGCGTGCCTGCTCGCGACGCCCACCGGCGTGCTCAGCATGGCCGAGGTCCTGCCCCAGGCCTTCGGTCCCGACGACCTCGAAGGAGCCCAGCCGTGAGCGAGAGCCACGACGCCGTCGACATCATCCGCGCCAAGCGTGACCGCCAGGGCCTGACCCGTGAGCAGATCGACTGGGTCGTCGATGCGTACACGCGCGGCGTCGTCGCCGACGAGCAGATGTCCGCGCTCGCGATGGCGATCCTGCTCAACGGCATGGACCGTCAGGAGATCTCCGCGTGGACCTCGGCGATGATCGCCTCGGGGGAGCGGATGGACTTCTCGTCGCTGTCGCGGCCCACCGCGGACAAGCACTCCACCGGCGGTGTCGGCGACAAGATCACCCTGCCGCTCGCACCGCTCGTCGCCGTCTTCGGCGTGGCCGTCCCGCAGCTCTCCGGCCGCGGGCTCGGGCACACCGGCGGCACCCTCGACAAGCTCGAGGCGATCCCTGGCTGGCGCGCCGACCTCAGCAACCACGAGATGATGCGCCAGCTCGACGACGTCGGCGCGGTGATCTGCGCCGCCGGGTCCGGCCTGGCACCGGCGGACAAGAAGCTCTACGCCCTGCGGGACGTGACGGGCACGGTCGAGGCGATCCCGCTCATCGCGAGCTCGATCATGAGCAAGAAGATCGCCGAGGGCACCGGCGCCCTCGTCCTCGACGTCAAGGTCGGCAGCGGCGCATTCATGAAGACCGAGAGCGACGCCCGCGAGCTCGCCGAGACGATGGTCGGGCTCGGCACCGACGCCGGCGTGCGCACCGTCGCCCTGCTCACCGACATGTCGACCCCGCTCGGGCTCACGGCGGGCAACGGGCTCGAGGTGCGGGAGTCCGTCGAGGTCCTCGCCGGCGGCGGACCGCAGGACGTCGTCGACCTCACCGTGGCGCTCGCCGTCGAGATGCTCGCGGGTGCAGGTCGGCCGCAGGATGAGGACGAGGTCCGGGCCGCCCTCGCCGACGGCCGGGCCATGGACGTCTGGCGGAGAATGATCTCCGCGCAGGGCGGCGACCCCGACGCCGAGCTGCCGACCGCGCGCGAGACCGAGACCGTGCTCGCCGACTCGGACGGGGTGCTCACGACGCTCGACGCCTACGCGGTCGGGTTAGCCGCCTGGCGCCTCGGCGCCGGCCGCGCCCGCAAGGAGGACCCGGTGCAGGCCGCCGCTGGCATCGAGATGCACGCCAAGCCCGGCGACGAGGTGCGCGCGGGGCAGCCGCTCATGACGCTGCACACCGACACGCCCGAGCGCTTCGGACGGGCCCGCGAGGCGCTCGAGGGTGCCTGGGGCATCGGTGGCGACGCCGCAGGGGCCGCTGACCGATCCGTCGTCATCGACCGGATCAGCGCCGAGGGTGAGGCGTCATGACGACGCCGGCGGGCATCCCTTCGCCCGAGACGATAGCCGGCCTGCCCAAGGCCCTCCTCCACGACCACCTCGACGGCGGCGTCCGACCCGAGACGGTCCTCGAGCTCTCCGACGAGATCGGCCACGAGCTGCCCGTGAGCGGCAGCAGCGACGAGCTCGGGGCCTGGTTCCGGGAGAGCGCCGACTCCGGGTCTCTCGTGCGCTACCTCGAGACCTTCGAGCACACCGTCGAGGTGATGCAGACCCCCGAGCACCTCTACCGGGTGGCCAGGGAGTGCGTCCTCGACCTCGCGGCGGACGGGGTCGTCTACGCCGAGTCGCGCTACGCGCCGGAGCAGCACCTCGAGCGGGGGATGGCCCTGCCGGAGGTCGTCGAGGCGGTCAACGCCGGCTTCCGGGACGGCGAGGCGATGGCTGCCGACGCGGGGCGGCCGATCGTCGTGCGGGCGCTGCTCACCGCGATGCGGCACGCGGCCCGCTCGCGCGAGATCGCCGAGCTCTCTGTGCGCTACCGCGACGCGGGTGTCGCGGGCTTCGACATCGCCGGGGCCGAGGCGGGCTTCCCGCCGAGCCGGCACATGGCCGCCTTCGAGTACCTCAAGGGCGAGAACGCGCACTTCACGATCCACGCCGGCGAGGCCTTCGGGCTGCCGTCGATCTGGGAGGCGCTGCAGGTGTGCGGTGCCGACCGGCTCGGGCACGGCGTGCGGATCGTCGACGACATCGCCTTCGGCGACGGGACGGTGACCGACGACCCGGCCGGCGCGAACGAGGCCGCGTCGGTAAACCCACCCGCCCTGCGGCTGGGCAGGCTGGCCTCGTACGTCCGTGACACCCGGGTGCCGCTGGAGATGTGCCCGCACAGCAACGTCCAGACCGGCGCGGCTCCCTCGATCGCTGCGCACCCGATCACGGCGCTCGCGCGCCTGCGCTACCGGGTCACGCTCAACACGGACAACCGGCTGATGTCAGGGACATCGATGACGACCGAGATGCGTGCCCTCGTCGAGCAGGCGGGGTGGACCATCGATGACCTGCGCTGGGTGACGACCAACGCGATGAAGTCGGCCTTCCTCCCCTTCGACGAGCGGCTCGCCCTCATCGAGGAGACGATCAAGCCCGCCTACGCCGCCGCCGGCGCCACCCGCTGAGAGATCCGAACTTCCTTCAGTTTGTCTCATCCGCTCACGAACGTTCGTGAGCGGATGACAACGGTCGTGAGCCTCTGTCAGTACCCGGTCGGGGCGGGGAGAGCGCAGTCCTGACCCGGCTGAGGAACGACGAGATCGCCCGCAGCCGCGAAGCGCTCCGCCTCGTCGAGCAGCAGGTCCGTGCTCGAGGTGCCGATCCGGGTCACTCCCTCGGCGAGCATCGCCAGCAGCGTCGGGATGTCGCGCACCCCGCCGGAGGCCTTGACCTCCATGGACGAAGGGGTGTGCGCGCGCATGAGGCGAACGTCGGGCAGCGTGGCGCCGCCCCCGGCGAAGCCCGTCGACGTCTTCGTGAAGTCGGCACCCGCGTCCGCGCTCGCACGGCAGGCGTCGACCTTCTGCTGCTTGTCGAGGAGCGCGGTCTCGAAGATCACCTTGACGACGGCACCCGCCGCGTGGCCGACCTCGACGACCGCCGCGATGTCGTCGCGGACCGCTGCGAGGTCGCCACCCCGCAGGCGGCCGATGTTGAGGACCATGTCGAGCTCGGTGGCGCCGTCGGCGAGCGCCTGCCGGGACTCGGCGACCTTCGCCGCGGTCGACGTCGTGCCGTGCGGGAAGCCGATGACCGTGCACACCTGCGTCGGTGCTCCCTGGACCTCGGCGATCGTCTGCTTCGCGAGGGCCACGTCGCTCGGGCGGACGCAGACGCTCCAGATCCTGCGCGCGGCCAGCGCCCGCGTGGTGTCGGCGACCTCGGCCGGCGTCAGCTCGGGCTTGAGGAGGGCGTGGTCGATGAGGTCGGCGACATCCTGCACCGAGATCGTGCTGCCGGGGGCGAAGGGGGAACGCATGGCGGTCAGCCTACGGCGCCCGTCGTGCGGGCCGCGTCGCCTGAGGTCTGGTCGACGGGAGGACCGGTCAGGCGGCATCCTCGGCCAGGGCCTGCCGGATCAGGGCGTGCACGCGCCCCTCGACGAACAGGTCGCTCCACACGATCCGCGCGATCCGGTAGCCGAGCGCCCGCAGGGCGTCCTCGCGGAGCTTCTCGGCGACGACCACGGCAGCGGGGTCCTGCGCGGCGTCGGGCTCGGCGGCAGCGTCCCGGGCGACCCCGTACTTCTCCAGCCCGTCGAACTCCACGATCAGCTTGAGCTCTTCGTTGCGGAAGTCGACCCGGGTCAGCCCTCTGCGCGTCCAGATGTCCACCTGCGGCTCGAAGGGGATGCCCGTCGCCCGCAGGGCGATCGCCGTGAGCGTCTCCCCGGGCGACTCGTGACGGCCGTCGGCGAAGCGGACGGCGGCGCGGATCGCTTCGATGCCGGCGTACCCCTTCGCCCGATCGACGGCCCGCGTCAGCTGGTCGGCATCGCACAGCCCCCGCCGCAGCGCGGCGTCGGCGGCCACCAGCCCGCTTGGGGCTCCGTGGACGGCCCCGGAGAGGATGCAGGCGTCGGCGACGCTGATCGTAGGGACGGGCGTGGCCCAGCCCTCCATGGTTACGGTGGTACGCAGCGAACGCCCGGCACGCAGCACGACCCCTGAGCGCGCTCGCCCATGGGCGGTGTCGGAGCGCTCGAGGTAGACGCGTCGGAGGTCGACCTGGTGCAACGGCAGCCCGTGGAGCACGAGTGCGGAGTGGTGCGAGGCGACGGCGCGCCCGGCGTAGAGCTGGACGGCGGCGATGGCGGCCAGCCGGTGGCGCGTCTCGTCGTCGGGGACGGCCATGGCGGTGTACCACCCGTGGAGGACCTTGGTGATCCGGCGTCGGCGCACCAGGTCGTGCAGCGTGCGGCGGCTGATGCCGTGACGCTCCGCCTGGGCGGTGCTGAAGACGGCGATGCCGCCGAGGCTCCCGAGGTCGATGTCGCGCATCCCCACAGCCTGGCCGGCTCCCCCTTCGCCCCGTGCCAGTCATCCACAGGCCCGGAATCCGCTCACGAAGGTGACAACAGGCTCACGAACGTTCGTGAGCGGACGGCACTTCCTTAAGGAAGTTCGGATCTGTGGCGCCCGGTGGTGGTGAGGAGCTGCTCGACCCGGCGGGGGCTCGCTGCGCGGGCGCCCCTCGCCACGTGGCCGGCGACGACCGCCGGCTCGGCCCGGAGCAGGACCAGGCCCCGGCGCAGCAGCGTGAGCGGCGGCTTGCGTCGCTCCGACAGGTCGCGGACCAGGCGCAGCCCGAAGGTGACGACGGGATGGTGCCGCACGCACCAGGCGGAGTGGAGCAGACCGCGCTCGCGCAGGCCGTCGATGACCTCCGCCGCGAAGATGCCCTCGGCGATGACGAGGTCGTCGGGCCGGCAGGACAGCTCCCGGCGGCCGACGACCCCGGAGACGGAGAGGTCGTAGATCGGCGCCTCGCACCGGCCGCTGTCGAGCAGCAGGGTCAGCGCCGTGTGGGCTGCCTCTCCGTCCCAGGATCGCGGATCGTCCCAGTCGACGATCCCCAGGGTCTCGCTGCGCGGCAAGCCCGGGTGGTCGATCGGGTGGTAGAAGTCGTCGAGCCGCACGATCGGCCAGCCGAGGCGCCGGCTCAGCCGCTCCGCCAGGCGGGACTTGCCGCTGCCGGACGGTCCGGCGAAGACGACGACGCGGCCGGTCACAGCGCGGTGAGCGCGGTGAGGTCCGTCCGCAGCGCTGCGAGCCGCTCGCCGGCAACCGCCCGCGCCTCGGCGAGACCGTCCGTACCGTCCGCGGGCACCGGCTTCTCGACGGACTCGAGATAGACCTTGAGCTTCGGCTCGGTGCCGGAGGGGCGGACGATGACGCGCGAGCCGTCGCTGAGGTACCAGCGCAGCCCGTCGGTCGGAGGCAGGCCACCCTCGCCAGCCGCGAGGTCGTCGAAGCGCTCGACCGCCACCCCGGCGATCGATGAGGGAGGCCTCTCGCGCAGGCGCTGCATCACCGGGGCGACCTCCTCCACCCGGGCCACCCGGACGGAGAAGGCATCGGTGGCGTGGACCCCGTAGGCGCGGTGCAGGTCGTCAAGGACATCGAGGAGGGTGCGCCCCTGGGCCTTGAGGATCGCGACGTGCTCGGCGACGAGCAGCGCGGCGCTCACGCCGTCCTTGTCGCGGACCCACTGCGGCGCGACGCAGTAGCCGAGTGCCTCCTCGTAGCCGTAGGCGAGCCGGTCGACCTTGCTGATCCACTTGAATCCGGTCAGCGTCTCCTCGTGCCGGATCCCGGCGTCCGCTGCGATCCGGGAGAGCAGGCGCGAGCTGACGATCGAGCACGCGAAGGCGTGGCCCTCGGGCACGCCGCGCATGACGATGTGGCTGCCGAGCAGGGCCCCGAGCTCGTCGCCCCGCAGCAGCCGCCACCCGCCGTCGGTGGCCGGGTCGGGGACGGCGACGGCGCAGCGGTCGGCGTCCGGGTCGTTGGCGATGAGGACGTCGGCGCCGGAGGTGCGTGCGGCCTCGAGGGCGAGGTCGAGCGCGCCGTCCTCCTCCGGGTTGGGGAAGGCGACGGTCGGGAAGTCCGGGTCCGGCTGGGCCTGCTCCTCGACGAGCTCCGGCTCGGGGAACCCGGCGAGGGTCAGCGCGGCGACGACGGTGTCGGTGCCGACGCCGTGCAGCGCGGTGTGCACGATCCGGACGTCGCGGGGCGAGTCGGGGGAGACCAGCCCGGTGATCGCCTGGAGGTAGGCGTCGATGACCTCCTCGCCGAGCGTGACCCACCCGTCGTCGGCGAGCGGGACGTCCGAGGTGCGCTTGATGGCAGCGATCCGGGCGGCGATCTCGGCGTCGGTCGGCGGCACGATCTGGCTGCCGTCGTCGAGGTAGACCTTGTAGCCGTTGTCCTGCGGCGGGTTGTGGCTCGCGGTGACCATGACACCCGCGTCCGCGCCCGACCACGGCGTGGCGAAGGCGAGCACCGGCGTCGGCAGCACCCGGGGCATGACCATCGCGCGGCCTCCCGCGCCGGTGACGACGGCCGCGGTGTCCCGGGCGAACTCGTCAGAGCGGTGGCGGGCGTCGTAGCCGATGACGACAACGGGGGCATCGTTCGGGGCGAAGGGGGTGCCGTCGCCCCCCTTCGCCCTTGCCTCGTCGAGGTGGTGGGCGATGTTCGCCGTGAGGCCGGCCGCGGCCCGGATGACGACCGAACGGTTCATCCGGTGCGGTCCGGCGCCGAGGGCTCCGCGCAGCCCCGCGGTGCCGAACTCGAGCATGCCGGTGAACCGGTCGGCGAGGTCGAGCGCGGCGAGGTCAGCGGCCTCGCCACCGCCCTCGACGGTCTCGACGAGGGCGAGCAGCTCGGCCCGGGTGGTCTCGTCGGGGTCGTCCGCTGCCCACTCACGGGCGGCCAGGACGAGGTCGTCGTAGGGCCCCGCGGGGGCGGACCCTCCGTGACGTCCGATGTACGGCATCGTGCCCTCCTCAGATGCGGCCGACGATGTCGGCGAGCAGCCGGCCGCAGCGTGCGGCGGCCTCACGTCCGGCCTCGACGACCTCGTCGTGCGAGAGCGGGACGTCGCTGACACCTGCGGCGTGGTTCGTCACGAGAGAGATGCCGAGGACCTCCAGGCCGGCCTCGCGGGCAGCGATCGCCTCGAGGGTCGTCGACATACCGACGAGGTCGCCGCCGAGCGTCCCGGCCATCCGCACCTCGGCGGGCGTCTCGTAGTGGGGGCCGCGGAACTGGACGTAGACCCCTTCGTCGAGGCTCGGGTCGACCTCCCGCGCGACCCCGCGCAGCCGCTCTGAGTACAGGTCGGTGAGGTCGACGAAGGTCGCCCCCTCGAGCGGCGAGGTCGCGGTGAGGTTGATGTGGTCGCTGATGAGGACGGGGGTGCCGGGCGCCCACTCGCGGCGCAGGCCGCCGCACCCGTTCGTCAGGACGACGGTCGAGCAGCCGGCCGCGGCGGCGGTCCGGATGGCGTGGACGACGGCGCGCACGCCGCGCCCCTCGTAGAAGTGGGTGCGCGTGCCGTAGACGAGCGCGCGCCGACCGGTGTCGCCGATGGCGATCGAGCGCATCGTGCCGGAGTGGCCGACAACGGCGGCCTTGGCGAAGCCGGGCACATCCTCGTTGTCGATGGTCGCGAGGGTCTCGCCGATGAGGTCGCCCGCCTCGCCCCACCCGGAGCCGAGGACGAGCGCGACGTCGTGGCCCTCGACCCCGGTGCGCTCGGCGATGACGGCGGCGGCAGCGCGCGCCACGTCACGAGGGTCCGTCGTGGGGTCGTCGAGGCTCAGGGAGGCGGGTTCGTGATGCACCGACGAAGGCTATCGCGGCGATGTGCCGCCAGCAGGCTCCGCGAGCGCAGGTGGTTGGATGGGTCCGTGAGTACGCACGAGAGCTCAGTGGTGATCATCGGCGGCGGCCCCGGAGGGTACGAGGCGGCGCTCGTCGCGGCGCACCTCGGCGCGCAGGTCACCGTCGTCGATCGCGACGGGCTCGGCGGTGCCGCCGTCCTCACCGACTGCGTCCCGAGCAAGACGCTCATCGCGACCGCCGACTACATGTCCGAGTTCGAGACGGCCGCCGAGCTCGGGGTGCATCTCGAGGACCGCGAGGGTGATCACGTCACCGACGCCGTCGCCGAGCTCGGCGCGGTCAACCGGCGGGTGCTGGAGCTCGCGGCGGCCCAGTCCGACGACATCGGGACGCGCCTGGCCGAGGTCGGGGTGCGGGTGGTCCGCGGCTCGGGTCGGCTCGACGGACCCGGCCACGTCGTCGTCGACGGCGAAGGGGGCGAGGAGGGTCTGTCGGCCGATGTCGTCCTCGTCGCGACCGGGGCGACCCCGCGCGTGCTGCCGACGGCGGTGCCCGACGGCGAGCGGATCCTCACCTGGCAGCAGATCTACAACCTCACCGACATCCCCGAGCACCTGATCGTCGTCGGCTCCGGTGTCACTGGCGCCGAGCTCGCCCAGGGCTTCCTCGGCCTCGGCACCCGGGTCACGCTCGTCTCCTCGCGTGACCTCGTCCTGCCGGGCGAGGACCAGGACGCCGCTGCCGTCATCGAGGACGTCTTCCGCCGCCGCGGCATGGAGGTCCTCAACCGGTCTCGCATGGAGGCCGCCGAGCGTCGTGACCAAGGGGTCGTCGTCCGGCTCACCGACGGCCGTGAGGTCGAGGGAAGTCATGTGCTCATCGCCGTCGGCGCCGTCCCGCAGACCGAGGGTCTCGGTCTCGAGGAGGCCGGCGTCGAGCTCAGCGAGTCGGGTCACATCGTCGTCGACCGGGTCTCTCGGACGTCGGTCCGCGGGGTCTACGCGGCGGGTGACTGCACCGGGGTCTTCGCACTCGCCTCCGTCGCCGCGATGCAGGGACGGATCGCGATGTCGCACGCGCTCGGCGACGCCGTGGCACCCCTTCGCCTTGGTGCGGTGAGCGCCAACGTCTTCACCGACCCGGAGATCGCCACGGTCGGCATGACCGCCGCTCAGGCGGACGAGGCCGAGGACGTCGAGGCCGTGACGATGCCGCTGGCCCGCAACCCGCGAGCGAAGATGCTCGGCATCCAGGAGGGCTTCGTCAAGCTCTTCGCCTCCCGCGGCGTCGGGACGGTCCTCGGCGGTGTCGTCGTCGCACCCCGGGCGTCCGAGCTGATCTTCCCGGTCGCGATCGCGGTGCAGAACAGGCTGAGCGTCGACCAGGTGGCCGCCACCTTCACCGTCTACCCCTCCCTCACCGGGACCCTCGCCGAGGCAGCGCGCCGCCTGCACCCCACTGACGGCGACGCCTGAGCCCCCTTCGCCGTGAGCCACCCGCACCTCGCGCACGGACCCGGGTCGTCCTCGACCACCCGGCCCCCGGTGAGCACGACCGACCTCGTCGTCACTCTCGTCGTCGTCCTCGCGCTGCTCCCGGTCGTGCTCCTCGTCGGCTTCATGCTCCTCGGCTTCACGACGATGGGGACGACCGCGTGCGGGCCGGGCGAGTGCGAGACGTTCGGCGTGGTCCTCGGGGCCGGTTTCGTCGCGGCCCCCGCCGTCGGGCTCGTCGGTGCC
Organism: Marihabitans sp.; assembly: GCA_043423105.1. Lineage (GTDB taxonomy): Bacteria > Actinomycetota > Actinomycetes > Actinomycetales > Dermatophilaceae > Marihabitans. The sequence continues at coordinate 12,193 of JBHWMJ010000039.1, forward strand.
GGCGTGGCGCTCGTCCAGCTGTGGCGTCGTCGCCGGGCCTGGCCGTGGGCTGCGGCCGGCACGGCGCTCGCGGCCGTCATCCCCTTCGCCGTCCTGGTCGTCAGCTTCTTCGTCATCGACTAGGGCGCCGGGCGAGAGGGGGTCGCCGCGCGCCGCTCGAGCCGCCGGCTCGGCCTAGCATCGACGGGCTGGGCACTCGGTCCGGCATGGACGAGGAGGAGCGCATGTCTGACCCCCAGAAGATCACCGGCGGCGAGCTTGCCGACAAGGCCCGAGACATGGCTCGCGACAACCCCGAGCACGCACGGAGCGCCATCGACCAGGTCGAGGACGCCATCAGTCAGCGCACGGGCGGTCGGTTCGACTCGGTCATCGAGGCCGGCGGCGACTTCGTCGAGAAGCAGCTCGGTCTGCCGGAGAACAGCTCGGCGCCCGAGGAGACCCCGGCTCCGAACCCCGCGCCGGCTCCGGAGGACCCGCAGCCGCAGGACCCGACCGGGCCGGCGACGCCAGGGGAGGGCCCGGGCGGTGCCCCGCAGGAGACTCCCGGCCAGCCGGCACCCGAGCCGCAGACCACCCCTTCGCCGGCACCGGCGCCGGACCCGACCACCGCGCCGGACCCGACCACCGCGCCTGACGCCGATCCGCAGACGCGGCCGGCCGAGCCTGCGTCTCAGTCGGAGGGCGAAGGGCGGCTGCCCGGCTGATCCGAGGTCGCGGCGGCCAGACCAACCGAGGCGGGCTCGAGCCGCAGGTCGATCCGCTGGGTGCGCCCGTCCGAGGCGACCGAGGCGGTCGTGATGTCGTTGGTCGCCCGGTCCACAGCGGTGAGCACGTACTGACCGACCCCGACGAGCGGGATGCTGTACCGCCCGTCGGGGTCGGTCCGCGTGATGGCCGCGGTCCCGCCGTCCGAGCGGGTGAGCACGACGGCGATGCCGTCGCCGGGCTCCCCGCCAGAGGTGAGGACCTGGCCGGAGACCACGACGGGCTGCTGCAGCGTCACGAGGGGCGGCGACTGCTCGACGCCGACCTCCGCGCGCACCGACGTCGGGTTCCACCCCGGCGCGGACACCACGAAGAGATAGCTGGCCGGCCCGGCGAGGCCGACCGAGTAGGCGCCCGTGCTGTCCGTGCGCCCCCAGTCGACGTGCTCACCCATCGCGCCGATGACGGTGACGACGGCGTTGCCCACCGGGCGCCCGTCGCGGTCCTGGACCTGGCCGTGGGTCACCAGGTCGAGGGTCTGCATCGGGACAGCTCGGGCGGGGGAGAGGCGCGGGATGCGGGTCAGCGGCAGGGAGGCCGCGACAGCCAGGAGCGACGCGCCGGCGGCGAGCCAGAAGGCTGCCGCCAGAGCCTGGGGCGAGGGTGCCTCGTGCTCGCCCAGCCGAAGCGTGCTCGCGGCGAAGACCGCCGTGACGAGCGCGCTGCCGACGGAGGTGCCGACGGAGCGGAGCAGGGTGTTGAGCCCGTTGGCCGCGGCCGACTCCGTCGCCGGCACGACCTGCATGATGAGGGTCGGAAGGGCGGAGTAGGCGACCGCGGTGCCGACAGAGACGATGACCGAGCCGAGGACGACGAGGGCGAGGTTGTCGCTGAGGAAGACCCGGGCCGCGTACGTGCCGCCCATGATGAGGCCGCCGACGATCAACGCGGTCGGTGTGCCCCAGCGTCGGGTGATCGCGGCCGAGACCGGTGCCATGAAGCCGAAGGCGATCGCGCCGGGAGCCATCCACAACCCGCTCTCCATGAGACCCTGGCCCAGCCCGTAGCCGGTCTCCGGGGGCGCCTGCAGCTGCTGGGTCGTGACGAGCATGTTGACGAACATCCCGAAACCCATGAGCAGCGAGACGACGTTGGCGATGAGGACCGGTCGATCCATCGCGGTGCGCAGGTCGACGAGCGGGTTGCGGACCCGGCGCTCCAGCGGCACCCAGACGATGAGGATCGCGATGCCGGTGGCCACCGCGGCCACGGTGCGCAGGTCGCCCCAGCCCCAGCTCGACGCCTGGGACACGGCGACGAGGAGCAGGGTGAGGGCCGCGCTGAGCAGGACTGCCCCGAGCAGGTCGAAGGTGCCCGCGGTCCGCATCGGCGACTCCCGGACGACGGCGCGGACAGCGGCGGCCAGCAGCACGGCGAGGATCCCCGGGAGCCAGAAGATCGCGTGCCAGTCGAGGTGCTCGGCGAGCAGCCCGCCGAGCGGGAGGCCCACGCCGGCGCCGATCGCCAGGGTGGCGCTCATGATCGCGACGGCCAGCGGGACCTTGTCGCTCGGCAGCTCGTCGCGCATCATCGCGATGCCGATGGGCACGATCGCCATGCCGGAGCCCTGGAGCAGGCGGGCCACGATGAGCAGGGGGAGACCGTCCGAGAGCCCGCCGACGAGGCTGCCGGTGGCGACCACCGCGAGCATGAGCAGCATGACGCGGCGCTTGCCGTACATGTCGGCCATGCGCGAGGCGACCGGGGTGGCGACCGCGCCGGCGAGGAGGGTCGCGGTGACCATCCACGAGGCGCCCGCGGCCGAGGTGCCGACCAGATCGGGCAGCTCGGGGAGCAGCGGCAGCAGCATCGTCTGCTGCAGCGAGACGATCGTCCCGCAGAGCGCGAGGATCGTGATGACCAGCCAGGCTCGACCCGGTTCGGCAGACGGATCAGGCCCGGGGCGTGCGCCCCGGGCCTGATCCGTGCTCATGAGGGTGGACCCTACTCCGCGTCCTTGATCTCGCAGAGCACGGCGCCGTTGCTCACGGTCGCGCCGGCCTCGGCCGACAGCCCGGTGATGACGCCCGCCTTGTGGGCGTTGAGCGGCTGCTCCATCTTCATCGCCTCGAGGACGAGGACGAGGTCACCCTCGGCGACCTGCTGGCCCTCCTCGACGGCGACCTTGACGATCGTGCCCTGCATCGGTGCGGTGAGCGAGTCGCCGGACGCCGCGGCGCCGCCGCCCTTGCCCGCGCTGCGCTTCGGGGCCTTCTTCTTCGCGGCGCCACCGCTGCCGCCACCGATGGCGATCCCCGCGGGCAGGACGACGTCGAGCCGCTTGCCGCCGACCTCGACGGTGATCTTCTGCCGCTCGCCGGCCTCGTCGCCCTCGGCGACGTCACCGCCGTAGGGCTCGATGTCGTTCGTCATCTCGGTCTCGATCCAGCGGGTGTGGACCGTGAACGGCGCGTCCGGGTCGGCCGGGGCGAAGGCCGGGTCGCTGACGATCTTCTGGTGGAAGGGGATGACCGTCGGCATGCCGTCGACGACGATCTCGTCGAGGACGCGGCGGGATCGCTCGAGCGCCTCGGCGCGGGTGCGCCCGGTGACGATGAGCTTGGCGATCATCGAGTCGAAGGCCCCGGCGACGGTGTCGCCCTCGACGATGCCGGCGTCCCAGCGCACGCCCGGGCCCGAGGGGACCTTCATCGTCGAGACGGTGCCAGGGGCGGGCATGAAGCCGCGCCCGGCGTCCTCGCCGTTGATCCGGAACTCGAAGGAGTGGGCGTGGGGGACCGGGTCGTCGAAGGACAGGGCCTCGCCGTCGGCGATGCGGAACTGCTCGCGCACGAGGTCGATGCCGGTGACCTCCTCGGTCACCGGGTGCTCGACCTGGAGGCGGGTGTTGACCTCGAGGAAGGAGATCGTGCCGTCCTTCGCGACGAGGTACTCGCAGGTGCCGGCGCCGACGTAGCCGGCCTCCTTGAGGATGGCCTTCGAGGCGCGCACGAGCTCGTCGTGCTGCTCGTCGGTGAGGAAGGGGGCCGGGGCCTCCTCGACGAGCTTCTGGTTGCGGCGCTGGAGCGAGCAGTCGCGGGTGGAGACGACGACGACGTTGCCGTGCTGGTCGGCCAGGCACTGGGTCTCGACGTGGCGCGGGCTGTCGAGGAACTTCTCCACGAGGCACTCGCCACGACCGAAGGCCGTGACGGCCTCACGGACGGCCGAGTCGAAGAGCTCGGGGATCTCCTCCATCGTGCGGGCGACCTTGAGGCCACGACCGCCACCGCCGTAGACCGCCTTGATGGCGATCGGCAGGCCGTACTCCTCCGCCAGGGCGACGATCTCGTCGGCGTCCTTGACCGGGTCCTTCGTGCCGGGGGCGAGGGGGGCGTCGGCCTTGACGGCGATGTGCTTGGCCTTGGCCTTGTCGCCGAGGGCGTCGATGGCCTCCGGCCCGGGGCCGATCCACACCAGGCCCGCGTCGATGACCTTCTGCGCGAACTCGGCGTTCTCGGCGAGGAAGCCGTAGCCGGGGTGCACGGCGTCGGCGCCCGCGTCCTTGGCGATCTCGATCAGCTTGTCCTGCAGGAGGTAGGAGTCGCCCGGCGTGCTGCCGCCGAGGGCGTACGCCTCGTCGGCGACCTTGACGTGCAGGGACTCCCGGTCGGGGTCGGCGTAGACGGCGACGGAGCCGATGCCGTGGTCCTTGCAGGCGCGGGCGATACGAACGGCGATCTCGCCACGGTTGGCGATGAGGACTTTGCTGATAGCCATGACTCGGAGCCTAGCGGGGCGACGGGCCGGCGGAGACCCCGCGTCCGTCCGCCGCAGCGTGGGTCTGGCCACAGGTCGGGGTGTGCGCCCGGCGGCCTGGGGCCCGTCCGGGCCGTAAGGTCGACTGCATGGCTGATGTGCAGAACGTGACCCTTGACCGGTCCTCCGGCGGCGTGGAGATCCCGCAGCTCGGATTCGGGGTCTTCCAGGTCCCCGCAGACGACGCCGAGGAGGCAGTGGCGGCCGCGCTCGGCGCGGGCTACCGCCACATCGACACCGCCCGGATCTACGGCAACGAGGAGGGGGTGGGCCGCGCGCTCGCGCACGCCCCCTACCCGCGGGAGGACGTCTTCGTCACGACGAAGCTGTGGAACGAGGACCACGGCGACGTCGATCGGGTCCGCACCGCCCTTCGCGGCTCCCTCGAGCGCCTCGGCCTGGACCAGGTGGACCTCTACCTCCTCCACTGGCCCGTCCCCTCGACCGACCGTTACGTCGAGACGTGGCGCTCGCTGCTCGAGGTCCGTCAGGAGGGGCTGGCCCGCGCAGTCGGCGTGTGCAACTTCACCACCGACCACCTCCAGCGCGTCTTCGACATGGTCGGGGTCATGCCCGCGGTCAACCAGGTCGAGCTGCACCCGTACCTGCAGCAGAAAGAGCTGCGGGAGTTCCACGACGAGCACGGCATCGCCACGCAGGCGTGGAGCCCGATCGGCGGCCAGGGCGGCACTGTCCTCGACGACGAGGTCATCGGCGAGATCGCACGCAAGCACGACGCGACCCCGGCCCAGGTCGTCATCGCCTGGCACCTTGCGATCGGCAATGTCGTCATCCCCAAGTCGGTGACGCCGACCCGCATCGCGGAGAACTTCGCGGCCAAGGACGTCGTCCTCGACGACGACGACCTCAAGGCCATCGAAAAGCTCGACAAGGGCGAGGAGGGCCGGGTCGGCCCCGACCCGGCGACCTTCGACAACGGCGCCCGCAAGGACTGACGCGGCGCACCCCTTCGCGCTGTTCGAAGACCGTCCGGTCGTGATGACGACCGGACGGTCTCCGACTGCCGAAGGGGTTACCACTCGACGTCGGCGCACCCCCGGGTCACGAAGTCGGTCGGGTACTGGCGGTAGACCTCCTGCGCGCGCTGGCGTCCGAGGTTCCACGCGGCGAGATTGGCGTCGTCCTCGTCGGTGCTGTTCCCGGCGAGCACGCACTCCTTCGCCGCCGAGGGCAGCGAGCTCGCGTGGATCGTCGGGGCCGCGTCCGGCAGCCGGCTGAGGTAGCCGAGGTCGAGCTTGCCGGTCGCCTCGTAGCGGGCGATGTTGCGCTCGGCGACGAAGGCCGAGGTGTTGGCCACCGTGAGGACGAGGACGGCGGCCGCCCCGGTGAGCACGACGAGGCGCCCGAGCCGACGCCACCCCGTGAAGAGCGAGACGAGCACCGCCACGACGATCAGGCCGAGCCACAGCTCACCGACCGTCCCGACGACCCGCGCGACGGTCCAGCCGTAGGCCTCCTGGTAGAGCGCCATGCGGCGCAGAGCCGACCCGACGACGAGCAGGGCGAGCACGGCCAGAGCAGCGAGGAGCCCCGTGCGCAGCCTCTCGTCCCGGCGCTGCGGGGCGAGGCCGTAGGTGCGCACCAGGGTGACGAGCGCGAGGGTGAGCATCGTGACCACGAGCAGCTGCCCGAAGCCCTGGCGCGCCGACTCGGCGTAGGTGACGCCGGTGGTCCGCAGCACGTAGTCGTGCCCCCCGACGAGTGAGGCGGTCTGCGCGACGAGCCACGCGACGAAGACGCCGATGACGACGAGCAGCGGGACCTGCCACTCGCGGGCTGGCACGCGGTAGCCGATGTGGTCGGCGAGGTCGAGCTCCTCGACGGCGGGCGGGTTGATCGCGAGGTAGAGGCCGGCGAGGGTCACCCCCGCGAAGAAGACGAAGGTGAAGACGCGGAAGACCGTGCTGTCACCGATCTCCGGGACGATCGCGGCGACCCACGACCCGAGCACCGCGTCGCTGCTCGCGAGCAGCCCGCCGAAGACGAGGAGCAGGACGAGCGAGACGGCGCCGGTGCGCAGCGTCGACGCGAGGTGTCCGCCGCGGGTCAGCGCCTTGAGCGTCCGGTCGAGCAGGGGCAGGCCGCGCAGCGCGGACAGCGGCCAGGCGAGGGCGCTCGCGGCGACGCCGGTGAGCGTGCGCGCGCCGGTGCAGGCGAGCACCGCGAGGACCGCGGCGGTCATGAGGGCCGGGACGGCGTAGCCGAAGTCGGCGCGCAGCACCGTCGTCAGGGCCAGCGGGATCGCCAGTGCGGCCGTGGCGAAGGACAGCGGCCGGGTGCGGCGGGCTGAGGCCAGCCAGAGCGAGAGGCCACCGGCGACGAGGACGACGAGCAGGCCGAGGCCGGGGTCGTGGTCCGGGAGCAGGAGGGCGGCGAGCAGCCCGACGCCGAGCGCCGCGATGAGCGCCTTCGGCTGGGGGCGCGGGTCGCGCTCGGGCCAGGCACGGCGGAGGGTGGTGAGCGGCTGGGCGATAGCGGCTGGGGCCGTCGGGGCGACGGCTTGAGCGGTGGGGGTGGTCACGGAGGGCTCCTCGACGGGGACGGGCGGGCGGTGGGGCTGGTGCGGTGCCGGGGGTCCGGCGAAGGGGGGATCGACGGGGAGAGTCATCCGCAGCCGGGCGCCGGTCGCGCCCTCCTGCTGGGGCAGTGCGGTGATCGAGCCGCGGTGCATCGACGCGACCCAGCCCGCGATGGCCAGGCCGAGCCCGGTCCCGCCGGCGGGGTCCCCCTTCGCCCCGGCGCCGAAGCGGGTGAAGAGGCGGTCGGCCCGCTCGGGGCTCAGGCCTGGGCCCTCGTCGCTGACAGTGAGCTGCCACCGCTGCTCCTCACCAGGCACGAGCTCGGCGACGAGCCCGACGGTCCCGCCGTCGGGGGAGTGGCGCAAGGCGTTGTCGACGAGGTTGGCGAGGACCTGCTGCAGCCGTCCGCGGTCGGCGGTCACCATGAGGTCCTCCGGCTCCACGACGGCTGTGACGACGACGCCGCGGGCCTGGAGGTCCGCCTCGCCGACTGCCCGGTCGAGGAGCTCTCGCACCCGGACCTGCTCGGGCCGGACGGGGGCGCCGCGACCGTCGTCGCGCGAGATGTCGAGCAGGTCGGTGACCAGGCCGCTGAGCCGCTCGGACTGATGGAGCGCCTGCTGGAGCGCGGCGTCGTCGGGGGCGATGACGCCGTCGACGAGGTTCTCCAGCAGGGCTTGCTGGGCGGTCAGCGGCGTGCGCAGCTCGTGGGAGACCGTGGCGACGAGCCGCCGGCGGTGCTCGTCGGCCTCGCCCAGCTCCCCAGCCATCCGCTCGAATGCCCGTGCGAGAGAGGCGATCTCGTCCGTGCCCGTGGCGTGCAGGCGTACGGCGTAGTCGCCGTCGGCCATCCGGCCGGCCGCCTCGGTCATCTGGCGAAGGGGGGTCGTCATCCCGGTCGCCAGCCACCGGGTGACGAGCAGCGCGACCCCGATCGTCGCGGGCAGACCCAGCCACAACGGGACGCCGACCTCGGTGCCGAGCGCGCCGACGAGAGCGGCGACGACGACGCTCAGCCCGACGAGGACGGCCAGGCGCGTGCGGATGGACCCGATCCAGCCGAGGGGCTCGTCGCGGTCCATCACGGGTGCTCCTCGTCGGACAGGGCGTAGCCCACGCCGTGGACGGTCCTCACCCGGTGAGCACCGACCTTCGCCCGGAGGGCCTTGACGTGGCTGTCGAGCGTGCGGCTGCCGAGGCTGTCGTCCCAGCCCCAGACCGCCGCGACGATCTCCTCGCGGCGGGCGACGGTGCCGGGCTCGCGCACGAGGTGGGCCAGGACGTCGAACTCGGTCGGCGTGAGGTGGACCGGGGTGCCGTCGACGGCGACCCGCCGCGTGCGCTCGTCGAGGTGCAGGCCGGCGACCTCGGTCGGGATGCTGCGGGCGGCGGCCACCAGCTCCGCGGCCCGCTCCACCCTCCGGAGGAGAGCGTGGATGCGGGCGACGACCTCACGCATCCGGAAGGGCTTGGTGAGGTAGTCGTCGGCCCCTGCGGCAAGGCCGACGAGGATGTCGGTCTCCTCGACCTTCGCCGTGAGCATGAGCACGGGCACGGGCCGCACCGCCTGGACGCGCCGGCACACCTCGAGACCGTCGAAGCCCGGCAGCATGAGGTCGAGCACGACGACCTGCGGCTCGTGCTCCTCGAAGGCGGCGACTGCGCCGGGACCGTCCCATGCCCGAACCACGTCGAAGCCCTCGGCCTCGAGCCGGTCGTTGAGCGCCTGGTTGATCGTCGGGTCGTCCTCGACGACGAGCACGCGACGGGTCGGGGGAGAGGTCATGCGATCAGGCTAGGGAGCGGCGCCTGGAGCCCGTGGGAGGACGATCTGGAGATCCCCTGGAGATCGTCGCGGCGAGGGGCGCACCCCTTCGCCCCCACGATTCGAAGACCGTTCGGCCGGGATCCCGACCGACTGGTCTTCGAACGACGAGGGGGTCAGACGGGGAGGGCTCGGGCGACGAATCGGCGGAGCTGGTCGATGTTGCGGCACTCGTGCATGTCGACGACCTGCGCGTACCGCCCCGCGACGGAGTCGCCGGTGTCCCAGCTCGAGTGGGGCTCGGGGTTGAGCCAGGCGACGTGCCGAGCCTGCGCGGCGATCGTGCGCAGCGCCTCGACGTGCGGCTCGGTGCCGTTGGTCCTCGCGTCGCCGAGGATCAGCACCGTGCTCCGGGGCCCGACCGACCACAGCCATCGGTCGACGAAGTCGGTGAGGGCGCTGCCGTAGTCGCTGCTGCCGTGCCAGCGCGACAGGCTCGCCCGCTGCGCGACCTGGCTGCTGATGTCCTCACCGACGCTCGACCCGGTGACGATGTCGGTGATGTCGTCGCAGATGTTGACGAAGCCGAAGAAGCGCACCCGCCGGAACTGCCCCGCCAGCGACTGGAGCAGGAGCATCGTGAACCGCGAGAAGCCGGCGACCGAGCCCGACATGTCGCAGACGAGGACGATGTCGGCCCGCGACCGGTGCCGGTGCTTGTAGGCAGGGCTCATCGGCACGCCCCCGGTCGACATCGCCCGCCGCAGGGTGCGCCGGATGTCGACCGAGCCGCGGGACTGCCGCCGCTGCCGGGCCGCCAGCCGGGCGGCGAGCTTGCGTGCGAGGGGCCGGATCGCTGCTTGGAGCTCGGCGGCCTCCGTCGTGCCGGTGAGGAGGAAGTCCTTGCGCTCCAACGGGTCTCGCACCCCGTAGCGGCTGATCCGCTCCGTCCCGCGCGCTTCGGTGTTGCGTCGGGTCGCCTCGCGCTCGACCCGGCGCCGGAAGGCAGCGACCCGCGATCGGATCTCGTCGCGGTCGAAGCGGTCGCTCAGCTGCTCCGGACGCCACGGCGACCCGGACCCGTGGGCCCCGGACGCACCCGACCCGCTGCCTCCGCTCCCTTCGCCCGACCCGGACATGACGTCGCCGGCGTCACGGGCCCGCTGCAGCGCCGCCGCGATGGTCGTCTGCGGATTGAGCCGGTCGAGGGTCTGGTTCGCCGAGTAGCCGCCCATGGACGAGTCGTTCGTCAGCGCGCCGAGCTCGGCGACGGCCTGGGCGGCGAGCCGCTCGAGCTCACGCTCGTCGTTCGTCGCGAGCGCGGTGGCGAGCTCGTCGCGCAGCCGCTCGGCGACCGAACGGGCCTCGACAGGGTCGTGCGTCGCCGTCACCTCGCCGACGTCGCTGCGGTTGCCCACCCCGGCGGGGAAGTGGATGTCGAAGAGCTGGTCGAAGACCGCTCGGTCCCCTTCGCGTCGCATCATCGACGCGGCGATGCCTGCGCGGAGGCGCTCGCGGTCGGTGACCCCGAGGGCCGCGCACGCCGCCGCCGCGTCGACGGTCTCCGAGGGACCGACGGTGACGCCGTGCAGCCGCAGGGCACGCGAGAGCGAGACGACCCGCTCGGTCAGCGCGGCCGTCGGCGCGGCGGTCTCAGTCGAGGGCACGGGTGAGGTCGAGCTTGGCCGTCGCGAGGTCGATGTCCTCCTGGTGCTTCAGCAGGACGCCGAGGCTGGAGCGGACGAGTTCGGGGTCGAGGCTGTCGCCACCCAGAGCGATGAGGGTGCGCGCCCAGTCGATCGTCTCCGCGACCGAGGGCGACTTGCGCAGCCGCATCTCCCGCAGCGCGCCGACGAGCCGGACGACGGACTCGGTGAGCGTCGCGTCGAGGTCGGGGACCTTGAGCGTGACGATCCGCTGCTCGAGGTCGGCCTCGGGGTAGTCGATGTGGAGGTAGAGGCAGCGGCGGCGCAGCGCCTCGGAGAGCTCTCGGGTCGCGTTCGAGGTGAGGACGACGAAGGGGGTGTGCCGGGCCTGGATCGTCCCGAGCTCGGGGACCGTGACCTGGAAGTCGGAGAGGATCTCGAGGAGGAGCCCCTCGATCTCGACGTCGGCCTTGTCGAGCTCGTCGATGAGCAGGACGGTCGGGACCTCGGAGCGGACGGCCTTGAGGAGCGGGCGGTCGAGGAGGAACTCGTCGGTGAAGATGTCGGCCTTGACGGTGCCCCAGTCCGCATCGTCCTCGCCGCTCGAGGAGTTGTGGTGGGCCCCGGCCGCGGTGATCCGCAGCAGCTGCTTGGCGTGGTTCCACTCGTAGAGCGCGCGGGCCTCGTCGACCCCTTCGTAGCACTGGAGCCGGATGAGCTCGGCACCGCTGGCGGCCGCCACCGCCTTGCTCAGCTCGGTCTTGCCGACGCCGGCGGGGCCCTCGACGAGGAGCGGCTTGCCGAGGGCGTCGGCGAGGTAGACCGTCGTGGCGATCGCGTCCGAGGCGATGTACCCGGCCTCCGCCAGAGCGGTCTGGGCGTGCTCGACGGAGGTGAATCGGCGCTCGGTCATGCCCCTAGTCTGCCGCGCCTGCTACGCGGCCACGCACCGCCCACGTATGGTTCCGCCCGTGCCGTCCCGTGTCATCCACACCGCCCAGGCCCTCGTCGACGTCGTCGTCGCGGTGCCGGCACTGCCCCGTCGGGGGGCGAACGTCATGGCGACGGGCCACGACCGGTACGCCGCCGGTGCGGTGAACATCCTCCTCGCCGCGGCTCGCTCGGGCGCCGAGTGCGTCCACGCGGGAGCCCACGGCGAGGGTCCCAACGGTGACCTCGTCCGGGAGGCGCTCACCAGGGAGGGTGTGACGCTGTCGGCGGCGATGACGCCCGGGGAGGACACCGGCATCTGCGTCGTGCTCCTCGAGGCGAGCGCGGAGCGGACCTTCGTCACGACGCAGATGGCAGAGCGTGAGATCACCGTGGAGTCCCTGGCTGCGTCGGCGCCGGTCGCCGGCGACC
>JBHWMJ010000044.1:0-39839 GCA_043423105.1 Marihabitans sp.
ACGAGCGCGCCCTGCGCCGGGCGGACGCGCTCGGCGCGGCCGGCTCGGGGGCCTTCCACGGCGTGCCCTGCGGCATCAAGGAGAACGTCCTGACCGCCGGCCTGCCGATCCGGATGGGCTCGCAGGCCGTCCCACCGACCCTCGTGGAGCACGACGGCGGCGTCGCCACCCAGCTGCTCGCCACCGGGGCGGTCCCGGTGGTCCAGACCACCTGCCCGCCCTTCGGCTGGACTGCGACGACGGAGCGGGTCGGCCCGCTGCCCACCCGCAACCCGTGGCACACCGGCTACTCCTCGGGCGGCTCCTCCGGGGGCACCGCCGCGCTCGTGGCCGCCGGCGCGCTCCCCTTCGCCCACGGCAACGACGGTGGCGGCTCGATCCGCATCCCGGCCGCGGCGTGCGGGCTGGTCGGCCTGAAGGCCACGCGCGGCCGCTTCGCCGAGGACAGCACGACGACGCGGATGCCGGTGAAGATCGTCGTCGACGGTGTCCTCACGCGATCCGTGCGCGACACCGCCCGGTACCTCGCGGCGGCCGAGACCCAGCAGGCGCCGAAGGGGTGGGACCCGGTCGGTCTCGTCGAAGGTCCGGGGGATCGGCGGCTGCGGGTCGGGTTCCTCATCGACAGCCCGCTCGCGCCCGCGACGGACGCCGAGACCTCCGCCGCGGTCCAGGCCACGGTCGAGCTGCTCGCCTCCCTCGGCCACCGGGTCGACGACACCTACGAGCCGGCCGTGCCGAAGAGCTTCAAGGCCGACTTCCTGCACTACTGGTCGATGCTGGCGTTCGCCATCCACCGTGACGGCCCGCGGATGTTCGGCAAGGACTTCGACCGCGCGAAGCTCGACCCCTTCACCCTCGGTCTGTCGAGCTACTTCGCCAAGCGGCTCTACCGCTTCCCCTACACCGTGGCGCGCACGGCCGGCGCAGGTGCGATGTACGACCGGAAGTTCGGCGACGTCGACGTGGTCGTCACCCCCGTCCTGACGCACACCACCCCCGAGATCGGCTACCTCGCCGCCGAGCTCGACTTCGAGACCCACCTCGAGCGGGTCTCCGCCTACGTCGGGTTCACCCCGCTGCACAACGTCACCGGCGCCCCGGCGATCTCGCTGCCGATGGGCCGCACCGCCGACGGACGCCCGATCGGCGTGATGATCCAGGCACGACGAGGAGACGATCGGACCCTCCTCGAGCTGGCCTACGAGCTCGAGGCGGCTGCCCCCTTCGCCCGCGTCTGGGACTGACCCCCTCCGTCCTGGTCCGACGACCCGTTTCGCGGCTAGGTTGGGTCACCGGACCACGACGAAGGGCGCCAGATGATCCGGCTCGACGGAGTCACCAAGCGGTACCCCGACGGCACGGTCGCGGTCGACGGCCTCACCCTGGAGGCACCCACCGGCAAGATCACCGTGCTCGTCGGCCCCTCCGGCTGCGGCAAGACGACGACGCTGCGGATGATCAACCGGATGATCGAGCCGACCTCGGGCACCATCTCGGTCGACGGCGCCGACGTCATGTCGATGGACGCCGCCGAGCTGCGGCGCGGCATCGGCTACGTCATCCAGCACGGCGGCCTCTTCCCGCACCGCACCATCGAGCGCAACATCGCCACCGTGCCGCTCCTGCTCGGGCAGGACAAGACGTCCTCGCTCGAGCGTGCCCGTGAGCTCATGGAGCTCGTCGGCCTCGACCCTGAGCTGGCTCGTCGCTACCCCAGCCAGCTCTCTGGCGGCCAGCAGCAGCGGGTCGGCGTGGCCCGGGCGCTCGCCGCGGACCCGCCGGTCATGCTCATGGACGAGCCCTTCTCCGCCGTCGACCCCATCGTGCGCGAGCAGCTCCAGGACGAGTTCCTCCGGCTGCAGGGCGAGCTCGGCAAGACGATCGTCCTCGTCACCCACGACATCGACGAGGCGATCAAGCTCGGAGATCACATCGCCGTGCTCGCCGTCGGGGGCCGGCTGGCGCAGCTCGCTTCCCCGCACCAGCTGCTCACCCACCCCGCCGACGGCTTCGTCGCCGACTTCCTCGGTCGCGACCGCGGCTACCGCTCGCTGGCCTTCGAAGGCGCCCGGGTCCCGCTGCACGACGAGACCGCAGCCGTCCTCGGCGAGCGCGGCATCGTCGAGCGTCCCGGTCACCGCGACCCGTGGACCCTCGTCGTCGACCCCGATCGGCGACCCCTCGGCTGGGCCCGCACCGACGCGCTCGAGACGATCGGCGCTGCCGACGACCTGGCCCTCGGCGGGACTCTCGCCCGAGAGGACGGTTCGCTGCGCGCCGCCCTCGACGCGGCGCTCTCGTCGCCGAGCCGTCGCGGGGTCGTCGTCGATGACGCAGGCCGTCTCGTCGGGACCTGCCGCGCCCCGGAGATCGTCGCGGTCATCGAGGAGCAGGACCGCCCGGACGACGAAGGAGACTCGAAGGGGGGCGACGGTGGACTGGATCCTCGCGCACCCTGACGACATCGCCCGGCTGGCTCTGCGGCACGTCTGGCTCGCCGGGCTGCCGCTGGTCATCGGGCTGCTCGTCTCGCTCGTCCTCGGCTGGGTCGCCCATCGGGTGGCCTGGCTGCGGGCGGTCATGCTCACTGGCTCGGGGCTGCTCTACACGATCCCGTCGCTGGCGCTCTTCGTGCTCATGCCGCTGATCCTCGCGACGAAGATCCTCTCGCCGGTCAATGTCATCGTCGCCATGACGATCTACACCGTCGCGCTGCTCGTGCGCACCGTCGTCGACGGCCTCGACTCCGTGCCGCGCGACGCCGTCCAGGCGGCCACCGCGATCGGCTACGGCCCCGTGCGCCGGCTGCTCTCGGTCGAGCTGCCGCTCGCGGTCCCGGTCATCGCGGCCGGCCTGCGGGTCGCCGCGGTGAGCAACGTCAGCATCGTCAGCGTGGCCTCGCTCGTCGGGGTCAACCAGCTCGGTGACCTGCTCGTCGACGGCTTCAACCGCGCCATCCCGGGTGAGCTCGTCGCCGGCATCGCCGGGTGCATCGTGCTTGCGCTCCTCTTCGACGCGCTCATCCGGCTCCTCGAGCGCCTGCTCACGCCGTGGCGACGGGCGGGGGCGTCGGCATGATCGGCGGGATCATCGACTGGCTCACTGCCGCCACGTCCTGGCAGGGCGACGACGGCATCCTCGCCCGTCTCGGGGAGCACCTGCTCTACACGCTCGTCGTCGTGCTGCTCGCCGCACTCGTCGCCATCCCAGTCGGCCTGTGGGTCGGCCACTCCGGCCGCGGCCGCTGGCTCGTCTCGCTCGCCAACGCTGCCCGCGCCGTGCCCACGCTCGGGCTACTCTTCGCGCTCGTCCTGTGGCTCGGTCCCCGGCTGAGCGGCGAGCTGTACTTCACGGCGCCGAGCATCATCGTCCTCGTCCTCCTCGCGATCCCGCCGATCCTCTCCGGCACCTACGCCGGGGTCGAGGCGGTCGACCCGGCGGCTCGCGACGCGGCCCGGGGCATCGGCATGTCCCCCGGGCAGGTACTGCGGCAGGTCGAGCTGCCGTGCGCCCTGCCGCTGCTGCTCTCCGGCCTGCGCGCCTCGATCCTCCAGGTCGTCGCCACCGCCACGATCGCCGCGTACGTCGGCCTCGGTGGCCTCGGCCGCTTCATCATCGACGGCCTCGCCGTGCAGGACTACGCCCAGACCGCCGGCGGTGCCGTCCTCGTCGCCGTGCTCGCGGTCCTCCTCGACGCCATCGCCGCGCTCGTCCAGCGGGCCGTCGTCTCACCCGGCCTCACCACAGACCCGTCGCGTCCCGCCCGGCGCGGGTCAGCCCCTTCGCGCCTCCGTCCATCACCGACCAGCACCGCAACCGCAGGAGAGAACTCATGACCGACCTGACCCGCCGCTCCGCCCTCATGCTCACCGGGCTCGCCGCCGTCGGCGCGCTCGCCGCCTGCGGCGGCGGTGAAGACCCGCTCAGCGAGGAGACGTCCGCCGGTGGTGGTGGCGAGTCGCCTGCAGGCGAGGTCGTCGTCGGCTCCGCGGACTTCTCCGAGTCCGTGCTGCTCGCCGAGATCTACGCGGCTGCCCTCAACGCCAAGGACATCAAGGCCTCGACGAAGACGGGCATCGGCGCCCGAGAGGTCTACCTCAAGGCGCTCGAGGAGGACTCGGTCCAGGTCTTCCCGGAGTACACCGGTGCGCTCGCGCTCTTCTACGACAAGGAGTTCGCCGAGACCGACCCGGACAAGACCTACGACGCGCTCAAGGAGTCGCTCCCGGACGGGCTCGCCCTGCTCGAGAAGTCGGCCGCCGAGGACAACGACTCGATCGTCGTGACCAAGGAGACGGCCGACGCCAAGGACCTGAAGACCATCGCGGACCTCGAGGGCGTCGCCGGCGAGATGACCCTCGCCGCGCCGCCGGAGTTCAAGACGAGGGTCCAGGGCATCCCCGGCCTGGAGAAGACCTACGGCGTGAAGTTCAAGACCTTCCGGCCGCTCAAGGCGGGCCAGGCCACCGTGCAGGCGCTGAAGAACGGCCAGGTCGACGCAGCGAACATCTTCAGCACGGACCCGTCGATCGCGGCCAACGACTTCGTCGTCCTCGAGGACACCGAGAAGCTCTACGGCAGCCAGAACATCGTCCCGCTCGTGCGGACCGAGGTGCAGGACAAGGTCGCCCCCGTCCTCGATGCTGTCTCCGCGAAGCTCACGACAGAGGTCGTCGCCGACCTGCTCAAGCAGACCGACATCGACAAGAAGGACCCCAAGGCGGTGGCCGAGACCTTCGTCCAGGACAACGGCCTGGCATGACCGAGGCCACGATCCTCAGCGAGGTCCGTGGCGAGCTCGGCGTCCTCACCCTCAACCGGCCGAAGGCGATCAACGCCCTCGACGTGTCGATGATGGACGCCGTGCCCGCGGTGCTCGACGCCTGGCGCTCTGACGAGTCGGTGCGCGCGGTCGCGCTCGTCGGCGCGGGGGAGCGGGGCTTCTGCGCCGGTGGCGACGTGCGGGCCGTGCGTCAGGCGCACCTCGACGGCGACGACGCGGCGCGCTTCTTCCGCGCGGAGTACGCCGTCGACCTCGCTGTCGCCGAGTACCGCAAGCCCGTCGTCGCCGTCATGGACGGCATCACGATGGGCGGCGGGGTGGGTCTGGGCATGAACGCCGACCTGCGCGTCGTCACCGAGCGCACCCAGATGGCCATGCCGGAGACGATCATCGGCTTCTTCCCCGACGTCGGCGCGACCTACCGGCTGGCCCGCTCGCCGGGCGAGCTCGGGACGCACGTGGCGCTCACCGGTGCCACCTTCGGCGCGGGGGACGCGATCGCGCTCGGGCTCGCCGACACGCTCGTGGACTCCGCGTCCGTCGAGGGACTCCTCGACGGTCTGGCGAAGGGGGAGCCGCTGGACGCATCGTTCGGGGAGACGGCGTCTCCGTCAGGGCTCGTCGCGGAGCAGGCGTGGATCGACGAGTGCTACGCGGGGGACGACCCGGTGGTCGTCGTGCACCGGCTCGAGGGGCACAGCTCCGCCGAGGCGCGTGCCGCCGCCGAGACGATCCGGAGCCGCTCGCCGCTGGCTGTGGCCATCACGCTCGAGGCGCTGCGACGCGCCGGGTCGGGCAGGTCGCTCGCCGAGGTGCTCGAGACCGACGCGGTCATTGCCGAGCGGATGCTCGACGGGAGCGACTTCGCCGAGGGGGTCCGCGCGCAGCTCGTCGACAAGGACCGCTCGCCGACCTGGCGGCACGCCCGGCTGGAGGACGTCACCCGCGACGAGGTGCTCGCCTTCTTCCCGTGACGACGGCCGCTCGAGGTGATCTCGCCGCAGTCATGACGAAGGGGGATGCCAGAGGCGCGGTATGTCGCGCGTCTGGCATCCCCCTTCGGGGCTGAACCCCAGATCACTCCCAGGAGGGCTTGGCGTTCGCCTCGCGGAGCGCGTCGAGGTCGATCCCCTCCGGAGCCGGGTGTGCCGTGGCCGACGAAGGGGTGTCCGCTGCCGGCTCAGGCTGGTCCGCGGCAGTGACCTCGGCCTGGGCCGCGGGCTCTGCGTCCTCGGCGGGAACGCGCTCGGGGCTCGCCTCGGCCTTGTTTTCCTCGGCGGGAACGGACTCGGGCTCCGGGGCCGTTTCCGTTGCCGGAGCAGCGGCGGCCGGGGCACTGCCGGTCTCCCACGAGGGGTTGGCGTTCCGTGCGGCGAGGCTGTCGTCGGCGGGAGTGGCCGCGGCGGGTACCGGGGTCTCCTGCTCGGCGGCAGGCTCCTCGGCGGTGACCTCGGCCTGGGGCTGGCCGGGCTCGCCGGAGCCGGTGACCTGGTCCTGACCGCCGACGTTGTCCTCGGTGGACTCGGTGGCGGCGGGGGACTCGGCCTGGGCTGCGGGCTCTGCGTCCTCGGCGGGAGCAGGCTCGGGGCTCGCCTCGGCCTTGTTCTCCTCGGCGGGGACGGCCTCGGGCTCCGTTGCCGGAGCAGCGGTAGCAGCGGCGATGCCGGTCTCCCAGGACGGCGCGGCGTTCTGTGCGGCGAGGCTGTCGTCGGCGGGAGCGACCGCGGCGGGTGCCGGGCTCTCCTGCTCGGCGACGGGCTCCTCAGTCGTGACCTCAGCCTCCTCCTTCTCGGCCGGGCTCGGCTCGGAGGCAGGCGCGGCGGCGGCGGTCTCCCAGCTCGGTGCAGCGTTCGCTGCCGCAGCATCGGTCTCCCACGAAGGAGCCGCGTTCTGGCTCGCAGCGTCGTCACCAGCCGGGGCGGAGGGCTTCTCCGCCTCCGCCTCGGTGGCCTTCGCCTCGGGCACGGCAGCCGGAGCGGCACCGCCCGACTCCCACGACGGAGCAGCGTTAGCCGTGGCGGCGTCGGTCTCCCACGACGGGGCGGCGTTGGCGCTGGACGCGTCGCTCGGTGCCGCGGCGGGTGCCTCCTCGGCCTTCGGCTCGGCTGCGGGTGCCGGGGCCGAGTCTTCCCACGACGGGGCGGCGTTGGCGGTGGATGCGTCGCTCTCCCACGACGGCGCAGCGTTCGCGTCGGCAGCGGTCGGCTGGGTCTCCTGACCCTTGACGGCGTCGCCGTCCTCGCCAGCCTCGTCGACGGCAGCCGCGGTCTTGGCGGTCTCCTCGGCAGACGGAGCCTCGGGCTTCGCGTCCGTCGCGCCCGCGCCGGCAGCGGGGGCAGCGACGGCGGTCTTCGGCTCGGCCTCGGCCTGCTCCTGCGACTCGGTCGTGCCGGCCTTCGGGGCCTCAGGGGCCTCCTTGACCGACGCGAGGAGCATCTGGGCGATGTCGACGACCTCGATGTCCTCCGAGGCGCCCTCGGACTGCTTGGCCGTCAGGCCGTCGCTGAGCATGACGCGGCAGAAGGGGCAGCCGACGGCGATGCGCTCGGCACCGGTCGCGATGGCCTCCTCGGTGCGGTTCATGTTGATCCGCGAGCCGAGCTGCTCCTCCATCCACATGCGGGCACCACCGGCGCCGCAGCAGAAGGACTTCTCGCCGGAGCGCTCCATCTCGCGCAGCTCGACACCCGGCAGGGCGCCGATGAGCTCACGCGGCGGCGCGTAGACCTGGTTGTGGCGACCGAGGTAGCACGGGTCGTGGTAGGTCACCGACGTCGCGGTCGAGGCGACGTTCTTCAGGCTCGACTTCTCCGGGGCGCTCGGGCGGCGGACGGGGGCGAGCTTCTTCTCACGGACGAGACGGTTGAGCAGCTGGGTGTGGTGCAGCACCTCGTACTTGCCGCCGAGCTGCGGGTACTCGTTCTTGATCGTGTTGAAGCAATGCGCGCAGGTGACGACGATCTTCGTCGCGCCGAGCTCGTTGAGCGTCTCGACGTTCTGCTCCGCGAGCATCTGGAAGAGGATCTCGTTGCCGGCCCGGCGCGCGGAGTCACCGGTGCAGGTCTCCCCGTTGCCGAGGACGGCGAAGTCGACCCCGGCGATGTCGAAGAGCTCGGCGACCGCGCGGGTCGTCTTCTTCGCCCGGTCCTCGTAGGCGCCGGCGCAGCCGACCCAGAAGAGGAAGTCGACCTCGTCAGCGGACTCGACGTCCTCCCCGAGGACCTTGACGGTGAAGGGGAGGTCCTTCGCCCAGTCCATGCGGGCCTTCGCCCCCATGCCCCAGGGGTTGCCCTTCGACTCGAGCTTCTTGAAGAGGCCGCCGAGCTCGCTCGGGAAGGCCGACTCGATGAGGTTCTGGTAGCGGCGCATGTCGACGATGTGGTCGACGTGCTCGATGTCGACGGGGCACTGCTCGACGCAGGCACCGCAGGTGGTGCACGACCACAGGACGTCCTCGTCGATGACGGCGTCCGGGCCGTGCGGGTTGTAGGCCGTCAGGGGGTTGTCGATGTCGTAGCCGGTCTGGCCGACGAGCGACATCTCGGCCCAGTTGATCGCGGTCGCGACTGCGCCCTCGGCGTCCGTCGTCTCGTCGGCCAGGGCTACGGCGTGCTGGGACGAAGGGATCGCGCCCTGGGCCGTCTGCGGGCTCGCCGGACGCGACGGGATGATCCCCTTGGCGTCCTGGGCGGCCGCGAGGTACGGAGCCTTGGCGTGCGCGTGGTCGCGCAGCGTCATCATGAGCATCTTCGGCGAGAGCGGCTTGTCCGTGTTCCACGCCGGGCACTGGCTCTGGCAGCGGCCGCACTCGGTGCAGGTGGAGAAGTCGAGCAGGCCCTTCCAGGTGAAGTCCTCGACCTTGCCGACCCCGAGGGTGATCTCCTCCTCGGACTCCTCCATCTCCTCCATGGCCTCCATGGAGAAGGGCTTGCCCCCGACCGTCATCGGCTGCAGCTCACCGAGCGAGGTGCGGCCGTCCGCGTGGCGCTTGAAGAAGATGTTGAAGAACGCGAGGAAGCGGTGCCAGGCCACACCCATCGTCGGGTTGAGCGAGACGGTGATCATCCACGCGTAGCTGATGACGAGCTTGATGAGCGCGACGACGACGATGAGGGTCTCGATCGTGCCGGTCGACAGGCCGTTGTAGGCGTTGCCGATCCACCCGGTGAGCGGGAAGTGGACCCAGCTCGCGAGGTGCTCGGTCTCGGGGTCGCGGCTGACGAGGGTCCACTCCAGCGAGCGCAGCAGACCGATGCACAGGGCCACGCCGAGGATCGTCAGCTCGACGTAGTAGGCCTGCCAGAAGGTCGACCCGAAGAATCGCGAACGTCGCCCGTTCTCGCCCTCGGCGCGGCTCGGCTTGTTCTTCTGCCGAACCCAGATCAGCCAGAGGATCCCGAAGAACCCGGCGAAGGCGAAGATGTCGGTGATCCACTCGTAGGGCGGGAAGTGCCCGATGAGGGGGAGCGTCCAGTGCGGGTCCATCAGCTGACCGGTCGCCTGGACCAGGGTCAGGAAGAGGACCCCGAACGAGATCATCGTGAACCAGTGGGCGATGGCCACCACCGGCAGGCGCGACATCCGGGTGTGCCCGAGGACCTCGCGCAGCAGGGTCGCCGTACGGGTGCCCTTGGCGTCGCCCCGGGTCGGGTCGGGCTTGCCGAGCTTGAAGGTGCTGACGAAGTGCCGGGCGGCGCGGGCCAGCATGGCCCAGCCGACGACGGTAAACGTCAGGCCGATGACGGTGGCGACGATCTCCAGAGCGGACATGCGCGAATCCTATGCGGCCGTAGTCCCCGGTCAGCAGCGCGTGTGACCACTCTCGCCCGGTCGTCCCGTCGGAGGGCGAAGGGGGAGCCGTCACCTGTCCGGGGCGCGGACCCGGGTTGTTCCTATGGATAACGGGATGTTGGAATATCCATAACTTCATGTTCGTTCCTAGCGACGAGCACCCATTGCCCGACCCGGAAGGACCCTCGTGCCCATCTACGACGACGTCACCCATCTCATCGGCCGCACGCCGCTGGTGAAGATCAACCGGATCATCGACACCAAGGAGTCCGGCGCGACGGTCGCCGCGAAGCTCGAGTTCTACAACCCGGCGAGCTCGGTCAAGGACCGCATCGGTGTCTCGATCATCAACGCGGCCGAGGAGTCCGGCGAGCTCCAGCCCGGCGGCACGATCGTCGAGGCCACCTCGGGCAACACCGGCATCGCCCTGGCGATGGTGGGCGCCGCCCGCGGGTACAACGTCGTCCTCACGATGCCCGAGACCATGAGCAAGGAGCGCCGCGCGCTGCTCCGCGCCTACGGCGCCGAGCTCATCCTCACCGAGGGCCCCAAGGGCATGAAGGGCGCCGTCGAGAAGGCCAACGAGATCGCGGCCGAGCGGGGCGGTGTGCTGGCCCGTCAGTTCGCCAACGAGGCCAACCCGAAGGTGCACCGCGAGACCACCGCCGAGGAGATCTGGGCCGACACCGACGGCCAGGTCGACATCGTCGTCTCGGGCATCGGCACCGGCGGGACCATCACCGGCGTCGGTCAGGTCCTCAAGGAGCGCAAGCCCGAGGTGAAGATGATCGCGGTCGAGCCGGAGGAGTCCCCGATCCTCAACGGCGGCCAGCCCGGCCCCCACAAGATCCAGGGCCTCGGCGCCAACTTCGTCCCGGACATCCTCGACCGCGAGGTCTACGACGAGGTCATCGACATCAACGCCGAGACCGCTGTCGAGTGGGCCCGCAAGGCCGCCACGGACGAGGGCCTGCTCGTCGGCATCTCCTCGGGGGCGGCCCTCGCCGCCGCCGACCAGGTCGCGTCGCGCCCGGAGAACGCCGGCAAGACGATCGTCGTCATCATCCCGAGCTTCGGCGAGCGGTACCTCTCGACGATCCTCTTCTCCGACCTGCTCGACTGAGCCGTTCAGGGGCGGGCGCCGCGCGCCCGCCCCTGGCCCGCACCCTCAGCCCTCCGACCCAGGAGAGACTTCTCCCGTGGACCTGCTCGCACCCCCTTCGCCGATGCCGGAGCACCCGACCCCGTGGATGACCGTCCGTGAGGACGTCGATGCCGCCATGCAGCGCGACCCCGCGGCAACCTCACGGCTCGTCGTCCTGCTCACCTCGGCGGGGCTGCACGCGATCTGGCTGCACCGGATCGCGCACCGTTGGTGGCAGAAGCGCACGCTGCGCTGGCCGGCCCGGGTCCTCGCCTACGTCTCCCGGAGCATCACCGGGGTCGAGATCCACCCCGGGGCGCACATCGGTCGACGCTTCTTCATCGACCACGGCATGGGTGTCGTCATCGGTGAGACCTCCGAGATCGGCGACGACGTCATGCTCTACCACGGGGTCACCCTCGGCGGGACCTCGCACGCGCGCGTGAAGCGCCACCCCACCCTCGGTGACAACGTCCTCGTCGGCGCCGGGGCC
This sequence comes from Marihabitans sp., assembly GCA_043423105.1. Taxonomy (GTDB): domain Bacteria; phylum Actinomycetota; class Actinomycetes; order Actinomycetales; family Dermatophilaceae; genus Marihabitans. The sequence goes on from JBHWMJ010000044.1 coordinate 11,215, forward strand.
AAGATCCTCGGCCCGATCCACGTCGGCAGCAACGTCAAGGTCGGCGCCAACTCGGTCGTCGTCAAGGACGTCCCGACAGGCGCCGTCGCGACCGGCGTGCCGGCGGTCTACCGCTTCCCCCAGGTCGAGGCAGAGGCTGTCGCCTCGCGCGAGGTCAACCCGCTCGACCTGCCCTTCCTCGACCCGGCGATCTTCATCTGAGCCGACGGGGGCTACCGTGAGCGCAGGCGTCCCCTCGGGGACGACTGGCGGGTTCGCATAGTGGCCGAGTGCAGTCGCCTTGAAAGCGACCAGGGGGAGACCCCTCGTGGGTTCAAATCCCACACCCGCCGCGTGAGCGAGACCGTCGTCGTCCTCAACGGGCCCAACCTCAACCTCCTCGGCGAGCGCGAGCCGCACATCTACGGCAGCGAGACCCTCGCCGACGTCGAGGCGATGTGTCGTTCTCGGGCGGCCGAGCTCGGCCTGGAGCTGGACTTCCGCCAGACCAACCACGAGGGCGTGCTCATCGACGCGATCCACGAGGTGCGCCGGACCGCTGCCGGGGTCGTCATCAACGCCGGCGGGTGGACCCACACCTCGGTCGCGATCCGCGACGCCCTGAGCAACGTCGTCGGTCAGGTGATCGAGGTGCACATCAGCGACATCCACGCTCGTGAGGAGTTCCGCCACCACTCCTACATCTCTGACGTCGCCGACGAGGTCATCGTCGGGCGCGGGACGAAGGGGTACGTCGAGGCCGTCGAGCTCATCGGCACCCGCCCGACGCGGTAGGCGAGCAGGGTTACACCAATCCTGATAGCGTCGTGCGCGAGTTGCAGTACGACTGAGCACGTAGCGCCGGCCCGACCTCCAGTTGGGGTCCTGTCGCGGGTAAGGGATCTTGCAGCTAGTACAAGGGACATCCCGTCCCACGGTTCACACGAAAGAGATTCACCCCATGGCACAGGGCACCGTTAAGTGGTTCAACGCTGAGAAGGGCTTCGGTTTCATCGCCCAGGACGGCGGCGGCCCCGACGTGTTCGTTCACTACTCCGCCATCGACACCACCGGCTACCGCAGCCTCGAGGAGGCGCAGCGCGTCGAGTTCGAGGTCACCGAGGGTCCCAAGGGCCCGCAGGCCGACCGCGTGCGCCCCGTCTGAGACGAGCCGCACCGCAGCGCACCACCGCAGCACGAACGAAGGCCCTCGGCTCGCCGGGGGCCTTCGTCGTGCCCGCCTTGAGCTGCCCCTTGTCCCGGCCCCGGATCGCACCAGACCAGGAGTCTCGCGCTACTCCCAGTGGGGTCCCGGGAGTACGCGGTACCCTGCCCGGCGATGACCGACCCGACCGACCCGAGCGCCGCCGGCGCCAGCTCCGTGGAGAGTGCCGCCTCTCGCCGTGCTCGCCTGGAGGAACGTCAGCGTCGGCGCGCCGCGCGTCGCCGGCGGATGCGCAGGACAGCGATCGCGGCTGCCTGCGTCGCGGCGCTCGTCGTCGCGATCTCGATCGCCGCGGTGATGAAGCTCAGCGGCAACATCTCTCGCTTCGACATCGGCGCCGGGTCCGGCTCGCGGCCGGAGAACAGCGGTGGGCCGAAGGGTCCGCTCAACATCCTCGTCATCGGCTCGGACACCCGGGAGGGGCTCGGGACCGACGAGTACGGGACCGACACCGTCGAGGGCGGCGCCCACTCCGACACCAACCTCGTCGTGCACATCTCCGCCGACCGTGAGTCGGCCTTCGTCGTCTCCATCCCACGCGACTCCATGACCATGGCGCCCAAGGACTGCGCAGACCCTGCCTCGACCGTGACGAACGGCGAGATCCGGCAGTGGAACTACAACTACAACCTCGGTGGCCCGGCGTGCACCGTCAAGACGCTCGAGGGGCTCACCGGTGTCTACCTCGACCATGTCGTCGTCATCGACTTCAGCGGCTTCCAGCGCATGGTGGACGCGCTGGGCGGCGTCGAGGTGTGCCTGCCCGAGCCCCTCGTCGACGAGGACGCCCACGTCGAGCTTCCCGCCGGTCGGCAGAAGCTCGGCGGCAAGGACGCGCTTGGCTACGTCCGGGCTCGCAAGTCCCTCGGGGATGGCTCGGACCTGGGGCGGATCAAGCGTCAGCAGGCCTTCATGTCGTCGATGGCGCAGGAGGCGACGAAGAGCTCGCTGCTCCTCCGCCCGGACAAGCTCTACTCCTTCCTCGATGCGGCCACCCAGTCGATGACCGCCGACGAGGACCTCTCGCTCAACCTCATGCGGCAGATCGCCGGCAGCCTGCGCTCCTTCGGCATCGACAAGCTGACCTTCGTCACCGTCCCGACCGAGGCCTACCCCGCTGACCCGAACCGGGTGCAGTGGAAGGAGAAGCCGGCTGCGGCGCTGTGGGACGCGGTGCGCAACGACACCGCGCTGCCGGGCTCGGAGCCCAAGTCGAAGCCCACCCCGAAGAAGCTCACGGTCTCGCCGGAGGCGATCACTGTCAGCGTCGTCAACGACACCCCGACCGAGGGGCTGGCCGGCCAGGAGGCGGCCGCCCTCACGGTGCAGGGCTTCCAGGCGGGGGTCGGCGACGTCGCCCCGACGGGCGAGGTCGAGGGTGTCGAGGTCCGGCACGGCACGGGCTCCGCAGAGGCTGCGCGCACCGTGGCCGCGGCCTACCCGGGCGCGAAGCTCGTCGAGGACGAGACGCTCGGCGAGGCCATCCAGCTCGTCCTCGGAGCCGGTGCTCCGACGGCTACCGAGGTTCCGAACCGTCTCGGGACCGACCCGATCCCCGCGCCGAGCCTCTCCGCACCCGCGGGGGAGGGCGAGCTCGACTCGCGCACCGCGACCGAGGACATCTGCGGCTGACCACTTTGGTGGTCATCGGCCCGGCGGGCTAACCTGTGCGGGTTGTCTGGAGGCGTCGCCTAGTCCGGTCTATGGCGCCGCACTGCTAATGCGGTTTGGGCTAACCGCCCATCGAGGGTTCAAATCCCTCCGCCTCCGCAGCGAGCCGAGGGCCTCGCACCACCTGGTGCGGGGCCCTCGGTCGTCCGGTCACGCAGGCTGCACCGCGACGGCGGTGGCCTTGACGGCGATGTGCACCTCGCTCCCGGGGGCGAGGTGCAGGTCCGCGACGGAGCTCGGCGTGAGATCCGCGAGGACCGTGCCGATCGGCGACGCCACCCTCAGGCGAAGAGCGGATCCGGCCGGCTCGACGGCACTCACCCTGCCGGCGAAGGCGTTGCGCGGGCTCCCGCCGCTCGGCGACAGCGACACGGCGACGTCCTCGGGACGGAAGGTCGCGACGGCAGGGTCCCCTTTCGCCGGGGGGCTGTCGGGCAGCCCGGCGACGGTGCCGCCCTCGGTCACGACCCCGCCAGACCCGTCGGAGCGTCCGGTCACGAGGTTGACCCCGCTGATCCGGGCGGCGAAGGGGGTCCGCGGCGCTGCGAGCAGGTCGCGGACCGGGCGGTGCTCGACGACCCGCCCGTCGACGAGGACGGCCGTGTCGTCGGCGAGGAGCACCGCGTCGACGATGTCGTGGGTGACGAGGATCGTCGTGATGTCGGCGAGGATCTCGCCGAGGAGGTGCCTGACCGCGGGGCGTGCGTCGACGTCGAGGGCGGCGAGCGGCTCGTCGAGCAGGATCGCCTCCGGTCGCGTGGCGAGGGCCCGGGCGATGGCCACCCGCTGGGCCTGCCCGCCCGAGAGGTCGGTGGCCCGACGCTGCGCCAGCTGCGCGACGTCGGCCCGCTCCAGCCACTCCTGAGCCTGAGCGCGAGCGGTGCGGCGCGAGGCTCCGGAGGCTCGCGGCCCGAAGGCGACGTTGTCGAGGACGCTCAGGTGGGGGAGCAGCAGCGGGTCCTGCGAGAGCAGCGGGATCCGCCGCCGGTGCGGTGGTAGCCGGTGGAGGTCGCGACCGCCCAGCCGCAGGCTGCCAGGGACCTGGCGGGTCCCGGCGACCGCGGCGAGGAGCGTCGACTTGCCGGCACCGTTCGGTCCGAGGAGCGCCAGCGTGCTGCCTCCGGGGATATCGAGGTCGAGCTCGACATCGCGCTCGACGTCGCGCATCGACACGGTCAGGGCGCTCATCGACGCAGGTCCGGTCGGGCCAGCGCCATGACGACGGCAGCGATGACGACGAGGAGCACCGACAGGGCTACAGCTGCGCGGGGGTCGCTCTCGCGCTGCAGGTAGATCTCTAGCGGCAGGGTGCGGGTCGTCCCCTGCAGTGAACCGGCGAAGGTCAGCGTCGCCCCGAACTCGCCGAGCGACCGGGCGAAGGCGAGGACCGCGCCGGACACGAGCGCCGGTCGCACCAGGGGCAGGGTGACCCGGCGCAGGACGGTCGCGGGGGAGGCCCCGAGAGTGGCGGCAACCCCTTCGTGGCGGTCGCCGACGGCGCGCAGCGCGCCGTCGAGGCTGACGACGAGGAAGGGCATCGAGACGAAGGTCTGGGCGAGGACCACCGCCGCGGTCGAGAAGGCGATGCGCATGCCGAGGGCGTCGAGGGTGCCGCCGAGCAGCCCCTGGCGCCCAAAGAGGGAGAGCAGGGCGATGCCTGCGACGACGGGGGGCAGGACGAGGGGGAGCAGGACGAGGGTGCGGACGGCGACGTTGTCGAAGGCCCGCACGCGGGTCAGGCAGAGGGCGAGCGGCACCCCGAGCACGAGGCACAGGACGGTGGCGGCCGCGGAGGTGCGCAGGCTGAGCCAGAGCGCGTCGAGCGACGAGGCAGAGGTGAGGAGTGCCGGCAGCTCGCGAGCGTCGACGGAGAGGAGCATCGCGGCGACCGGTGCCGCGACGAGGAACGCGCCGATGGCCGCCGGGACGATCGCCCAGCGGGGGAGGCGCATCTGGTCAGGGTGCACCGAAGCCCGCTTCGCGGAGGTGCCCGTCTGTGGCGGCGTCGGTCAGGACGGCGTCGACGTACCGGCGTGCCTGGACGGCCACGTTGCTGTCGGCCAGGACGGCGACGAGATAGCTCGACGCGGTGTTGTCCTCGGCCGGGATGGCCACCGCCTCGACATCGTCCGAGCCGGCGGCGTCGGTGACGTAGACGATCCCCGCGTCCGCCTCCCCCGAGGCGACCTTGCCGAGGACGTCGGTGACCTTCGACTCCTCCGAGGCGGGGCGGAGGTGCAGACCCGTCGACCCCAGGATCCGGCTGGTCGCGGCGCCGCACGGCACCTGCGGGGCGCACACGACGACGTCGAGGTCGTCGCCCATGAGGTCGGTCAGGGTGGTGACCGCGCCGGGATTCCCCGTCGGCACGATGATCGTCATGGTGTTCGTGGCGAAGGCCGTCGGCTCGCCCTCGACCAGCCCTGCGCTCACCGCCCGCTCCATCGTGGCCTCGTCCGCGGTGAGGAGCACATCGGCCTCCGCGCCCTCACGCAGCTGGGCGACGAGGTCGGAGGACCCGGCGTAGGAGAGGACGACGTCGACCCCGTCGTGCTGCTGCTCGAAGCCCTCGGCGATCGCGTCCAAGGGCCTCTTCAGGCTGGCCGCGGCGAAGACCGTGAGCGTCGTCCCCTCGACCGAGCCGCCGTCGACCGAGCCGCCGTCGACCGAGCCGCCGTCGGCTGGGGCGCCGCACGCCGCGAGGCTGAGGAAGCCCGCGGCGAGGAAGCCCCTCGAGGCTCCGTGCAGGGCCCGGCGCACCCCGAGCCGCATCGAGGTCCGGAGTGGGTCAGGGAGCATCGCTGATCCGCGTCTCGACGACGACCTGGGTCGACTTGATGACAGCGACCGCGACGCTCCCGAGCTCGAGCCCGGTCTCGCGGACCGCCTCGGTGCTCATGAGCGAGACGACGCGGAAGGGGCCGCACTGGAGCTCGACCTGGGACATCACGGTGTCTGAGGTGATCGCCGTGACGATGCCCACGAGCCGGTTGCGGGCCGAGGTGCTCCGCCCGAGCGGGTCGGGCAGGGTGCGCGCGCTACTCCGGGCATGGGCCGCGACGGACACCGCGTCGACAGTCCGGCGACCGGCCTCGTCCGACCCTGGGCGCAGGGTCCCGGCGTCGGCGAGTCGGCGCACGGTGTCGTCGCTGACCCCGAGGAAGTCAGCGGCCTCCTGGATACGTAGGTGCGGCATAGACGTCATGCTAGCGCCGCATCTACGGGTTCAGGAGGGGATGTAGACCGCGAAGGTCGTGCGACCAGGCCGGGAGTCGAGGGTCACCCGACCGCCATGCGCCTCGACGACGGACTCGACGATGCTCAGCCCGAGCCCGGTCGACCCACCGGCCCGGTTGCGTGCGTCGTCCCCGCGGGTGAAGCGCTCGAAGACCTCGCCCTGGAGCCCCTCAGGCACGCCGGGGCCGTCATCGGTGACGGCGAGCACAGCCCCATCGGTCTTGTCGCGCAGGCTCGTCGTCACCGTCGTGCCGGGGGGCGTGTGGGTGCGGGCGTTGGCGAGGAGGTTGACGAGCACCTGCCGCAGCCTCCCTTGGTCGCCGGTGACCTCGACCGGCTCGTCGGGCAGGTCGAGCCGCCACCGGTGGCCGGGGGCGGCTGCGGTGATGTCACCCACCGCCGTCATCGCGAGGAGGGTGAGGTCGACCGGCTCGCGCTCGAGCGGACGGCCGGCGTCGAGCCGCGCGAGGAGCAGGAGGTCCTCGACGAGGCCCTGCATCCGGATCGCCTCGGACTCCACCCGTCCGAGGTGGTGCTGGACCGTCGCCGGCACTGGATCGCGCTCGCGTCGAGAGAGCTCGGCGTAGCCGCGGATCGAGGCGAGCGGCGTGCGCAGCTCGTGACTCGCGTCTGCGACGAACTGGCGCACCCGCGACTCCGAGCGCTGCCGCGCGTCGAGAGCGCCCTCGACGTTGTCGAGCATCGAGTTGAGCGCGAGGCCGACCTGGCCGACCTCGGTGCGCGGGTCGGCATCCTCCGGAGCGACCCGGGTCGCGAGCGCCACCTCGCCTTCGTCGAGGCGTAGTCGGCTCACCTCTGTGGCGGTGCCGGCGACCCGGCGAAGGGGACGGAGGTTGCGGCGGACGAGCCAGCCGCCGAGCAGCGCGGTCCCGGTGAGGCCGAAGAGCGAGGTGGCGGTCAGCACGGTGAGGAGCGTGGCGACCGACGCGTCGGCCTGCTCCATCGGCAGGCCGGTGACGACGGTCGCTCCCGAGGGGGCCCGGGCGGCGACGAGGCGGTAGGAGCCGATGTCGGGGAGGTCGACCGTTCGCGGGCGCCCGGCGACACCGGCCGCATCGAGCGACGAGAGCTGCTCGGTCGACAGGGCGAGCTCCTCGCCCCCTTCGACGAGGGACCCGGTGGCCGTGCTGCCGTCGAGGCACGCGAGGAGGGACTGCTCACCGCGGCCAGGGCCGCGCTCCCGCTCGCACGAGCTCTCGTAGCCGCCGGGGCCGCGGCCGTCGCCAGCGACGACCCGGAGCTGCTCGGCGAGCTGGTCGTCGACCTGCTGGGTCAGGGCGTGCCGCATGACGAGGACGGTCGCCGTCCCGGTGACGGCGGTGAGCGCGACGAAGAGGGTGACGACGGAGGCGACGAGCTTCGTCGTCAGCGACAGCGACCGCAGGCGCCTCGTCACCGAGGGGTCCCGGCGGAGACGCCGGCGGGCTTGAGGACGTAGCCGGCGCCCCGCATCGTGTGGATCATCGGGTCGCGGCCGGCGTCGATCTTCTTGCGCAGGTAGGAGATGTAGAGCTCGACGACGTTGGCCTGACCACCGAAGTCGTAGTGCCACACCCGGTCGAGGATCTGGGCCTTGGAGAGGACCCGCCGTGGGTTGCGCATGAGGTAGCGCAGCAGCTCGAACTCGGTGGCGGTCAAGACGATCTCCTCGCCGCCGCGCGTCACCTCGTGGCTGTCCTCGTCGAGCGTGAGGTCACCGACGACGAGCACCGGGCTGCCCTCGGCTGCGCTCACAGCCGTGCGGCGCATGAGCGCTCGCACCCGGGCGACGACCTCCTCGAGGCTGAAGGGCTTCGTCACGTAGTCATCGCCCCCTGCGGTGAGCCCGGCGACCCGGTCCTCGACCGCGTCCTTCGCCGTGAGGAAGAGGACGGGCACGCTCTCGTCATGGTCGCGCATCCGCCGCAGCACCTGCAGACCGTCGAAGTCGGGGAGCATCATGTCGAGCACGACTGCGTCGGGCTGGAAGTCCTTGGCCTCCCGGACAGCGGCGTTGCCGGTCCCTGCGGTCCGGACCTCCCACCCCTCGTAGCGCATGGCCATCGAGAGCAGCTCGGTGAGGTTCGACTCGTCGTCGACGACGAGGACCCGGACGGGGGAACCGTCGGGTCGGGTGAGCTTCGGCGTGCCGGCAGGGTGGTTCATAGGAGGAGTAGACACCGAGGCGCAGGGTGCACGCTATGCCGTTGCTGTGACTTCTCTGTGGGCGGTCGGGGGAGGTCTCGCCGGGGCCTACTTCGAGACCGAGGAGGGGACGGTGTGGGACGAGCCGACGACGTACGCATCGTCGGCCGACGGTGAGGAGGCCACCTTCGCCAACACCGTGACGCACGAGTGAAACCACGGACTCGGCGAGATCGCCACCGCGCTGCTGACCCACGGCTTCGAGATCACCGGGCTCCTCAAGCACCGCGATTTCGCGAAGGGGGGAGAGGTTCTGTATCGTTGAGCCTCGCTGCGCGGAAGCGCAGCGTGCGCCCGTAGCTCAACGGATAGAGCATCTGACTACGGATCAGAAGGTTTGGGGTTCGAATCCCTACGGGCGCGCTCTGTGTTGAGACAGAACCACGAGGGCCCTCGCCGGCGGATGCGCCGACGAGGGCCCTCGTGCGTGGCGAGGTCTACGGTGAGGTGCCATGAGCGAGGTCGTCGAGGTCGTCGTCACCGGGCCGCCCGACTGGGTGCGGTCCTTCGCTGATGCTGTCGTCGGCGACCGGCTCGTCGCCTGCGTCCACCAGGTCGCGATCGCCTCGACCTATCGCTGGGAGGGCGCTGTCGAGCGCGACGACGAGCTCCGCGCCATGCTCCATACGATGGCCGGCCGCGTCGCCGAGCTCGAGGAGCGGATCGTTCGCGAGCATCCCTACGAGGTGCCGTGCATCTTCACCGTCCCGGTCGCGCCGTCCTCGGCGTACGCGCGGTGGGTCCAGGAGTCGACGGTCTGAGGCGCGCTTCGGTCCGGCAGGTTCTTGCAGGCGCCTGCAACTCTGCGGCCGTTCTCCGACGATTCCGACCGCTCGACGCGAGGAGCGTGACTACTCCCTCACACTTCGCCGCGGGGCGGCCCCAGCGGTCAGGTCAGCCCCTCAGACGTGGTTGAGTTGGGGTGCGGACGTCGTTGACCGCGGTGGCAACAGGGGCCACCCGATGGAGCTTCCGCGACCGGGCACGACCGTGCCTGGTGACCTCGAAGGGCGGAGAAGCGTGAGCACGACGGTGGCCGATGTGGACAAGGCGCTTGAGGCGGCTGGTCTGACGAACCAGGCAGTGGCCGAGTTCGTCAAGAAGTGGGCCGAGCACACCGGCGCGGAGCGGGTCGAGGTCGTGAGCGCGTCGGACGACGCCCGCCTCATCCAGGAGGCGCTCGAGGCCGGCGAGCTGAAGCCGGTCGGCGAGGGCATGTACTACTCCCGCAGCTTCAGCAAGGACACGGCGCGCTCGGAGGAGCGCACGATCGTCGCGACGAGCGACCCGAAGGACAAGGGCCAGTACAACAACTGGAAGCCCTCCTCCGAGGTCCGCCCGGTCGTCGAGGGTCACATGAAGGACGCGCTCGTCGGCAAGACGATGTACGTCATCCCCTACCTCATGGCCCCGAAGGGGTCCGACCTGGACAAGTTCGCCGCGGGCGTCGAGCTGACGGACAACCGCAACGTCGTCATGCAGATGATCCGCATGGCCCGCGTCGGCGTCGAGTACATCAACGACATGGGCGACGACTTCGTCAAGGCCGTCCACGTCACCGGTGACCTAGAGAACCTCAAGCAGGGCACCCCCGACGACATGCGCAACTTCGTCACGGTTGCCGACGAGCGGACCATCCTCCACTTCGGCAGCTCCTACGGCGGCAACGCGCTGCTCGGCAAGATCGCCCACGGCCTGCGCCAGGGCTCCTACGACGGCTGGAAGAACGGCTTCCTCGTCGAGCAGTTCATGCTCCTGGGCATCACCGACAAGGAGACCGGCAAGAAGTACAACATCGCCGGCGGCTTCCCCTCGGCCTCGGGCAAGACTAACCTCGCGATGACGCTGGCGCCCGACGCGCTCGGCGACCGCTACTACGTCGAGTTCTACGGCGACGACATCGCCTGGATCTGGGTCGACGACGAGGGCGTCCTGCGTGGGTTCAACCCGGAGAACGGTGTCTTCGGTGTCGCCAAGGACACCAACGAGAAGACCAACCCCACGGCGATCGACTCGATCCAGCCGGGCTCGGGTGCCATCTTCACCAACGTCGCCTACAACGAGAAGACCGGCGAGGTCTGGTGGGAGGGCAAGGGCCCCAAGCCCTCCGACGTCGACGGCTGGCTCGACTGGAAGGGCGAGGTCATCGCCGACCGCGCCGCCGAGAACGCCGACGACCCGTGGGCGCACCCGAACAGCCGCTTCACCACGACGCTGGAGCAGGTCCCGAACGTCGCCAAGGACTACGACGACCCGAAGGGCGTCGAGATCCACGGCATCATCTTCGGCGGTCGGACGCGTGACCGTGAGCCGCTCATCCGGGCGATCGACGACCTCGCCGAGGGCGTCTACGACGGCCTGACCCTCGGTGCCGAGGCGACCGCCGCCGCGGACGGCAAGGAGGGGGTGCTGCGCTACGACCCGATGTCGATGCGCCCCTTCATGAGCTACAGCGAGGCGGACTACGCCCAGCACTGGCTCAACGTCATCGGTCAGGCGAAGAACAAGCCGGTCTTCGCCCACGTCAACTGGTTCCAGCGCGGCGAGGACGGTCGCTTCCTGTGGCCGGGCTACCGCGAGAACCTTCGCCCGCTCGTGTGGCTCATGCAGTACCGCAACGGTGAGGTCACCGGCCAGAAGACCGCGGTCGGCACCATCCCCGCGCGCGACGAGCTCCTCCTCGACGGCCTCGACGAGCAGGCGCTGAACGACCTCGACACCGTCCTGACCATCGACAAGGCGCGCTGGCAGGAGGAGATGGGCTACCGCGAGGAGCACCTCAAGCAGTTCGACGGGCTCCCTGAGGCCATCTGGGAGGCTCACCGTCGCGTGGCTGCCGACCTCGAGAAGTCCGAGGGCTGAGCCTGCGAAGGGGGTGAGCCGCCCCTCACCCCCTTCGCACCCGGCACCGACGAAGGGCGCCCACCGAGATCACTCGATGGGCGCCCTTCGTCGTGCTCGGGAGGGGCGTGTCAGCGCGGCGGCTCGTCGGTCTCCAGCGGCTCGAGCCCCTGCGCCTGGCGGGCGGCGTTGACCCGAGCCGTGCGCTCGGCCCGCAGCCGGAAGCGGGGGTCGCGCATGCCGCCCTGGTCCGCCGGGCCCATGAAGGTCAGCAGGATGTACTGGAGCCGCCAGAAGAAGCGGTAGCCCAGCGAGAGACCGGTGTTGTCCTTGGGGATCGTCTTCGCCACCCTTCCACGTTAGTCCGCCCGGTGAACGGCTCGGAGGGCGGGTCCGGGCTGGCGAACGGTGTGCGGCAGGTCACGGTTACCGATCCGTTTACCGATACGACGGGTAGCGGGTACTGTCCGTACCGACAACCCGGCGTCGGCCTGCGCCGTGGCCGGACTCAGCTCACTGACGAGCGTGACGCGAGAAGGGTTCACCCGGATGGCTTCCTCCGACTCCACGTCGCTGGCCGACGAAGGCCAGCGTCTCGGGCTCCGACTCATCGCCAAGGCCGGCGGGCTGCCGGGCCTGAAGGCCCCCTCGGTCCGGGCGAAGGTCGAGCGCTACCTCTACAAGGGCGCCGTGACCGGCTTCAAGGCGCAGACCGCCGCCGGGCGTGCCTTCAAGAAGACGAAGGGGGCAGGCGACCCGACCCGGGCGGCGACGGCGAAGCCGAAGCAGCAGTTCGACCTCACGCCCACCGAGGACCAGCAGATGATCCAGGGCGTCGCGCGCGAGCTCGCCGACGAGCTCATCCGCCCCGCCGGGGCGAAGGCTGACGCCGAGCGGGCCGTGCCGGACGAGGTGCTGTCAGCAGCCGCCGAGATGGGCCTGCACCTCGTCGGCGTCCCGGCCGAGCTCGAGGGCATCGCCGAGGAGCGCTCCGCCGTCACCTCTGCCCTCGTGCTCGAGGAGCTCGCCCGCGGCGACCTGGGCATCGCCACGGCGATCATGGCCCCGGCCGCGGTCGCCACGGCCATCGCCAGGTACGGTGACGCCGACCAGCAGGCGACCTACCTGCCCGAGTTCACCGGCGACAACCCGCCGCGCGCGGCGGCAGTCGCGCTCATGGAGGCGCAGCCGCTCTTCGACCCGCTCGCACCACGGACCACCGCCCGTCGCGAGGGCGACGCGATCGTCCTCGACGGGGTCAAGGCGATCGTCCCTGGCGCCGAGAGCGCCGAGCTCTTCGTCGTCAGCGCGGTGCTCGACGGCGAGCCCCGGCTCGTCATCGTCGAGTCCGGCGTCGACGGACTGCAGGTCGAGGACGACCCGGCGATGGGCATCCGGGCGAGCAAGACCGCCCGCCTCCACCTCGAAGGGGTCCGCGTCCCAGCCGCCAACCTCCTCGGCACCACCGAGGACCACCTCGACGCGGTGCGGCGCGCGCGCCTCGCGTGGTCGGCGGCAGCCGTCGGGGTCGGGCAGGCAGTGCTCGACCACGTCTCGCAGTACGTCACCGAGCGCAAGGCCTTCGGCGAGCCGATCGGGTACCGCCAGGCCGTCGCCTTCACCGTCGCGGACATGGCGATCGAGGTCGCCGGGCTTCGGCTCGTCGTGTGGAAGGCCGCCGCCCGCCTCGACCGTGGCGAGGACGCCTCGGCCGAGATCGCCCAGGCCCGATCGCTGACGAGCCAGTACCTCACCCAGGTGGGCAGCAACGGCGTGCAGATGCTCGGCGGGCACGGCTTCGTCAAGGAGTTCGACAACGAGCGCTGGTACCGCGACCTCCGCGGCGCCGGCCTCATCGAGGGCACCCTGCTCGTCTGAGCGCACGACACGACAAGGACGTGAATCAATGATCGATCTTGAGGTTCCGAAGAAGTTCCGTCCGCTCGTCGCGCAGGCTCGTGGCATGGCCGAGGAGGTCTTCTGGCCGATCTCGCGCAAGTACGACCGTGCCGAGCACGAGTACCCCGCTGAGCTCGACCTCGTCTCGGCCGTCATCGACGGTCTGAGCGACTCCGGCGCCGGTCAGGGAGCCGGGGCGTCGTCCTCGACCCGCGCCAAGGACGACGGCGCGGAGGAGGGCGACGTCGCCGCCGTCGGCTCCGGCCGCAAGGCCAAGGACAAGGGGGCCAACCGCAACGGCTCCAACCTCTCCTCCGTCCTGTCCATCCTCGAGACCTGCCGGGGTGACGTGGGCCTGACCCTCTCGATCCCGCGCCAGGGTCTCGGCAACGCGGCCATCGCTGCCGTCGCCAACGACGAGCAGAAGGCGCGCTACGCAGGCAAGTGGGCGGCCATGGCGATCACCGAGCCCGACGTCGGCTCGGACTCGGGCGCCATCCGGACGACCGCGACGAAGGACGGCGACGAGTACGTCCTCAACGGAGAGAAGATCTTCGTCACCGCCGGTGAGCGGGCCGAGCTCGTCGTCGTGTGGGCCACGCTCGACCGCAGCCTGGGCAAGCAGGCGATCAAGTCCTTCGTCGTCCGTCGCGACAACCCGGGCATGAAGCTCGTGCGGCTGGAGCACAAGCTCGGCATCCGGGCCAGTGACACCGCCGCCTTCTCCCTCGAGGGCTGCCGGGTCCCGGCCGAGGACCTCCTCGGCGACCCGGAGATCACGATCGAGGGCGGCTTCGGCGGCGCCATGCAGACCTTCGACAACACCCGCCCGCTCGTCGCGGCGATGGCCCTCGGCCTGACCCGGGCCAGCCTGGACAAGACGACCGACCTGCTGGCCGAGGCAGGCATCGTCGCCGACCCGGACCGGCCAGCGCACACCCAGCCGGCGGCCGCCGCCAAGCTGCTCCAGATGGAGGCCGACTACCAGGCCGCCTACCTCCTCGCCCTTCGCGCGGCGTGGATGGCGGACAACGGCAAGCCGAACTCCATGGAGGCGTCCATGGCCAAGGCGAAGGCGGGGCGCACCTGCGTCAACGTGGCCCTCGCCTGCGTCGAGCTCGCCGGCGCCACCGGCTACGCGGAGACCGAGCTGCTCGAGAAGTGGGCCCGTGACTCCAAGATCCTCGACATCTTCGAGGGCACGCAGCAGATCCAGCTGCTCGTCATCGCCCGCCGGGTGCTCGGCTACTCGAGCAAGGAGCTCAAGTAGCTCAGCACCGGCCACGACGAAGGGGTGGGCGCGCCGGTGACGGTGGGGCCTACCCCTTCGCCGTGCCGGAGCGACCGAGGTGACGGAAAAGGTCTCGCTTGCGCAACAGAGGGCCGGTCACGGTGCCGGGGTGACGCCCGTCACCGTTAGGTTCCCTGACATGGCTGAGCCCCTCGTCGTCCTCGAAGGCGTGAACAAGCACTTCGGGGACCTGCACGTCCTCAAGGACATCAACCTCACCGTCGGTCGCGGCGAGGTCGTCGTCGTCATCGGGCCGTCGGGCTCTGGCAAGTCGACGCTCTGCCGCACGATCAACCGGCTCGAGACCTTCGAGTCGGGCTCGATCACGATCGACGGCGAGCCGCTGCCGCAGGAGGGCAAGGCCCTCGCCCGGCTCCGGGCCGACGTCGGCATGGTCTTCCAGTCGTTCAACCTCTTCGCCCACAAGACGATCCTCGAGAACGTCACGCTCGGCCCGATGAAGGTCCGCGGCAAGAAGAAGGCCGAGGCCCAGGCCAGTGCCCAGGAGCTGCTCGAGCGGGTCGGCGTCGCGCACCAGGCGGCGAAGTACCCCGCGCAGCTCTCGGGGGGTCAGCAGCAGCGAGTCGCCATCGCACGGTCGCTCGCGATGGAACCCAAGGTCATGCTCTTCGACGAGCCGACCTCCGCGCTGGACCCCGAGATGATCAACGAGGTCCTCGACGTCATGGTCGGGCTGGCGAAGTCGGGCATGACGATGATCGTCGTCACCCACGAGATGGGCTTCGCCCGCAAGGCCGCCGACCGCGTGATCTTCATGGACGACGGCGAGATCGTCGAGCAGGCCGAGCCGGAGGACTTCTTCACCAACCCGCAGAGCGACCGGGCCAAGGACTTCCTCGGCAAGATCCTCACCCACTGATCCCTGAGATCCAGAGATCCCCACATGACCACCCCGGTGGTCCGATCAAGGAGAAACAGATGAAGCAGCGACGACTCCTCGCCCTCGGCTCCGCCGCGGTGCTCGCCCTCGGCCTCTCGGCCTGCGGCGACGACGGCGGCGACACCGGCTCCGGGTCCGACGGCGGAGGGGGTGGCGGCGAGACCGTGAAGGTCGGCATCAAGTTCGACCAGCCCGGCCTGGGCTTCCAGGAGGGCGGCGACTACTCCGGCTTCGACGTCGACGTCGCGAACTACGTCGCCAAGGAGCTCGGCAAGACCCCCGAGTTCGTCCAGTCGCCCAGCCCCCAGCGCGAGACCCTCATCGAGACCGGCCAGGTCGACATGATCTTCGCGACCTACTCGATCACCGACGAGCGCAAGGAGAAGGTCTCCTTCGCCGGGCCGTACTTCATCGCCGGTCAGGACCTCCTCGTCGCCTCCGACTCCGACATCAGTGGTGTCGACGACCTCGACGGCAAGCGCCTGTGCTCGGTCTCCGGCTCCACCTCGGCGAAGAACGTGCAGGAGGAGGTGCCCGGCGTCCAGCTCCGCGAGTTCGACACCTACTCCGAGTGCCTCGACGGGCTCGTCAACGGGCAGCTCGACGCGCTCACCACCGACAACACGATCCTCGCCGGCTATGCCGCGCAGGACCAGTACAAGGGCAAGCTCAAGGTCGTCGGCAACACCTTTTCCGAGGAGCGCTACGGCGTCGGCATCAAGAAGGGCGACACCGCGCTCTGCGAGGACATCAATGCCGCGCTGAAGAAGATGGTCGACGACGGGTCGTGGCAGAAGGCCGTCGACGACAACTTCGGCCCGGCCGGCTTCGAGGTCGACACCGAGGTCAACCCGCCCGAGGCGGACGCCTGCTCCTGACCGACCTGTTCTGACCGTCTCGTGACGGGTGGGGGCGGCCTCGTGCCGCCCCCACCCCACGACACCTGACCGAGAGGGGAGGGCCGACGTGGGAGAGCTCTTCGCGGAGTTCGACGTCTGGGGTGCCTTCTGGCTGACCATCAAGCTGTCCGTGTGGTCGGCGGTGTGGGCGCTGCTCCTCGGCACCGTGCTCGCGATCATGCGGGTCGGGCCGGTGCGGATCCTCAACGTCGTCGGTGCCGCATACGTCAACATCGTCCGCAACACCCCGTTGACGCTCGTCGTCCTCTTCTCGCTCACGGTCCTCGGGACCCGGCTCGGCATCCAGATCGCCAACGACGAGAGCCCGACCTTCCTCGTCGACGAGGCGGTGCGCTGGGCGATCTTCGCGCTCTCCGTCTACCACGCGGCCTTCGTTTGCGAGGCGCTGCGCTCGGGCGTCAACACCGTCCCGGTCGGTCAGGCCGAGGCTGCCCGCTCGATCGGTCTCGGCTTCGGTCAGTCGCTGCGGCACGTCGTGCTGCCGCAGGCCTTCCGGGGGGCGGTCGCGCCCCTGGCGTCGGTGCTTATCGCGCTCATCAAGAACACCACGGTCGCCTCGATCATCGGCGTCGCCCAGACGTCGTACTTCATGGTCGAGGCCATCGAGTTCCGACCCGACCTCATCTGGCAGCTCTTCGCCCTCATCGCCGGCTTCTTCCTGCTGCTCACGCTGCCGATCGGTGTCGGCCTGACCTCGCTCTCCCGGAAGGTGGCGGTCAAGCGATGAGCGCCTCGGTCCTCTTCGACGCCCCCGGCCCGAAGGCTCGGCGTCGTCACCTGCTCATCACCCTCCTCGCTGCCCTCGTGCTGCTGGGTCTCGTCGCGGTCGCGCTCGTGCGGCTCGAGGCCCGCGGTGAGCTCGAGCCGGCGAAGTGGAAGGCGATGTTCACCCAGAGCGCGTGGCAGTACTACTTCGTGCCCGGCATCGTCAGCACGCTCAAGGCGGCCGGTCTGGCCATCGGCCTGTCGATGGTCTTCGGTCTCGTCTTCGGGATGGGGCGGCTCTCGCAGAACACGGTCATCCGGTGGGTCTCCGGCGCTGTTGTGGAGTTCTTCCGCGGCATCCCGGTGCTCATCATGATGATCGCCTTCTTCTACTTCCTCGCCTTCCGCGGGATCTTCGCCCCGGACACCAACCCCTTCGTCGCCGTCGTCGCCGCGCTGACCCTCTACAACGGTGCCGTCGTCGCAGAGCTCGTCCGCTCGGGTGTCGGCTCGCTGCCGAAGGGGCAGGGCGAGGCCGGCCTGTCGATCGGCCTGACACCCGGCCAGACGATGCGCTCGATCCAGCTTCCGCAGGCGATCACGGCGATGCTGCCGGCGCTCGTCAGCCAGCTCGTCGTCATCCTCAAGGACAGCGCGCTCGGCGCGATCATCACCTATCCCGAGCTGCTGCGATCGGCGCGCAACCTCGCCGCCGGAGGCAACACCCTGCAGCCGCTCGTCATGGCGGCGCTGCTCTTCATCATCATCAACTTCACCCTGACGACCCTCGCGGGCTACCTCGAGCGACGGATCAACAAGCGCGGCCACACCTCGGTGAGGGCGGACAAAGATGCGGGACGTCCGGGGGACCAAGTCGGCGGGCCGTGACCCGCTGACTCAGGGGCGCAGCACTCGGTGCGCCTCGACCATGGCGGGGCCGTACCAGGTGACGAGGCGTCCGCTGACGAGCCGGGTGGGGACCCGCTCGAAGGCCTCCGGGCCGTCGTCGCCCGTGAAGACGTAGGGCTCGTCGGGCAGCCACACCTCGTCGACGCCGTCGCGGTCGATGTCGGCGAGATCGACGTGCGGGTAGCGACCCGCGCCGGCGGCGAAGGCGTTGGCGTACCCGAGCCGGGCGAGCAGGTCTGTCGTGTAGGTGCGCGGTCCGACGACCATCCACGGGTCACGCCAGATCGGCACAGCGACCCGTCTCGTCGGCGAGGGGATGTCCCCGGCCCAGACGGTCTCGGCCGCCCTGAGCCACGTGGGTTCGTCGAGGCCCAGGGTCTCGGTCAGCAGCCGCCGCATCGAGGTCAGGGCCTGCGGCACCGTCTCGATGTCGGTGACCCACACGGCGATGCCGCGCTCGCGCAGGCGCCGGACGTCGAGCTCGCGGTTCTCCTCCTTGTTGGCGACGACGAGGTCGGGGGATAGGGCCGCGATGGCGTCGAGGTTCGGGTTCTTCGTGCCCCGGACGCGAGCGACGTCGAGGTCGGAGGGGTGGGTGCACCAGTCGGTGGCCCCGACGAGCAGGTCGGGGGCGCTGACGGCGACCGCCTCGGTGAGCGAGGGGACGAGCGAGACGACGCGGGTCACCTCGTCCGGCAGCGCCACCTCGGCCCCGAGGTCGTCGCGCACGGGCGTCACGTCGCGAAGAGCGCGCCGGGCGTGATGGTGACGGCGAAGGGGGCTGCGGCAGTCCAGCTCTCGTCACCCCTGACGTCGGCGGCCAGCCGGAACCTCGTGCCGTCGTGGACGTCGGGCAGCTGGTCGCGCTCCTCGCGCGTCCAGATGCGATCGTCCAGCGCATAGGTCATGGCCTCCATGGTGGTCCCTGCGTCGGGTCCACGCCAGCATCTGGCGAGTTGGTGATCGTTTTGCAGTGTCGGGTTCGTGCTGTGGACGTCCCGAGAGCCGGGTGGTCAGCTGTGGAGAAGCGCGGCGGAGAGCTCGGTGAGGGCCAGCGTTAGCACTGCCAGTGACAGCAGCGCGGGTGCCAAGCCGTCGCGACGGGGGAGCGCCCACCGCCTCCGAGGGTCGCCCGCCGTGAGCCGTGACCCGGTCGGACCCGCGAGGTATCGACGTCGGCCGAGGACGAAGGCCGCCAGCGCCAGCCCGAGGCTTACGGCCAGCACGACGAGGGCACCGGGGCCGAGCGAGCCGACTGTGTGTCGGGCGACGATCGCGGACCCGGCGGCCGTCGCGAGGGCGGTGCGCTGCCAGGCGAGCGCCGTCCTCTCCGGCTGGACGCCGGGGTCTCGTCCCTTCGAGGCTTTTCGTTGCACTCGTCGCTCCTCAGGGACCGTCAGCGGGTAGCGACGACGAGCAGGGCGACGGCGGTGAGGACGAGCAGCGCCCCGGTGATGCCCATGGCGGCGACCCCGAGGGCCGGGAGCGGCTCGCCCCGTCGCATCGCGCGCTCCGAGCCCGACCACCGCAGCCACGCGAGGACGGACGACAGCCCGCCAAGGATGAGGAGGACGCCGGCAAGGGCGCGCTTGACCCCTTCGCCCATCCCCAGGTCGACGACGTCGACCGCCACACCGGCCGCCACGAGCGCGAGGGCCGTCCGCAGCCACGCGAGGAAGGTGCGCTCGTTGGCCAGGGAGAAGCGGTAGTCCGGCTCCTCACCCTCGCCGTAGACCCAGCCGGGCCAGCGCTTGTCGCTCACCAGGTCACCGTACCCATGGGGTCTCGAGGCTCGTCCCTCGCACCTCGACCGACGTGCGTCAGACGTTGCGGCGGTACTGGCCGCCGACCTCGAAGAACGCCTCGGTCACCTGCTGGAGCGTGCACACGCGGGCCGCGTCCATGAGCACAGCGAAGGCGTTGCCGTCGCTGGCCGCCACCTCCTTGAGCCGTGCCAGCGCCGCCTGCGCGTCGTCCCGGTGCGCTGCCTGGTACTCCTGGACCCGACGCAGCTGGGACTCCTTCTCGGCCTCGGTCGCGCGGGCCAGCTCGATCTCCTGGGGCACGTCGTCCTCGCCCTTGTCGTCGAGGAAGGTGTTGACCCCGACGATCGGCAGCGAGCCGTCGTGCTTGCGCTGCTCGTAGAGCAGCGACTCGTCCTGGATGCGGCCCCGCTGGTAGCCGGTCTCCATCGCGCCGAGGACGCCGCCGCGCTCGCTGATCCGGTCAAACTCGGTGAGCACCGCCTCCTCGACGAGGTCGGTCAGCTCGTCGATGACGAAGGATCCCTGGAGCGGGTTCTCGTTCATCGACAGGCCCCACTCGCGGCTGATGATGAGCTGGATCGCCAGGGCGCGCCGCACCGACTCGGCCGAAGGGGTCGTGACGGCCTCGTCGTAGGCGTTGGTGTGCAGGGAGTTGGCGTTGTCGTAGAGGGCGTTGAGCGCCTGGAGCGTCGTGCGGATGTCGTTGAAGTCCATCTCCTGCGCGTGCAGGCTCCGGCCGCTCGTCTGGATGTGGTACTTCAGCTTCTGGCTGCGCTCGTTGGCGCCGTACTTCTCGCGCATCGTCACCGCCCAGATGCGGCGGGCGACGCGGCCGAGCACGGCGTACTCGGGGTCCATGCCCGAGGAGAAGAAGAACGACAGGTTCGGCGCGAAGTCGTCGATCTTCATGCCGCGAGCGAGGTAGGCCTCGACGTAGGTGAAGCCGTTGGCGAGCGTGAAGGCGAGCTGGCTGATGGGGTTCGCCCCGGCCTCGGCGATGTGGTAGCCGGAGATGCTCACCGAGTAGAAGTTGCGCACCCCCTGCTCGATGAACCACTCCTGGATGTCTGCCATCATCCGCAGCGAGAACTCGGTGGAGAAGAGGCAGGTGTTCTGTCCCTGGTCCTCCTTGAGGATGTCCGCCTGGACGGTGCCGCGGACGGTCTGCAGGGCGAAGGTCCGGATCTCCTCGGCCTCGGCTCCTGTGGGCTCGCGGCCCTCGCGCTCGCGGAAGGCGTCGACCTGCTGGTCGATGGCGGTGTTGAGGAAGAAGGCGAGGACGGTCGGCGCGGGGCCGTTGATCGTCATCGACACGCTCGTCGTCGGGTCGACGAGGTCGAAGCCGTCGTACAGCGCCTTCATGTCGTCGAGGGTCGCGACCGAGACGCCGGAGGTGCCGACCTTGCCGTAGATGTCGGGGCGCTCGTCCGGGTCGCGGCCGTAGAGGGTCACCGAGTCGAAGGCGGTGGACAGGCGGGTCGCGGGCTGGCCCTGGGAGAGCAGCTTGAAGCGGCGGTTCGTCCGGAAGGGGTCGCCCTCGCCGGCGAACATCCGCGCCGGGTCCTCGTTGTCCCGCTTGAAGGGGAAGACGCCTGCCGTGAAGGGGAAGCGGCCCGGGAGGTTCTCCCGGCGGAGGAAGGAGACGAGGTCGCCGTGGTCGCTGTACCGGGGGAGCGCGACGCGTCGGATCTCGTTGCCGGACAACGACTCCTTGGTGAGCTTCGTGTGGATCTCACGGTCGCGGATGCGGACGACCTGCTCGGGGCCCGAGTACGACTCGACGACGGCCGGCCACCCGGCGATCTGGTCGGCCGTCTCCTGCGGGAGGTCCGCGCGGGCCGCCATCGCAAGTCCTTCGAGATGTGCGGAGGTCTCACAGCCGTGCTCCTCGAGGTGCGAGGAGGTCTGCGACGAGCCTCGAGAGGACCTGACCTCCGCCGTGACCGCCTCGATCCGCTGGACCCTCCGAGCGGCCTCGGCGAGCCGGTGCGTCTCCTCGTGCCAGCCGCGGACGGTCGCGGCGACCTCGGCGAGGTAGCGCACCCGCTCCGGCGGGACGACCTGACCGATGCGGGTCGAGTGCTTGACGTCGACAGGGGGCAGGGTGCCCTCGGTCGCCTGGAGCCCCTTGTCTCGCAGGGCATCGCGGAGGTGCTGGTAGAGGGCGGTCACACCGTCGTCGTTGAAGGTCGCTGCCGAGGTGCCGAAGATCGGCATGTCCTCTGGGCGCTGGCCGAAGGCCTCTCGGTTGCGGACCATCTGCCGGCCGACGTCGCGCATCGCGTCCTCGGCGCCGCGACGCTCGAACTTGTTGATCGCGACGGTGTCGGCGAAGTCGAGCATGTCGATCTTCTCGAGCTGGCTGGCGGCGCCGTACTCGGGCGTCATGACGTACATCGCGTGGTCGACGAAGGGGACGACCGCCGCGTCGCCCTGACCGATGCCGGGGGTCTCGACGACGACGAGGTCGAAGCCGGCGGCCTTGACGATGTCGATGACGTCGGTGACGTGATCGGGCAGCTCGTGCGCACCGCGGGTCGCCAGGCTGCGGAACATCACCGGCGAGTCGCCGGTGTCCCCGATCGCGTTCATCCGGATGCGGTCGCCGAGCAGCGCGCCGCCGCCCTTGCGGCGGGTTGGGTCCACGGCGATGACGGCGATGGAGAGCTTGTCCTCCTGGTCGACCCGGAAGCGGCGCACGAGCTCGTCGGTGAGCGATGACTTGCCGGAGCCGCCGGTACCTGTGAGCCCGAGGGTCGGCACGGTGCGGGCCGCCGCCGCCTCGCGGATGCGGGTCATGAAGGCGTCGTCGAGCCGGCCGGTCTCGGCACCGGTGATCGCGCGCGCCACCGCCGCCCGGTCCCCGGAGAGGACCGCGTCGACATCTGCCTGGGACTGCTCCCAGAGGTCGACGTCGCAGGTCTTGATGAGCGTGTTGATCATCCCCGGCAGGCCGAGACGCTGGCCGTCCTCGGGGGAGAAGATCGTCACCCCGGCGTCCCGCAGCCGCTGGATCTCGGTGGGGACGATGACCCCGCCGCCACCGCCGAAGACCTGGACGTGACCGGCGCCGCGCTCGCGGAGGAGCTGGACGAGGTACTCGAAGTACTCGACGTGCCCGCCCTGGTAGCTGCTGATCGCGATGCCCTGGACGTCCTCGTCGATCGCGGCCTGGACGACCTCGGCGACCGAGCGGTTGTGGCCGAGGTGGATGACCTCGGCGCCCTGGCTCTGCAGGATGCGCCGCATGATGTTGATCGACGCGTCGTGCCCGTCGAAGAGCGCGGACGCGGTGACAAAGCGCACGGGGTGGGTCGGCGTGTGCAGGGCGGGACGGGCAGGCGCCTCGGCGGTCATGGGGGTCCTCGTCGACGGTCGGCGACGCGACGTCTCGTGGACCTCGCGCCGGTGCGAGCAGCAGGCGCCTTGTGAGCGCCGTCACCCCATGATGCCGAACGCTGCGCGGTCCCGGCCAATCCGCCAGACGAAGGGGGAGCCGAGCGGCTCCGCCTTCGCCTCACCTGGTCAGAAGTCCTCGTCGACGCCCACCGAGCCGCTCACCCCCACCTGGTAGGCCGAGACCTTGCGCTCGAAGAAGTTCGAGAGCTCCTGCACGTCCTGCAGCTCCATGAAGGCGAGCGGGTTCGACGACCCGTCGATGATGGGGAGCCCGAGCCGCTGCATCCGCCGATCGGCGACGTGCTCGGGGTAGCTGCGCATGTCGGCGACGGACAGCCCGGCGACGCCGCCGCCAAGGAGGTCCTCGGCGAACTGCGCCTCGGCCTCGACTCCCTCGATGAGCATCTGCCGTACCTGCGCGGCCATCTCGTCGTCGAAGAGGTCCGGCTCCTCCTCGCGGACCGTGTCGACGACGCTGAACGCGAAGTCCATGTGCATCGACTCGTCGCGGACCCAGTTGGTCCCCGACGCGAGCCCGTTGAGCAGGCCGCGCGAGCGCAGGAAGTAGACGGAGGCGGAGGCACCGTAGAAGAAGAGCCCTTCGATGACCGCGGTGAAGCAGATGAGGTTGGTGCGCGCCGACACCTGGCGGCTGGCCTTGCCGGCGGCCTCCGCCGCGCGGTAGGCCTCGTCGAAGGCGGGCCCCCACAGGTCGACGAGCTCGGGTGCCTGGTCGGGGTCGATGAGCGACCACAGGTCAAGCGGCGCGGATCAGGAGGTGGCCAGGACGCCGAGCCCGGCTGCCGCCGTGCAGAGCACGACGGACAGCGCGAGGTTGACCATCGCGTGCCGTCGCTCGAGGTCGCGCCAGGTCTGAGCCACCTCGAGCGCGTGGGTGCTGAAGGTCGTCAGCCCGCCGCACAGACCTGCGCCGACGAGCGGCATCACCCAGTCCGGCCGCCCGCCCCATCCCGCGATCAGGCCGAGGAGGAATGACCCCGTGACGTTGGCGAGCAGGGTGCCGCCTGCCGGGGTCGCCCCCTTCGCCCTGGCCCGGGTCGAGAGCTGCCAGCGCAGCACGGCACCCAGCCCACCACCTGCCGCCACGAGCAGCGCAGT
This sequence comes from Marihabitans sp., assembly GCA_043423105.1. Taxonomy (GTDB): domain Bacteria; phylum Actinomycetota; class Actinomycetes; order Actinomycetales; family Dermatophilaceae; genus Marihabitans. The sequence continues at coordinate 35,282 of JBHWMJ010000044.1, forward strand.
CACGCCTCCTCCCCCTTCGCCGAGATTGACGTGGCACGCGGCGTCTCGTCCGTGACGGCGCGTGTCGGGTCAATCTCGGCGGTGCGGAGGCCGAGGGCGCACGCGCCGACGCCGAGGACGACCGTGGCCGCGACGTACCCGACGGCGACGACGGGGGAGAGGCTCACCGTGTCGAGGGCGAAGGCCGAGTAGGTCGTCCACCCGCCGAGCAAACCCGTGGCGACGAACGGGCGGATCCATGCCGGCGACTCGCGGTCGGCGATCCAGGCGATGAGCAGACCCATGACCAGCGCGCCGGTGACGTTGACGAGGAGCGTCCCCCACGGCCACCCGTCAGCAGCCTCCGGCAACGCGCCGGCGAGCGCCCACCGGCCAAGGGACCCCAGCGCGCCGCCGGCGGCGACGGTGAGGACCACTCCCCGAGGCCCGCCCGCAGGTCTCGAGGCTCCTCGCTGCGCTCGTCGCACCTCGACCGACGGCGGGAGCACGGGTCAGGCCCGGCGTGTCTCGAGGAAGTCCGCGATCCGGCCGACGGCCTCGGTGAGGACCTCCTCGTCGGGCAGGCAGACGACGCGGAAGTGGTCGGGCTCGAACCAGTTGAAGCCGGTCCCGTGGGTCACGAGGATCTTCTTGGCCCGGAGCAGGTCGATGACGAAGGACTCGTCGTCCTCGATCGCGTACACCTCCGGGTCGAGGCGAGGGAAGCAGTAGAGCGCCCCGCGGGGCTCGACGCACGAGACGCCAGGGATCTCGTTGAGGAGCCGGGAGGCGAGCTTGGCCTGCTCGTAGAAGCGCCCGCCGGGGACGATGAGCTCCTCGATCGACTGGTAGCCGCCGAGCGCAGTCTGGATCGCGTGCTGCGCGGGGACGTTGGCGCACATCCGCATGTTGGCGAGCAGGGTGAGGCCTTCGAGGTAGTCCTCGGCCATGTGCTTCGGGCCGGAGATCATCACCCATCCGGCGCGGTAGCCGCACACCCGGTAGGCCTTGCTCAGCCCGGAGAACGTGAGGCAGAGGACGTCGTCGCCGCAGAACTCGGCAGCATGCCTGTGCACCGCGTCGTCGAAGATGATCTTCTCGTAGATCTCGTCAGCCATGACGACGAGGTCGTGACGCCGCGCGATGTCGACGAGTCCCTTGACCGTCTCCTCGCTGTAGACCGCCCCGGTGGGGTTGTTCGGGTTGATGATGACGAGCGCGTGGGTGTTCTCGCTGATCTTCGACTCGATGTCGGCGAGGTCGGGGTCCCAGCCGTTCTCCTCGTCGCACCGGTAGTGGACCGGGGTGCCGCCGGCCAGCGCGACCGCGCCCGTCCACAGCGGGTAGTCCGGGGCCGGGACGAGGATCTCGTTGCCGTCGTCGACGAAGGCCTGCAGGACCATCGAGATGAGCTCGGAGACGCCGTTGCCGATGAAGACGTCCTCGACGGTGGTGTCGCGCAGCCCGCGCGACTGGTAGTACTGCGCGACCGCGGTCCGCGCCGAGTAGATGCCCTTCGAGTCGACGTAGCCCTGAGAGCTCGGCAGGTGGCGGGTCATGTCGGCGACGATCGCCTCGGGCGCCTCGAAGCCGAAGGGGGCGGTGTTGCCGATGTTGAGCTTGAGGATCTTGTGCCCCTCGGCCTCGAGCCGCTGAGCCTCGACGAGGATCGGCCCCCGGACGTCGTAGCGGACGTTCATCAGCTTGCGGCTCTGGCGGATCGTGCGCATGGCGTCATCCTCGCAGGCGATCTCGCGGAGACGCACCCAGGTTTCGCCCGCCGCCGCTAGGGTCCCCGCATGACGGCAGCGCTGCCAGGTCGGGTCCGACGCGGCTACGGGCTGGGGTCGGTCGCGACCGGCTCCTTCGGCACCGTGCCCGGGCTGCTCCTGCTGCCTTACCTCACCGACCGGCTCGGGGTCGCTGCCGGCCTGGCGGGTCTGATCGTCCTGCTGCCCAAGGCTTGGGACGTCCTGCTCAACCCCGTCGCCGGGCGGATCTCGGACCGTCTCGAGCACCCGGAGGGGCGCCGCCGCCCCTTCCTGCTGCGGGCCGGGGTGCTGCTCGCCGTGCTCTTCGCCCTCCTCTTCGCCGGACCGACGGGCTCGACCGCGCTCGGTGCGGTGTGGGTCGCCGTCCTCTTCCTCGCCTGCGCCACCGCGTACGCCTTCTTCCAGGTCCCGTACGTCTCGATGCCGGCCGAGCTGACCCGCGACTACACCGAGCGCACCCGCCTCATGACGTGGCGGGTGGCGGTGCTCGCACTGGCCATCCTCGTGAGCGGCGGCCTCTCCCCGGCGATCCGTGACACGGTCGGCCCGGAGTGGGGGTACCGCGCCGTCGGCGTCTTCGTCGGCGGGCTCATCCTCGCCGGTGCCCTCGGTGCGGGTCCGGCTCACCACCGGAGACGGGGTCGGTGTCCCCGCCGTCCTGCGGCGGGTCCTGCGGGTCCGCGGGGACCTCGACCTCGATGAGGCAGGTCGACGTCGCCTCGTCCCACTTCTGGCAGCCGGCAGGAGGGTCACCGAGGGTGAAGCCCGCCAGGGGGAGGACGACGAGCACCGCCAGAGCGAGGGCGGCGACCCGTGAGCGCAGCGTCAGCACGTGGGTCCACCGTCCTCGAGGCCGCTGACGAACCAGGCGTCCGCCTTGGCGTCGTGGACCACGGTGTAGGTGTGGAGGACGCGCTCCTGACGATCGTCGGCGACGACGGAGTCGCCGGTGCCGTCGACGACGTCCAGGTCGGAGTAGTCGATGCAGGCCGACACCTTCGCCTCGTCCTTGCGTGACGAGGTCTGCCGCACGTCGTCAAGGCCGGTGGTGCCCTTGGAACGCCAGCCCTTGGACCGGTAGATCGTCAGGGTCTCCATCTTGTCCTTGCGCGCGTCGCCGCGGGCCACCTGGGACAGCTGGGTCAGGTCGCCCCGCGGGGACCGGGCCAGCTTGTCGCTCATCTCGACGAAGGCGACGACGGCTCCGGTCGCCGTGCTCTGGTCCGCCGTCGGCTTCGAGGCCGTGGGCTCCGACGAGGTGGACGAGGACGTGGAGGCGCTGGACGAGGTGCTCGTCGAGCTGGTGCCGTCGGTGTCGCCACCATCGCCTCCGCACCCCACGAGGAGCAGGACGGCTGCCGCCCCACCCACGAGCCCACGCACGCGTGGCATGTCATCTCCCCTGTCATCCCATCCCGAAGGTCGCGCCGCCAGGAGTCTAGTGGTCCCCGCGCAAGCTCCCGACACCGTGGGCACCGCGCCCTTGTCACTGTCCCCGCGCGGACAATACGAGGGTGTCGGAGCCCTCGACGAGCCAGGCCTGGGCGTCCCAGCCGTCGTGGTCGAGATCGGGCACAGCGGCCAGGCGCCCGTCCGGGACCTCGGCGGCGACGTCCGGAGTCAGGTCAGGTCGCTGGCCGGACGGGGGCTGCGCGTCGCGGCGCATCGTGTCGGCCACCTGCGGGTCGAGCTCGACCACCGCGTCGATCCAGTAGGACGTCGGTCCGGGCCCACCGCCTTCCCCTCGCTCGCCCGGATGGAGTCCGACCTCGTCGCGATCGCTCGCGGTCTGCTCCACGGCCCGGCGACGACCGTCGGCACGGCGACCTCCGGAGGCACCGAGTCGCTGCTCCTCGCCGTGCTGGCCGCTCGCGAGGGCAGGCCCGATGCCGCCGCGCCGCGGATCGTCGCCCCGAGCACGGTCCACGCGGCGGTGCACAAGGCCGGGCACCTCTTCGGCGTGGCCGTCGACCTCGTGCCGGTCGACCCGGTGACCTTCCGCGCCGACCCGGCCGCGATGGAGGCCGCGATGACCGACGACACCGTCCTCGTCGTCGTCTCAGCCCCCTCCTATGCGCACGGCGTCGTCGACCCTGTCGCGGAGGTCGCCGCAGCGGCGGGCAGGCGGGGGATCCGCTGCCACGTCGACGCGTGCATCGGTGGCTGGGTCCTGCCGTGGCTCGACCGGGCAGAGCCTTGGGACCTCGCGGTCCCCGAGGTCACGAGCATCTCGGTCGACCTGCACAAGTACGCCTAGACGCCGAAGGGGATCTCCCTCCTGCTCCACCGCGACCCCTCCCTGCGGCGCGGCCACCTCTACGCGTGCGCCGGCTGGCCGGGGTACACGATGCTCAACTCGACGATCCAGTCGACGAAGTCCGGCGGCCCGCTCGCCGCGGCGTGGGCCGTTGTGCACGCCATCGGCCTCGACGGGTACGCGCGCCTGGCCCGGGTGGCGCACGAGGCAGCGCTCGATGTGGCGAAGGGGGTCGAAGGGGTGGAGGGCCTCGAGGTCGTCGGGGCACCGGACTCCACCCTCGTCGCCCTCGCCGCCGACGAGACCTGCGACGTCTTCACCGTCGCCGACGAGATGAGCGAGCGGGGCTGGCTCGTCCAGCCGCAGATGTCCTTCGCCGGGCAGCGGCCCACGCTGCACCTCTCGCTGTGCGCCGCGACGGCGCCGCGTGCTGCCGACCTCGTCGAGGCGCTGGGTGAGTCCGCGGCGGCGGCCCGAGCTGCTGGCCCGGTCGTCGTCGACGAAGGCCTGCAGGACCATCGAGATGAGCTCGGAGACGCCGTTGCCGATG
>JBHWMJ010000046.1:0-2830 GCA_043423105.1 Marihabitans sp.
ACGAGCGCCTGCCCATGCGACTCACCAGCGGTCAACCAACGCAGCATGAGGTCGATCATCCCATCCCAGACCGGCGCCCGACCCCGGTGTCCGCGTTCGGCTGGCCGCGGACGAGATCGCCCCCCTGGACGCGCCAGCGGATCTGCCTCGCGCGGCGCCGACCTCGTGACCGCGCCACCGTGGTCGTCGACAACGCCTGACGTCAGCGTCCCAGCGCGGCCCGACCGGCGGCCTGCATGGCTGCCAGGGGCGCCTCGTGCCCCGTGAAGAGCCGAAACTGCTCGGCCGCCTGGTGCACGAGCATCTCCAGGCCGGACACGACCGTCGCACCGGCGTCGGCGGCCGCCCGCGCCAAGGGCGTCGGCCAGTCGGCGTAGATGACGTCGAGCAGGGTGACACCCGTGAGGTCGCTGCCACCGAGCGCCTCCGTCGCAGCCGCCGCACCGGGACCCGGCACCGTCGAGACGACGGCGGTGCTCTCCCCAGTCGCCCACTCCGTGAGGGCGACGTGCTCAACAGGCGCGAGCGCCGCGAGATCCGCCACGGCGGCCGCGTTTCGGGCCGCCACCCGCACCGACCCGGCCCCGAGCTCGCGCAAGGCGAGCAGCGCCGACCGGGCGGTCGCACCCGACCCGATGATCGTCGCCGACCCCGGCGTCCCGACGCCCGCGTCCCGCAGCGCAGCGACGATCCCGTGGACGTCGGTGTTGTCCCCCGCCCAGCCCGACTCGGTCCGTACGAGCGTGTTGATCGCCCCGGCCTCGCGGGCGAGCCCCGAGACCTCGTCGGCGACCGCGAACGCCGCGACCTTGAGCGGCATCGTCAGGCTCAGCCCGCGCCAGCTCTCGTCCAGGCCCTCGACGAAGGGGGCGAGCCCCCCTTCGTCGACCTCGAACCGGTCGTAGGTCCAGTCCTCCAGCCCGAGCGCGGCATAGGCCGTCTGGTGGAGCGCCGGCGAGAGGGAGTGGGCGACCGGCGAGCCGAGGACGGCCGCGCGGCTCAGCAGCGCTCCCGGTTCTCCGAGCACCACTGCTCGAACTCCTTGACGTTGTTGTCGTGGTCCGTCTGCGAGCGGGCGAACTTCGTCTCCCCGGTGTCCGGGTTGACCGTGACGAAGAAGAGCCAGTCGCCCTCGTCCGGGCTGGCGGCCGCCTCGATCGCGGCGGCGCCCGGGTTGTTGATCGGGCCGGGCGGCAGGCCCTGGTGCTTGTAGGTGTTGTACGGGCTGTCGTCGGCGCGCATCTCGTCGGTCGTGCCGGCCTTGCCGCGCTCCTGGTAGACGTAGTGGACCGTGCTGTCCATCTGGAGCATCCCGACGGTCGGGCCGTCGACCTCCTTGAGCCGGTTCTCGACCACCCGGGCGACCTTGCCCCGATCGGCCGCGCCGGCCTCGCCCTCGACGATCGAGGCGACGATGAGGGTGCGCTCCCACTCGTCCTGGGGGACCTTCGCCTTCTCGAGCTCTTCCGTCGTCATCGCGATCATCGTGTTGAGCTGCTGGACGGCGGTGGCGTCCTTGGGGAACTCGTATGTCTGCGGGAAGAGCCAGCCCTCGATCTTACCGTTCGCCTCGGCGGGCAGCTCGAGCTCGGAGGACTCCGCGGCCTGCTTGTACTCCTCGACGGGGATCTCGGTGGCCTTCGAGAGCCGCTCGTAGATCTCGTTGGCCCACAGGCCCTCGGGGATGGTGATGCCCTTGGCGACCCGGTTCGAGGTGTCAGCGAGCCAGGCGAAGGCGTCGCTGGCCCGCATCTCCTTCTTCAGCTCGTACGTCCCCGGCTGGATCTTCGCCGCCTTGTCCGGCTCGGCCGCGGCGGCCTGGACGAAGGCGGTCGCGGACTTCACGACCCCGGCGTCCTCGAGCGTGGCGCCGATGTCGGCACCGGACTGTCCCTCGTCGACGACGATCTCGACCTGGCCGGACCCCGGGCCCTCGAAGTCGGCGACCTCGTCGCCACCGAACGAAGGGATGAGGCCGCGGACGAAGCCGAACGCGAAGAAGGCCGCGACGAGAACCATCGCCGTGGCGAGCACGATCGCCACGATCGATCGACCGCGCCGCTCCGGACGGCGGTGACGGCTGGCCTCGCGCCGGCTCTTCGGGCTCGGCCGTGGGTCGTCGAAGATGTCGTCCTCGAGGTGCGCGTTCATCGTCGTCGTTCCTTACGTCGCGGCTTGCGGGCAGGGGGTCCCGCGAACAGCTCCCCGAGGGGCTCCCCGGATCCGCGCTCACGGTCGAGCGCGGCCTGGAGGATGAGGACGGCGGCCGCCTGGTCGACGACCCGGCGGTGCGCACGCCCCGGCAGTCCGCTGGAGTGCAAGCCACGGTGAGCATCTACCGTCGTGAGCCGCTCGTCCACAAGGCGGATCGGCGTGTCTCGAAGGGCGTCGTCGCTGCTCAGGGCGCCACGAAGGGCGTCGCACCACTGCCTGACGTGCTCCGCGGCGGGCCCTTCGGTCCCGTCAAGCGAGCGCGGGAGGCCGACGACTACCTCGATCGCCTCGTGCTCCACGACGAGCCGGAGGAGATCGTGCACGTCCTGCCCGCCCTCGAGATCACGCTCGAGCGTTACGAGCGGCGTCGCCAGGACCCCGCCCGGGTCGCAGGTGGCAACCCCGACCCGGGCCGACCCGACGTCGACCCCGAGGCGGCGACCCACCCTCACCTGCGGGCCGCTCAGGAGCCCCCGCCGATCTCTCGCTCGACAGCCGCCAGCGCGTCGCTGACCTTGCTCGCATCAGCGCCACCGCCCTGGGCGATGTCGTCCTTGCCGCCGCCACCACCACCAAGGGTCTGCGCGGCGACGCGCACGAGCGCGCCGGCCTACTT
>JBHWMJ010000065.1:0-16453 GCA_043423105.1 Marihabitans sp.
ACGAGCAGCGGTCGAGCGGTGCAACCGTTCCAGCTCACCTCGATCACCCTCACGCAATGTCAGCGCCGGAGCCGCACGATTCGCCATGCCCCATCTTCCCAAACCATCAACCGTTTAGGAACTAACAACACGCCCCACTAGCGATCGCGATGGTAGTCCTTGCTACTTCAGGATGAGCGGCGGTTGCTTTGTGCACCGCCGCTTCTCCCTGCGGCCGCTGCTACGCCCTCCTCTTGATCCAAACCGAAATGTTCGGCGATTCGGTTTAACGTGTGCTGTTGCCGCAGCTTGCAGGCGCTGTGCTGACTGGCAAAGAGGCCCGGTTCGCGGAGAGCTTCCTCTGCCGAAACGGTGTGGTGCCATCGCACCGGAACGGCGTACTCAGCGAGCTCATCCGAGTCGGGCTCCCCCTCTGGCCCATGGCGGTACCGAGCTGTCAGTGACTGGTTCGCCAACCGGACCCAGCCTCCGTCACTCTCTACCTTGGCCGCGTCGAAACGCTGCGCCTCCGCCAAGGTGACACCCACGGCGACGTATCCCCGCTGCGGCAGATACACATTGACCCGCGCACCGACCGGCAGATTGCGCAGGGTTCGCGAGTACCAGTTGCCACCACCAGCAGATATGAACCCCAGCCTGCGGCCGTCCTCCCAGGCACGTGCTTCGTCGTCACCGAAGCTCACATACCAGTCGACGCCGTTCCAGGGTTGCTGCTTCCGGGACGTCGTCGACGCGCCACCGGGCGTTGTGTCCGAGTGAACGAGCCATGAGCGGGTGAGGTACTGACGACCCTCATCCTCGTAGAAGGAGAAGAAGACGGCGTTGATTGGTACTCCGAACTCCCGCAAGTACTCGACGATGCGTTCTGAGCTGTCGTCCAGTTCCGTAGCTACCACAGTCATCCGGAGGTCAACGTTGACCTCGTCGGGGAACGCAATACCGAAGGTGTCTGCGAACGCCTCAGCAAGGGGGCGCTTCAAGAACTCGGTTGCCATCTCCACCACGTCGTCGGATTCGAGCGTCTTCACCCAGGATGCGTAGTCAAGAGTCTGCGCGACGACGTCGCGCGGAGATCGGTCACGCTTGAGCTCTAGCACGACCAGATTTGCATCCGTATCGATGGCCAGCAGATCGAGGTACTTGCCGTAAGGGGTGCGTACCTGTCGTCCGATGATCAACAACGGCTCGCCGAGAAGATTCGAGTCACGCTCGAGGAACTCCTCGAGCAGGACCTCGGTCGGAGTGCCCGTGGTCACGAGCCGGCGGGTCATTCCTCCGTCAACCCGCCAGATCCCGGTCTCGACAGGCATGTCCGTTGCTCCAATCCAGGAGAGGTGACGTCTGAGGCACCGACTCCCATGTCTAGAAGATGACTACTGCGGATCTCGTTGAGATCCAATGGCTTGAGTCTGATCTACGAGAACGCCACCCGCATCCAGCCTGGTCTACTCGTAGAACCCGTCGGCGTTCCCGAACCCGTACGACACCTGCATCGTGAACCTCTCGCCAGGCTTTACGAAAGCCGCCTTGTACTTCAATGTGCGTCCGGGGAGGACTGCTGCCGACGGCATGTTTATCCCCTTCTCTACATCAATGATGGGCTCCGCCTGCTGATCCCCTGAAGTCGCCTGAAGGTTGATCATGAAGGGGTCGAGCTGCTCTTTCGACCCGTTCTTGATGATGACGTCAAACAAGTATCCCTTAGCGCTTGCGGGGTACGCGCTTGGACCGGAGGTAAACTGGCTCTTCACCGATGAGTGTGGGGTGAGCACGACGCGCCGGATCGCGGGTTGAGGGTGGAAGGCGTCGAGGCCCTCGAAGATCAGGGGACTTCTACCTCTCCTGAACGCGAGGACCTCGACGATGCCCGAGCCTACGTTGTGCTGCCGTGCTGGCGGCGGCTACTGCGATCGTTGCGACCTGCTCGTGGGGCTGCCCGGGTTGCACGTGATCGCTGTCGAGCGTGACGGCCGGGACCGGCTGGTGGTGACGGTGGAGTCCGCGCCGGAGCCGATGGGCTGCCGCTCCTGCGGCGTCCTCGTTCACGGTCACGGCCGCGTGGATGTGCGCCTGGTCGACGCGCCAGCGTTCGGGCGCCCGGTGCGGCTGATCTGGCGCAAGCGCCGCTGGCTCTGCCCGGAGCCGGCCTGTGAGGTCGGGTCGTTCGTCGAGCAGAACGAACGGGTCGCGGCACCGAGGGTGGTGCTGACGGCGCGGGCGTGCCGGTGGGCGATTGAGCAGCTCCGCCGCGAGCACGCGTCGGTCAACGGGATCCGGCGCCAGCTCGGCACCGGGTGGCGCACCGTGTGGGAGTCCATCAAGCCGCTCCTGCAGGCCGCTGACGCCGATCCATCCCGCTTCGAGGGGGTCGCCATCCTCGGGGTCGATGAGCATGTGTGGCACCACGTGTCGACCAAGCCGATCGAGGACGGCGGGCGCGGACCCAAGGAGCTGACCGGGATGGTCGACCTGACCCGGGATGCCCACGGGCACACCAGGGCTCGGCTGCTCGACCTCGTCCCGGGTCGCTCCGGGGCGGCGTACACGGACTGGCTCACGCAGCGTGGCGACGTGTTCCGCAGCGGCATCGAGGTGGCGACGTTGGACCCGTTCCACGGGTACAAGAACGCCATCGATGACCAGCTCGACGACGCCCGCGCCGTCCTGGACGCGTTCCACGTCGTCAAGCTGGCCACGACCGCGATGGACGAGTGCCGGCGCCGCCTCCAGCAGGAGCTGCACGGTCACCGCGGCCGCAAGAACGACCCGCTGTACCGGATCCGGAACACCCTGCGCGCCGGAGCCGAGAACCTCACCGACCGGCAGCAGGCCCGCCTGCACGAGGCGTTCACCGCACGCGAGGAGCACGTCGAAGTCGAAGTCGCCTACCGGTGCGCCCAGCAGGTCCGCTCCGCCTACCACCAGGACAGCCACGCCGCCGGCAGGGCGATCGCGGAGAGGATCATCGACACCTTCCCCAGCTGCCCGATCCCCGAGATCGCCCGCCTCGGCAAGACGCTGCGGCAGTGGCGCACCGAGTTCCTCGGCTACTTCGACACCGGCGGCGCGAGCAACGGCGGCACCGAGGCCATGAATGGACTGATCGAGCTCCACCGCCGCGTCGCCCGTGGCTTCCGCAACCGCGACAACTACCGGCTCCGCATGCTCCTGATCGGAGGCGGACTCAACCTATGACCCCACACTCATCGGTGAAGAGCCAGATCACCGGGCCGACGACGAGCAGCCCGAGGCCGAGGGTGCAGCAGACGCCGATGATCACCGCCAGCCATCTCGACGACATAGGTTGGACGCCTATGAGCACCTCGATGATGTGGTTCCGCCTCGACCTGCGGACCGAAGACAACCCCGCCCTGGTGCGCGCCGCCGAGGCCGACGAGGTGCTCCCCGTCTTCGTCATCGACCCGGACCAGTGGGACCGGGCCGGAGCAGCCCGTCGGGCCTGGCTCGCCGCGAACCTCCTCGCCCTGGACGACACCTTGGGCGGTCACCTCGCCGTCCACCACGCCCCCGCCGCCGACGTCGTCCCGCAGCTGGCGGCCGACGCCGGCGCCGGGTCGGTCCACGTCACCCGCGACCTCACCCCCTTCGCCCTGCGCCGCGACCGGGCGGTCGTCGAGGCGCTGCGGGAGGCGGGCGTCGAGGGCGTCGCCACGGGCACCGGCTACGCGGTGGCGCCGGGCTCGGTGACGACGAAGGGGGCCACCCCCTTCAAGGTCTTCACCCCGTACAGCAAGGCCTGGCGCGAGCACGGCTGGGACGCCCCCGTCTCGGCACCCGAGGTGACCTGGGCGAAGGGGGAGACCCCCGCCGAGGTCACCGAGATGCTGCAGCAGGCGGTCGCGGACTGCCCGATCGACCTCCCGGACGCCGGGGAGGAGGCGGCCTGGGCGCGGTGGACCCGCTTCCGCGACGAGGCGCTGCACGACTACGACACCGACCGCGACCGGCCTGCGGTCGAGGGCACGTCGCGGATGTCGCTGGACCTGCACCTTGGCGTGCTCCACCCGCGTCAGCTGCTCGAGGACATCAAGGACAAGCGCAGCACCGGCGCGCACACGTACCGCACGGAGCTGGCGTGGCGCGACTTCTACGCCGAGGTGCTCCACCTCAACCCGCACACCGTCTGGCGCGACCTCAACCCGCTCGACATGCCCTACGACGAGCCCGAGGACGCGATCGAGGCGTGGAAGCGCGGCGAGACCGGCTACCCCTTCGTCGACGCCGGGATGCGTCAGCTGCTCGCGCAGGGGTGGATGCACAACCGGCTGCGGATGATCACCGCGAGCTTCCTCACCAAGCACCTCCACGTGTGGTGGCCGCTCGGCGCGGAGCACTTCCTCGATCACCTGCTCGACGGCGACGTCGCCTCGAACAGCCACGGCTGGCAGTGGGTGGCCGGGACCGGCACCGACGCCGCCCCGTACTTCCGGATCTTCAACCCGGTGACCCAGGGGCAGCGCTTCGACCCCGACGGGGAGTACGTGCGGCGCTGGGTCCCCGAGCTGGAACACCTGCCGGGCAAGGCGGCGCACACCCCGTGGGAGCACGAGGACGGGTACGCGAAGGGGTACCCGCGCCGGATCGTCGACCTCGCCGAGGAGCGCAAGGTCGCCCTGGACCGCTACGAGAAGGCGCGCCACGGCTGACCTTGAACAAACCTTTGACGAACGCCGTACGCACCACGGACGCTTCACCTATCACCGACGGAGAGGCATCATCATGGCCCGCATCCAGCGCATCGTGACGACCGACGCAGACCCGCGCCGGGTGCACGAGTACCTCGCCGACTTCACCAACGCCACCGAGTGGGACCACGGCACCGTCTCGTGCGAGCTGGTCTCCGGCGACGGCGGGCCGGGCTCGGTCTACCGCAACATCTCCGAGTTCGGCGGCCGCGAGGTCGAGGTGATGTACACCGTCCAGGACGTCACCTACCCCAAGGTCGAGCTCGTCGGACGTAACGGCAAGACGAGCCTGCAGGACCGGATCCGGATCGACGAGCACGGCGAGGGCAGCTCGGTGACGTACGACGCCGAGCTCACCTCCTCCGGCCTGCTCCGCCTCGCCGCGCCGGTCATGGGCCTCCTCTTCAAGCGGCTGGCCGACAAGACCGAGCAGACCCTAGCGCAGGCCCTGGGTCGTCTGTGACGGCGCAGCCACCTCAGCGCGACGTCGCCGTCGTCGGCAGCGGGGTCTCGGGCCTCGTCGCCGCCCATGTGCTGAGCCGCTCGGCACGGGTGACGCTCTACGAGGCCGACGACCGTCTCGGCGGCCACGCGCACACCCATGACGTTGACCTCGGCGATCGCACCATCGCGGTCGACTCCGGCTTCATCGTCCACAACGATCGGACCTACCCGACCCTCCTGCGCCTCTTCGCCGAGCTCGGCATCGAGACCCAGGAGACCGACATGAGCATGTCGGTCCGGGCCGACGCCGACGACCTCGAGTACGCGGGGGGCAAGGGCACCCCCGGCCTGCTCCCGTCGCTGCGCACGGCGGCCCGACCGCGCTACCTGCGCATGCTCGCCGAGGTCACCCGCTTCCACCGCGACGCACGCGCCCTGCTCGACTCCCCCGTCGAGGACGACGCTGGCGTCGGTCCGACCGTTGCCGAGTTCGTCCAGCAGCACGGCTACTCCGAGGACCTACGGCGCTGGTTCCTCACCCCGCTCGTCGCCGCGGTGTGGTCCTGCGAGCCCGACGACGCGCAGTCCTACCCGGCCCGCTCGCTCTTCACCTTCCTGCGCCATCACGGGATGCTCGGCGTGCTCGGCAGCCCCGCCTGGCGCACCGTCGTCGGAGGCTCCCGGGTCTACGTCGAGCGGGTCGCGGCCCGCCTGCACCGGGTGCGCCTGTCCACCCCGGTGACCTCGGTGACCGAGGACGGCGAAGGGGTGACCCTGGCTCTCCCCGGCGGCGAAACCGCCCGGCACGACGCGGTCGTCATCGCCGCGCACGCCCCGCAGGCGCTGGCGATGCTCGGTGAACCGACGCCTGAGCAGCAAGACGTCCTGGGCGCGATCCGCTACTCCCGCAACGTCGCCCGCATGCACACCGACACCTCCATCCTCCCCCGCAACCCCCGCGCCCGCGCCTCCTGGAACTACCTCGTCCCCGACCGAACCGACGACGACACCGACCACGACGCGACCCACCCCTTCGCAGATCCCCGGGGAACCTCAGACGAACGGTCGACCGCCCGCACCCAGGCCGACCTCGACGGCGGGGTGATCGTCACCTATGACCTCACCCGCCTGCAGCGGCTGCGCACCGGCGAGCGCCGCATCCTCGTCACCCTCGGCGGCGAGCACCTCATCGACCCGAGCTCGGTCATCGCGACGATGACCTACGAGCACCCCCTCTACACGGCCGAGTCGGTCGCCGCGCAGCAGCGTCTCCCCGAGATCAGCACCGACCGGATCGCCTTCGCCGGCGCGTACCACGGGTGGGGCTTCCACGAGGACGGCGCGCTCTCGGGCCTGAGGGCCGCCGAGCGACTCGGCGGCTCGTGGACACTGCGCGAGAACCCAAGCAAGCCGGTCCGGCACCCCGTCCTTCCCCGCATCTACCGGACGCAGATCGAGCACGCGCGACGGTCCCCCTTCGCCCATCGTTTCTCGACCCGCTCCTACTCGTGGCTCGTCGACCTCGACCACCTGCCCGACCACGGGGTTCTGGGCCGCTTCGAGGCGCGGGACCATCTCGGCGACCCGACGCGCTCGATCCGGGAGAACGTCGACGCCTTCCTCGCCGAGCACGGCATCGACCTCACCGACCCTGACGGGCGCAGCGGGCAGGTCCTCATGCTCGCCAACGCCCGCGTCGCCGGCTACTGCTTCAACCCGATGACCGTCCACTGGTGCCATCGGCCGGACGGCGAGCTCGAGTGCGTCGTCGTCGAGGTCCACAACACCTACGGCGACCGGCACGCCTACCTCGTGCGTACGGACGCCGACGGCGACGCGGAGGTCGACAAGTCGCTCTACGTCTCGCCGTTCAACGACACGAGCGGCACCTACCGGCTCCACCTGCCCGAGCCCGACGACCGGCTGCACCTGACCGTCCGTCTCGACCGCGACGGCCACGCCCCCTTCGTCGCGGCCGTCCGCGGCCACGCGCTCCCGGCGACGACCCGCACGGTCCGCGCGCTTGCCTGGCGGCAGCCGCTCGAGCCGCTCACGGTCGCCGCCCGCATCCGCCAGCAGGGGATCGCACTCTGGGCCCGCCGACTGCCGGTGCAGGAGAGGCCGGTCCACGCGCCCCAGGCCGGGGCCGCCGAGGTCGCGGGGGTCGACCCCGAGCGGTGGCCCGACGTCGCGACGGTCCCGAGCGGGCTGCGCGCGCGGGTCGCCGCCCGTGTCGCCCTCACCGTGCTACGCGCAGTCGCCCGGACCGTCGACATCCGCATCCAGCTGCCGGACGGCTCGGTGCTCGCCGGTCGCGCCGCTCGGACCGACCTGCCGTTGCTGCGGGTCCGACGGCTCGATGCGCTCACCCGACGCGTCGGCGTCCACGGCCTCGTCGGCTTCGGCGAGGCCTACCTCGCCGGCGACTGGGAGGCCGACGACCTCACCGGTGTGCTCACCGCCTTCGCCCACCGGATCGAAGAGATCGTCCCGGCGTCCTGGCAGCGGCTGCGCGCGGCCTACGTCGCCCGGCACCCCGCCGACGAGCGCAACACCATCGACAACACCCGGTCCAACATCTCCCGCCACTACGACCTCTCCAACGAGCTCTTCGCCGCGTTCCTCGATCCGTCGATGGCCTACTCCAGCGCGCTCTTCACGACCAGCACCCCGGGTCAGGACGACCTGCAGGCCGCCCAGGAGGCGAAGTTCGACCGCCTGCTCGACGAGGCCCGCGTCGGACCGGGCACCCGCCTGCTCGAGATCGGCACCGGCTGGGGCGAGCTGGCGATCCGCGCCGCCCGGCGCGGTGCGCAGGTGACGACGGTGACGCTCTCCGTCGAACAGCGCGACCTCGCGGTCCGGCGCATCTCCGACGCCGGGCTCGCCGACCGGGTCGAGGTGCTCGTCCAGGACTACCGGCAGGTCGACGGGCAGTACGACGCCGTCGTCTCCGTCGAGATGATCGAGGCTGTCGGCCTGGACTACCTGCCCGAATACTTCGCGACGATCGACCGGGTGCTCGAGCCGGGCGGTCGCGTCGCGATCCAGGCGATCACCATGCCCGACCACCGGATGCTCGCGACCCGCGACACGTACACGTGGGTCCACAAGTACGTCTTCCCCGGCGGGCTCATCCCGTCGCCCGAGGCCCTCGACCGGGCGATGGCCGGCACCGGGCTCAGGGTCACGAACGACCTCGCCATGGGCTCCTCCTACGCCCAGACCCTGCGGCTGTGGGACGAGCGCTTCCGCGAGGCCTGGCCCGGGCTGCAGAGCCGTCTCGGGCTCGACGAGACCTTCCGCCGCATGTGGCACTTCTACCTCTGCTACTCGAGGGCGGGCTTCGAGGCGGACTACCTCGACGTCCACCAGCTCACCCTCACCCGTCCGTCCGGGACCGCCCGCCCCGCGACGTCCCACCAGACCCAGGAGGTCTGCGCATGACCGGCACCGAACCCTTCGTCGACCGGCTCCTCGACCGCACGCTCGTCGGCTACACCCGGCTCGGCCCCGCCGTGCGCCGTCGCCTGCCCGGATGGCCCGACGACCCGCCGGCGGGCGCCCTCGCGGGGAAGCACGTCGCGATCACCGGCGCCTCGTCCGGGCTGGGCGAGGCGTGCGCCCGTCAGGCGCACGCGCTCGGCGCGCACGTCCACCTCGTCGTACGTGACGAGGCGAAGGGCGCCGAGGTCGCCCGCTCGATCCACCCCGAGGAGCAGCGGGTGACGGTCTGGCGTTGCGACCTCGCCGACCCCGCCTCGGTCGACGCCTTCGCCACGGCCTTCGTCGCGACCGGGCCTCCCCTGCACGGCCTCGTGCACAACGCGGGCGCCCTGCCGGCGGAGCGCACCGAGAGCGAGGACGGTCACGAGCTGACCATGGCGCTCCACGTCCTCGCACCGGTCCGCATGACCGAGGCGCTGCTGCCCGCCCTGGCGGGTCAGGACGCTCGCGTCGTCCTCGTGACCTCCGGCGGGATGTACGCGCAGCAGCTCCCCGTCGACGACCCCGATCTGCTCGCCGAGGAGTACTCGGGCACGAAGGCCTACGCCCGGAGCAAGCGCACCCAGGTCGAGCTGCTCGGCCACCTGCAGCAGCGGTGGGGCGAGCACGGCATCGCCGTCTACGCGACCCACCCAGGCTGGGTCGAGACGCCCGGGGTCCGTGACTCGCTCCCACGCTTCGCCAAGCTCACCGGCCGCGTCCTGCGGGAACCCGAGGACGGGACGGAGACGACGACATGGCTGCTCGCCCGCAAACCCCGCCCGGAGGGCGGGCTGTGGCACGACCGGCGCCGCAGACCGACGACCTACCTGGGCCGCAACGGCGCCAGCGAGGACGAGCGTGACACCATGTGGCGCTGGGTCCTCGCCGCGACCAACCTCGACAGGAGCACCCGATGAGCACCATCCTCGTCACCGGCGCGACCGGCTTCGTCGGCCGCCACCTCGTCCCGGCACTCGTCGCCGAGGGCCACGACGTCCGCGCGATGACCCGCGACCCCGACGCCTACGACGGCGAGGGCACCGCGGTCGAGGGTGACGTCACCACCCCTTCGACCCTCGGCCCGGCCCTCGACGGGGTCGACATCGCCTACTACCTCGTCCACTCGCTCGACGAGGAGGACTTCGAGGAGACCGAGGCGAGGTCGGCGCGAGCCTTCGGCGAAGCCGCGGGTGAGGCTGGCGTCCAGCAGATCATCTTCCTCGGCGGGCTCGGCCCGGACGACGCCGACGAGCTGTCGGTTCACCTGAGGTCGCGGCGCGCCGTCGAGTCGCTGCTCGGCGCAGGGGGCGTCCCGGTGACCGTGCTCCGTGCCGCCGTCATCGTCGGCGACGGCGGGATCTCGTGGGAGATCACCCGCCAGCTCGTCAAGAACCTGCCCGCCATGGTCGTGCCGCAGTGGGCCATGACCAAGACCCAGCCGATCGCTCTCGACGACGTCGTTCGCTACCTCGTGGGGGTCGCCGGGTCCGAGGCGGCGATCGGTAAGGTCTTCGAGATCGGCGGCCCGGAGGCGTTGACCTACCTCGAGATGCTGCAGGGCGCCTCGGAGGTCATGCACGGCGGGCGCAAGATCATCGCGCCCGTCCCGGTGCTCACGCCCGGCCTGTCGTCGCACTGGATCTCCTTCGTCACCGACGTCGACGCGACGACCGGACGCAACCTCATCGACTCGATGGACGTCGAGGTCGTCGTCACCGACGACTCGATCCGCGAGGTCGTCCCCTTCGAGCCGATGCCGTACCGGGAGGCGGTCGAGCGTGCGCTGGCTGAGGGCGACGCGTCGTGAGCGCCTCGGCGGGTGACCGGGTCAGGCAGGTTGGGGTGACGCTCGCCGAGGTCTTCTGCGTCATCGGGACCCTTGTCGGCGTCGGCGTCATCGGGACCGAGGTCTCGCAGTCGTCCGGGGGTGCCCTGGCAGCCGACGCGACGCGGATCGCACCCGCGTCGACGGCCTTCAGCATCTGGTCGGTGATCTACGCGGGCCTGCTGGCCTACACCGTCTACCAGTGGCTCCCGGCGCAGGCGGCACGCGAGCGGCACCGTCGCACCGGCTGGCTCGCCGCCGCGTCGATGGTGCTCAACGCAGCCTGGCTGCTCGTGACCCAGGCGGGGTGGCTGTGGGTCAGCGTCGCCGTCATCGTCGGGCTGGTCGTCGTCCTCGGCGTG
This sequence comes from Marihabitans sp., assembly GCA_043423105.1. Lineage (GTDB taxonomy): Bacteria > Actinomycetota > Actinomycetes > Actinomycetales > Dermatophilaceae > Marihabitans. The sequence goes on from JBHWMJ010000065.1 coordinate 10,827, forward strand.
CTCGTCCGTCGGCTCACCGAGCTCCCCGGCGAAGGGGTCCTCGAGGCCGTCGTCGTCGACGGCGCCTTCGGTCTTTACCTCGGGTGGGTGGCCGTCGCGACTGCGGCCAACATCACCGCCACCCTCGTCGCGTCCGGGGTCGACCCTCGACCGGTCGTGGCTGACGCGGCGGCTGTCGCGGTCCTGGCCGTGGTCGCGCTCGTGGGGGTGCTGCTCGCGCGTCGTCTCGGCGGCCGGTGGGCGGTTGCGGCAGCGATGATCTGGGGGCTCGCCTGGATCCTGGTCGGCCGCCTCAGTGATGACCCGCGGTCGTCGGCGACCGCGGTCGCTGCCGTCGCGGCAGCCGCTGTCATCGCCGCCGCGACGATCCGCGTGGCACGACGTCGAGGGCCCCAGCCCTTCTGATCAGTGGTTGCGCAGGGCGTCGATGAGCTCGTCCTTGCTCATCGACGATCGGCCCTCGATGTCGAGCTCGGCGGCTCGCTCGCGGAGCTCGTCGACCGTGCGGTCGTCGTAGTCCTCGACCTCGCCGCCGCGACGGCCGACCTCGGAGCGTGAGCTGTTCGCCGCAGCGTTGGCGATCCGGGCCGCCTTCTCCTTGCTCGCGCCGTCGTCGCGCAGCGCCTCGTACATCTCAGGGTCCTTCACCGAGGGCCCTGGGTCGTCCTTGCCCTTGCTCGTCGGCATGGCCTCTCCGTCTCGTCGAGAGTGGTCGCGCCCGGTCCGGCGCACGATCCACGCTAGCCCGCGCCGCTCACCGTTCGCCCAGGTTATGAGGGCTCTTCTGGCGCTGGGAGCGGGCCGACGCAGAGGAGACCAAGACCCAGGTCGAGGCCGCCGGCCGCGCCTGCCACCTGCTGCCCGCCGACCTGCGCACCGAGCAGGCCAACGACGAGCTCGCCCGGCAGGCCATCGAGGCCCTCGGTGGTCTCGACGTCCTCGTGTGCAACGCCGCTTACCAGATGACCCACGACGAGCTCGACGGCTTCCCTGGACAGCAGATCACCCGGACCTTCGAGACCAACGTCTTCGGCCCCTTCTGGCTCGTCCAGGCCCTGCGCGACGAGCTCAAGGGCGGGACCGTCATCGTCACGACCTCCATCCAGGCGATGGAGCCGTCGAGCCACCTCCTCGACTACGCCTCGACGAAGGCCGCCCTCAACAACCTCGTCGTCAACCTCGCTGCCGAGCTCGGCCGCGCCGGTCACCCGGTCGAGGTCGCGAGCGCCGACGTCTACCTCGCCTCGGACGAGGCGTCCTACGTCTCCGGGACCGTCCTCGGCGTCACCGGTGGCAACCCGATCTTCTAGGTCACGAACCGTCCAGGTCCCGGGTCGCCGGGCCCTCGAGGACGCGCCCGTCGGCGTCGAAGCGGGAGCCGTGGAGCGGGCAGTCCCATGAGGACTCGGCGTCGTTCCACTCGAGGATCCCCCCGAGGTGGGTGCACACCCGGCTCAGTCCGCAGTCTCGTCGGTCCCCCTTCGCCCGGGCTGCGATCTCACCGGCCCAGCCGGTGACCATGCCGACGCCGACGGCAGCGTTCGCGGCGACGCCCGAGGCGAGGTCGCGCGGCGTCGTCACCCGCGTGCGCAGGGTCTGCGCCCACTCGCCGATCTCGCCGCCGAGGATCTCGGAGCTCATGGTGAGGGCCGCTGAGACAGCGTTCGTCATACCCCACTTGTCGTACCCGGTGGCGACCTGGACCCGGCCGTCGGTGCGGGGCATCGGCCCGACGAAGGGCACCCGGCCGGCCGGTCGATAGTCCTGCGCGGACCAGCTGTGGCTCAGGCGCAGCCCCGGGAAGTGGTCGTGCGCCCACGTCACGAGATCGTCGACCTGCGCGCGCTCGGAGCGGGTGCGTCCGACGACGTGGTCGTTGCCGCCCACGAGGAGCATCGGCCCGGAGCCGGTATCGGCGGTGCGGAGCGAGCGGGCCGGGTCATCGGTCGAGAGGTACATCCCTTGCGGCACAGGGAGGGTGGCCTCGAAGGCGGTGGCGTACGACCGGTGCGCCTCGAGCTTGGCGAAGTACAGCCCCCGGTCGAGCACCGGGGTCCCGGTCGCGAGCACGACGTGCCGCGCCCGCACCTCCCCGACCGTCGTCGTCGCGACGCACGGCTCCCCCGCCTCGAGCCCGGTGAGCCGTGCCCCCTCGACGACAAGACCGCCGTGCTCCTCGAGCTCGCGCAGCAGCGCCTCGAGCACGAGGGTCGGGTGGATCTGGGCCTGGTCGGCGAGGCGGATCGCGCGCGCCTCGAACGGGAGCTCGGTCTCGGTCGTCGCGAGGACCGGCAGCCCGGCCTCCTGGGCTGCTCGCAGCTCGTCGGCGAGCGTGTCCCGACCGCGCGCCGTCGTCGCGTACGTCCACGCGACACGAGTCTCGTGCTCGACGCCGCGCTCCTCGAGGAGGCGCAGCAGCCACGCCTGGCCCTCACGGTTGCCCTCGACGTAGGCGCGGACGACCTCGGCGGGGTGGTGCTTCCTCATCTGTGAGAGCACGGTGCCCTGCAGCAGGCTGAGCTTCGCCGTCGTGTTGCCGGTGGCGACCGCGCCCACGTGCCGGGCCTCGGCGACGACGACGTCCTGGCCGGCGCGGGCCAGGAGCACCGCCGTCGTCAGGCCGGTGAGACCGGCGCCGACGACGAGCGTGTCCACCACGCGGTCGGTCGGGAGCTCCGCCGGGCTCGGGACGGGCAGGCAGGTGTCGAGCCAGAGCGAGGTCATGCCTTGACGTTATGCCTGGTCACGGCCCCACAGCGTCGTAGAGCGTCCCGGTTCCGAGCAGAGCGGTCAGCGGCCGGCGCTGAAGTCCGCAGCCGAGCGGCGACGGCCCTGGCCGCCACGCTGCGCGGTCGACGCCCCACCACGGCGCTGACCCCCGCGCCCATGGCCACCCTCCCCCTGAGCGCTCCGACCACGGCCGGTCTGGCCGCCCTGGGAACCGCGCTGGCCGCCCTGGCCACGGCCGGACTGACCACGACCACCCTGGCCGCCGTTGCCCTGACCCCGGCCATCCTGACCGCCCGCGCGGCCCCGACCACCGCCGGCAGAGCGACCGCCGGAGCGGCCCCCCTTCGCCTGGCCGCCACCGGAGCGCTGCTGCTGGGTGACCTCGTGGACGAAGGCGCCCGGGAACTCCCGCTCGCCCGGGGCAAGTTCACCGAGCAGCGGGTGATCCGCGCGGACCTCGGTCGTCGTCGGGCGGATGCCGGCCTTGCGCATGAGCGAGCGGACGTCGCCGTTCTGGTCAGGGGTCATGAGGGTGATGACCGTGCCCGCCGAGCCGGCGCGCGCCGTGCGGCCCGAGCGATGGAGGTACGCCTTGTGCTCGACCGGCGGGTCGGCGTGGATGACGAGCGAGACGTCGTCGACGTGGATGCCGCGCGCGGCGATGTCGGTCGCGACGAGCGTCGTCGCCGCCCCCGAGTGGAAGGCCTCCATCGTCCGGGTGCGCGCGTTCTGGCTGAGGTTGCCGTGGAGCTCGACGGCGGGGACTCCGCGCTGGCCGAGCTGTTTGGCGAACTTCTTCGCACGGTGCTTGGTGCGAGCGAAGACAACGGTCCGGCCGGGCGCGGCCGTGAGGTCGGTGAGGACGTCGAGGTGATCGTCGCCACGAACCTTGAGCACGTGGTGCTCCATCGTCGCGACCGGCGACTGCGCGGAGTCGGCCTCGTGCGTCACCGGCTGGCTGAGGTAGCGCTTGACGAGCACGTCGACACCGGCGTCGAGCGTGGCGGAGAAGAGCATCCGCTGGCCGTCGCGCGGGGTCTTGTCGAGGATCCGCTTGACGCCGGGGAGGAAGCCGAGGTCGGCCATGTGGTCGGCCTCGTCGAGGATGCTCACCTCGATGTCGTCAAGGCTGACGTGGCCCTGCCCGATGAGGTCCTCAAGACGGCCGGGGCAGGCGATGACGACGTCGACGCCGCGGCGGATCGCGTCGACCTGCGGGCCCTGGCCGACACCGCCGAAGACGACGCGGCTGCTCAGCCGGGTCCCCTCGGCGAGGGCCTGGAAGGACTCATCGATCTGGGCGACGAGCTCGCGCGTCGGCGCGAGGATGAGGGCCCGCGGCGCGCGGCTGCGCGGCCGGCGCGACTGCGCGGTGAGGTGCGCGACGAGCGGGAGGAGGAAGGCGAAGGTCTTGCCCGAGCCGGTCCGGCCGCGGCCGAGCACGTCCCGACCGGCGAGCGAGTCGGGCAGGGTCGCGGCCTGGATGGGGGTGGGGGTCGTGATCCCGCGTCGGGCGAGCGCGTCGACGAAGGGGGCGGGCACGCCGAGGTCGGCGAAGGTCTGGGCCTGTGCAGGCTGGGTCATGCGGTGGTGCTCCACATCTGTGGGGTGGTCGTCCTGCCCGGCGCGGCAGGGTGCCGCGGCGCATCGGCGAGGAGACGTCGCTGCGAGGTGCAGAAGGGTCTCTCGGGGCACCGTCGTGGTGCCGGCACCGGGTCCGCGGCCTTGGCCCGTCAAGGGCTGGGAGGGCGATCACGGTGCGACGGACGCAGCAGAACTGGGCGAGCCGTCCCCGTCAGCCTAACGGCGAAGGGGTGACGGGCACGAATCCGCGCCCGTCACCCCCTTCGCCGTCCCCGCCGGGTCAGACCGGCTCGGCGATCGACTCGCCGCGCAGCGAGCGGTAGGCGTATGCCGTGCTCAGCGAGAAGACCGGCATGGCGACGAGGAAACCGATGCCGCACGTGCAGACGGCCGCGACGGCGAGGAGGAAGAGGAGGAGCATCCACAGCAGCACCGGGCCGACGTTGCTCGACGTCAGCGAGATGCTGCTCTTGATCGCGTCGACGACGCCCTCGCCCTTGTCGACGACGCCGGACAGGGCGAACATCGTGAGGAAGGCGAAGACCAGGCCCGGGATGATGCAGAGGAAGAGGCCGATCGTCGTCCCGAGGCTGACAACGATCGAGGTGAGGATGCCGATCCCGACGTTGTAGCCGCTGAAGAACCGGCCGAGGTCGGCCTTCCGCCCGCTGACGACGTCGAAGGACATCCGGAGCATCCCGAGCGAGATGATCGTCGAGAGGATGCTCGTGACGATGTTCATCGCCGTCGTGGCCGGCGTGAACGTGTACGCGAGGGACTCGCCCGTCGGCCGGTCGTCGAGGGCGTCCCACGCCACGGCGCCGGCGGAGTCCATCATCGAGGCGAGGATCGACAGACCGCCGATGACCGCGATGGTCAGGACGGTGACGATGAGGTAGGGCGCGAGGTTCTTCGTGAAGGCGAGCCAGCCGTAGCGGATCGCCTCGACCGGGTCGAAGCCCGGTCGAGTGACGCCGGTGCCAGGGCCGGGGCCGCCGAGCGGCGGCGCGGGCGGGTGGCGCGGGCGGGGCGCTGGGAACGGGCCATGGCTCCACCCTAGGATGACGCCATGACCCTTCCCTTCGCCGCCTCCTCGCAGTCCACGCTCGGCATCGAGTGGGAGCTCGCCCTCGTCGACGCGGCCACCGGCGACCTGCGCGCCGAGGCCCCCGACGTCATCGCCGAGGCGCTGCAGACCGCGGGGCTGGGGCCCGAGGAGGAGCATCCGCACGTCACCGCGGAGATGCTGCAGAACACCGTGGAGCTGGTCACGGGGGTGCATCGGACCGTGGGCTCGGCCGCCGAGGAACAAC
>JBHWMJ010000073.1:0-2811 GCA_043423105.1 Marihabitans sp.
GACGAGATTCAGGCCGTCGCCATGGCGCTCAACGGACGACCCCGCAAGAGCCTTGGCTGGAAGACTCCCGCCGAGGCCTTCGAGGAGCATCTACAGTCGATGCAAACAGCCGGTGGTGCGACGATCGATTGAATCTGGTCAATATACGTCGATCGCGTTACCGACCCGGTTGCTCGAGGCCGGTGTCGACGCCTCGGTCGGGTCCTTCGGAGACGCCTACGACAACGCCCTGGCCGAGAGCACGATCGGCTCGTTCAAGACCGAGATGATCAACCGCCACGGGCCCTGGCGCGACGTCAACCACGTCGAGGTCGCCACCTTCGAGTGGGTCGACTTCTTCAACACCGAGCGCCCGCACGAGTCCCTGGAGGACCTCACCCCGGCCGTCATCGAGCAGATCCACTACGCTCACAGAACCCTCGCCCAGGCAGGGTGAGACACACAACCGAGTCTCCGGACATCCCGGGGCGGCTCAACCCGCCCGGCGGCGACGCGTCGAAAGGCCACTACGCTTCGCTCGTAGAAGATTGGCGGAAAGGGATGTTCTTGGGCTTCACCGATTGCTGCCCGTGGCAGGTCTCGTCGATAGAGTGAGCCAGCGACGGTATCGTCAGATCACGGATTTTCTGTTGCGTCGAAGTGGGGTGACGGTACACGGTTCGCCCTTGTGGATCAGTCCCCAAACCTACTTCGACATCAGTCGGCCAGGAAGCATTGAACTGGGTGATCGCTGTGTCATCAGCCACGGTGTCCGACTCTTGACCCACGACTTCAGCATGGATCGGGTCGATGAGCGACGCCACGGGGTCAGCGAATTCGAGCTGTCGCGCGTAGCGCCAGTACGGATTGGCGCGCAGGCCTTCGTCGGGATGGGAGTCATGATCCTCCCTGGTGTCGAGATCGGGGAAGGGTCCATCGTCGGAAGTGGGTCTGTCGTGACCAAGTCTGTTCCGCCAGACGAAGTCTGGGCTGGGAACCCGGCTCGGCCCATCGCGTCGACAGGCGAGTACTGGGACCGCAGCAGGAAACTCTACGGTCGAGGTCGCCGTAGGAGCTAGGTGGGTCTGCCCCGCGGTTGGGACTGCTGCACGATCGGGTGACAGGTTGGGTCACGCAGCCTGAGTGGCTGGCGTGGTCATGATGGTCTCGAACTCGATGGGGGTCAATCGCCCGAGAGCGGCCTGTCGACGACGTCGGTGGTAGGTCCGCTCGATCCAGGTAACGATCGCGATCCGGAGCTCCTCACGGGTGGTCCAGGAGCGGCGGTCGAGGACGTTCTTCTGCAGCAGTGAGAAGAACGACTGTGAGACTCCCAGCATGCTGCGCGGCAAGGTGGTGCTGGCTGGTGTGACCCACAGAATGACCGACCCTGCCGGTGTCCTCATTGAGAGATATGTCCGCCAGCCGCACCGCCGACCTCGATGGCTTGATTAGGAGCTTGTCCCTTCGGGTGACCCATCACAGTCCTGCCTCACCTCCTCGGCGGAAGTCCGTCCGCTGGATCAGAAGGAGCAAAGGCATGTCACTCGCAGAGCTCGTCGACCACGTCATAGGCGTCGACCCCGACAGGGACCGCATCACGGCCGCAGTCGTCTGTGCAAGAACCCAGGGCGAGATCGCCTCGAAGTCGTTCGCCACTACCGCCCGCGGCTACGGCCAAGCGATGCGGTGGGCGAAGGATCACACCACCGATGGACGGCGGGCCTGGTCGATTGAGTCTACCGGCAGCTACGGCGCTGGCTTGGCGTCGGCGCTTGCCACCAGGGGCGAGTTCGTCATCGAATTCGATCACCCCGCCACGCGACCATCGAAGGATGGGGCGAAGTCCGACTCCCTGGACGCCGTCCGCGCCGCACGCGAGATCTTGGGCCGCAAGACCTGGGCGACGCCTCGCTCGCGCGGTGCCCGTGAAGGCCTGCGGACGCTCATCACCGCCCGGGACAGCGCGAAACTCGCGCGGGTCGCTGCGATCAACGTCCTCAAGGCACTCGTCGTCACCGCGCCCATCCACCTGCGCGAGGAGTTGCGTGGCCGCCCACTGATGGACTTGGTCGGCCGTTGCCAGCGTCTGCGTCCAGACACCGCCATCGATCCCGAGCACGCAGCGACCAAACTGTCATTGCGCAGCACCGCGAACCGCGTCCGGCACCTCACCGATGAGTGCCGTGAACTCGAGTTGGCGATGATCCCACTGGTGCGCGCGATGGCGCCGGCGCTGCTCGACGAACCCGGCATTGGCGTGCTGATGGCCGCCCAGATCCTGGTGTCGTGGTCCCACCCAGGCCGCTGCCGTGACGAAGCCGCTTTCGCCAGGCTCGGTGGCGTCGCGCCACTGGAAGCGACCTCGGGACAAACCCAGACCCGCCACCGGCTCTCACGCGGCGGCGATCGCCAGCTGAACCGGGCACTGCACACGGTGATCCTCGCGCGGGCGAAGCACCACCAGCCGACCAAGGAGTACATCGCCCGCCGGATCACCGAAGGCAAGATCAAGAGAGAGGCCATGCGGTGCCTCAAGCGTTACTACGCCCGACACCTCTTCCGTCTCCTTGAAGCCGCTCCGATGACCGCTTGACACTGATAGGAGCATCTCCATGGCTGCGTTGTCGCCAGCCGCGCCGACACGGCCCATCGATCCGGCCATGCCGTGACGGTTGAGCGTACGGACGAATGAATCGCCCCGGGTTTCGTGGAGGCTCGGTTAGTTGGATCCGACCTCGGTGAGGACCGGGTTCTGACGGTAGTGCTTCGCAGGTTGTGATGCCCAGTAGTTGGCCTCGTACTCGGCGGGTGGGACGAGGCCGATCTCGC
>JBHWMJ010000075.1:0-8288 GCA_043423105.1 Marihabitans sp.
GCACTTTCTCCCGCTTGAGGATGAGGAGCTCCTTCTTCGTGTGGCCGGAGCCGGCGACGTCGTCGAAGTTGATCTCCTCGAGCTCCTTCAGGCGCGAGAGGCGCTTGGAGATCGTCTGGAAGTTGGTGAGCATGCCGCCCAGCCAGCGCTGGTTGACGTAGGGCATCCCGACGCGGGTCGCCTGCTCGGCGATCGCCTCCTGGGCCTGCTTCTTGGTGCCCACGAACATCACGGTGCCGCCCTTGGCAACGGTCTCCTTGATGAAGGCGTAGGAGCGGTCGATGTAGGCCAGCGACTGCTGCAGGTCGATGATGTAGATGCCGTTGCGCTCGGTCATGATGAAGCGCTTCATCTTGGGGTTCCAGCGACGGGTCTGGTGCCCGAAGTGGACGCCGCTCTCGAGGAGCTGGCGCATGGTGACGACGGCCATGCCGTGGTCCTCCTGTGCTTGGTGGGTTGTCAGTTGTGTCCTGGTGCCTGCACGCACCCCGCCCGGTCGCTCCGAGGAGCGTTCGGGACTGCCGTGGTGCGCCTCTGTTCGGAGCTGGCTCGTCACAGACGGGAAGGCACGCGAATTCCTCCGGACAGACCGGAGGTTCCACCATCGTACGGCGACGGGGGACGAAGGGAGAAATCGGCGCCTCTGCCCCTTCGCCACCTCCCCTATCGTGCTGGGCATGACCTCTCGCGCCGAGTCCCTGCTCGTCCGCCGGCTGCGGCCGCACGGCGAGTCCGTCTTCGCGACGATGTCCGGCCTCGCGGTCCTGCACGGGGCGATCAACCTCGGGCAGGGCTTCCCCGACGACGAGCCGCCGGCGTCGATCGTCGAGGCTGCGCGCCGCGCGCTCGCCGAGGGCGACAACCAGTACCCGCCCGCACGCGGGGTTCCCTCCCTTCGCCGTGCCGTCGCCGACCACCAGGGCCGCCGCTACGGTCTCGATGTCGACCCCGACCTCGGTGTCCAGGTGACGACCGGCGCGACCGGTGCCCTCGCCGCGAGCATCCTCGGGCTCGTCGAGCCCGGCGACGAGGTGGTGACCTTCGAGCCCTGCTACGACGCCTACGAGGCGCTCGTCGACCTCGCCGGCGGCGTGCTGCGCCGAGTCCCCCTCCGGTTCCCCGACCTCGTCGTCGACGCCGAGGCGCTCGCCGCGGCGTGCGGGCCGCAGACGCGGCTCATCCTGCTCAACAGCCCGCACAACCCGACGGGCAAGGTCTTCACCCGAGACGAGCTCGAGCTCGTCGCGGTGCAGGCCCGGCGGCACGACATCGTCGTCGTCACCGACGAGGTGTACGAGCACGTGACCTTCGACGGGGCGGAGCACGTCCCGATGGCGACCCTGCCGGGCATGTGGGAGCGGACGATCACCATCTCCTCCGCCGGCAAGACCTTCTCGGTCACCGGCTGGAAAGTGGGCTGGGCGAGCGGGCCTACGGACCTCGTCGAGGTGGTCGGCCGGACGAGCCAGTGGCTGACCTTCTCCGGCGGGGCCGGCTACCAACCTGCCGTGGCCGAGGCGCTCGGCGACGTGGACGCGCTCGTCGCACCGATGCTCGACTCGTTCGCCCGCCGACGCGACCTCATGCTCGAAGGCCTCGAGCAGATCGGGATGACGGCGACCGTGCCACGGGGCAGCTACTTCGTCGTCGCCGACGCGTCCCCGCTCGGGGTGACTGACGCGATGGCGTGGTGCCGCGAGCTGCCCGAGCGTCACGGCGTCGCGGCCGTGCCGGTCTCCGCCTTCTGCGCCGGGCCGGAGGGGACCGCATCCCTCATCCGGCTCGCCTTCTGCAAGAGCGAGCAGAGCATCCGCGAGGGTCTCCCCCGGCTGGCCCGCTGACAGTCCACACCAGCGTCGCACCCGGTGCCTCCATCCACACTGCTGCGGAGCTGGCGGCGGGCGAGACGGCTGACCGCGCACCCTGTGGGGATGACCTGGTCAGCTGCCCTCGCCTCGCTCGCGGCGGCCGCCGTCGTCGCCGGACCTGCGGTCGCAGCTGCCGTGCGCGAGGGCCGAGCGGAGACTCGCCACCCCGCGGTCGCATCGTCCGCCGACGTCTCTGCGGCACACCCGGACGTCGGACGAGCTAAGTCCTCGGGTCGGTGGGCCTGGCCGCTCTCCCCGCGACCCGAGGTGCTGGCCCCCTTCGACGCACCGGAGTCCCGGTGGGGCCCGGGGCACCGTGGGCTCGACCTCACGGCCGTCGTGAGTCAGGAGGTCAGGGCGGTGGCCGACGGGGTCGTGACGCACCGCGGGCGCGTCGCCGGTCGAGGGACGGTCAGCGTGACCCATCCCGACGGGTTGCGGAGCACGTACGAGCCGGTCGTGTCCGACCTGGCGAAGGGGGACTCGGTGCGCCGAGGTCAGCTCATCGGCCGGGTCAGCGAGGACCCAGGTCACTGCCTGCCCGCGACCTGCCTGCACATCGGGGCGCTGCGTGGCCGTGACTACCTCGACCCGCGGCCCTTGTTCGGTGGGACCCGGGTCATCCTCCTCCCCGTCCCCCGAGATTGACCTGACACGCGGCGGTCGGACCGACCCCACGCGTGTCGGGTCAATCTCGGTCAGGCGCGGGGGTGGGCCTGGTCGTAGGAGCGGCGCAGCCGCTCGGAGGAGACGTGCGTGTAGATCTGCGTGGTCGCGAGCGAGGCGTGGCCGAGCAGCTCCTGGACGAGACGGAGGTCCGCTCCCCCGTCGAGCAGGTGCGTCGCCGCGCTGTGCCGCAGACCGTGCGGGCCGACGTCCGGTGCGTCGGGGACATGGCGCAGCAGGTCGTGGACCACGGCGCGGACCTGGCGCGGGTCCACCCGGCGGCCGCGCCGGCCGAGGAAGAGAGCCGGGCCGGAACCCTCGACGGCGAGCCGTGGGCGTCCCTGGTCCAGCCAGGTCGTCAGGGCCCGGGCAGCGGGGGTGCCGAAGGGGACGATCCGCTCCTTGCGGCCCTTGCCGAGGACGCGGACCACCTGGCGGTCGAGGTCGAGGTCGTCGACGTCGAGCCCGACGAGCTCGCCGACGCGGATGCCGCTGGCGTAGAGCAGCTCGAGGACCGCGCGGTTGCGCTGGTGCACGGGGTCGTCGTCGTCCGCGGCGACCTCGGCGACCTCGAGCAGCTGTCCGGCGCCGTCGGCGGTGAGCACGTCCGGCAGGGTGCGCTGACGCTTGGGGCTGGTCAGTCGAAGAGCTGGGTCGGAGGTCACCCGCCCGGTCCTGCGCGCCCAGGCGAAGAAGGTCCGGACCGCGGCCGACCGGCGCGCCACGCTGGTGCGGGCGGCACCGGACGCCGAGAGGGTGCCGAGCCAAGCACGCAGGTCCGCGAGCTCGATGTCTTCGACCCCGACCGCACCTGCCTCTGCCGAGCACCAGTCGAGGCAGAGCCGGACGTCCCCGACGTAGGCCCGGATGGTGTGCGGCGAGCGGTCCCGCTCGGCGGTGAGGTGCTCGGCGAAGGCGCCGATCTCTCGCTCTACCCAGCCGGTCATGCCGGCACCTGCGCGGCCCGTTCCTCGATGCGCGCCACGAGATCCCCGAGGGGGCCGTCACCGTCGAGGCGCATGGTCGGTTGCTCGAGCCGCTCGAGCCAGGCGAGGTGCTGCGCCAGGTTCCGTCCGTCGAATGCCGGGTCGTCGTAGCCGGCGCACCACTCGAGGAAGGCGAGATGGTCCTCGTGACGGGCTCCGCCGGGGGCCACCGCGTCGGGGCCGTAGCGGCGCCGTTGGCGCTCCTCGACCCGCGCCAGCCGGGTCTGCGGGTCCAGGGTGAGGAGTACGACGAGCTGGACCCGGTCCAGGACCGGCTGCTCGGCCGGGCCCCACCCCATGACGCTTCCGGAGAGGACCCACGCCGGCCGGGGCAGGAAGATGGCGTCCATGAGCTCTGCTCGCGCCTCGGGCTCGCGGACCTCGCGGTAGGGCGGATCGGTGGGCACCCAGAAGTAGTCGTCGGAGTCCGCGTGAGGCACCGACCACCGGCCGGCGAGCGCGCCCGCGAGGGTGGTCGTGCCCGCCCCCGCTGCGCCGGTGACGAGGACGCGTCGCGGCGAGGTGGGGGGCATGGGCTCAATCTCGCACGGGGAGGACCCCGGCTCAACGCTCCGCGCCGCGCGGCCCCGGACCGCGCCGCCAGCCCACTTCTCCCTGGACCGCCCAGCCCTCGAGCTGGAGGCTGCCGAGGTGGACGAGCACCTCGTGGACCGGCGTCGTCAGCTCGCGTGCGAGCCAGCCGACGGAGCGCTCCTTCCGAGGAGTCAGCAGGTCGTAGATCCGTCGCTGCTCCTGACCCAGGGTGTCGGCCGGGCGTGATGGCCCCAGCTGCTCGACGACCTCCGCCGCGACGGCGTCCGGATCACCGACGGGTGCTGCGAGACGGATGATGTCGTCGGCATCGCTGACGAGCCTGGCCCGTTCATCAGCGATCCACTCGTGGCAGCCCGCCGAGGCCATCGACGTCACCGGACCAGGGACCGCCGCGACCGGGATGGAGAGATCCAGCGCCCACCCGGCGGTGTTGAGAGAACCTGACCGCAGTCCCGCCTCGACGACGACCACGGCTCGGGAGAGCGCGGCAATGAGCCGGTTGCGGCTGAGGAAGCGGTGCCGTTGCGCCGTGCGCCCGCACGGCTGCTCGGTGACGACGAGCCCCTGCTCGAGGACGGCGTCCGCGAGGCGCGCGTGGCCGCGAGGGTAGACCTGGTCGGGCCCGCACGGCAGCACCCCCAAACAGGTCCCTCCGACCGCCAGCGCCCCGAGATGGGCGGCTCCGTCGATGCCGTAGGCCAGTCCCGAGACGACCGACCACCCCTGGCCGGCCAGCCCAGACCCGATGTCGCGTGCGACCGCCTCGCCGTACCCCGTGCTCGCCCGGGAGCCCACGACTGCCACCGCCCGTCGCGCCACCTCGTCGAGGCGCGCCGGTCCCCGCAGGTAGAGCAGGTGCGGCGCCACGCGCGGGTGGTCGAGCACCTCCGGCCACTCGTCGTCGCCCGGCACCACGACGCGGCTGCGAACCTTCGCGGCACGCGCCAGCTCGGCGTCGACATCGACCTCCGTGAGCCTGGCCCTGGCGCCGGCTCCAGAGGCAAGGTCACCGTCGACGAGACGATGCCACGCCTCGACGTGCCCGATCGCGTCGATCTCGGCGACGAGACGGCCCCGGTGATGACCCGGCCGCTCCGCGGCGATCTCGAGGATCAGCGCCCACGCGAGCCGGGCACGACGCTCGTCCCGGCCGACCATCTCGGATGCCGCGAAGCGTGCCGCACGGCTCGGAGCCCGGGCCTCGCCGCCGCTCATGCCGCCACCGCGCCCTGCGTCCGGTACAGCAGGGCCAACGAGACGTCAGAGGCCGAGGGGACGGTGCGACCGAAGAGGTCCGCGCTGGTCCAGGCCAGACGGATCACCCGGTCGTAGCCCCGTCCGGTGACCTCACCTCGCTCGAGGGCTCGATCGAGCTCGGCCGTCACCGACCTCGGCAACCGCCACGGAGCGCGGCGCAGCACCGGACCGGGGACGTGCGAGTTGAGGGTCAGGCCGAGACCTGACCACCGGTCCGACTGGGCGCCCCGAGCCGCGAGCACCTTCTCGGCGATCTCGGCGCTGGAGTCGGGTGAGGGCTCAGCGAGGTCGGCGAGGCTGACCTTGGGGACCTGGACCTGGATGTCGACACGATCGAGCAAGGGCCCGGAGAGCCGGGCCGCGTAGGCCCGTCGCTCGGTGGGCCGGCAACGGCAGGCGAGCCCCTTGCCGTGCCCCTCTCCGCAGGGGCACGGGTTCGCGGCGAGGACGAGCTGGACCCGAGCCGGGTAGGAGACGCGCTCGCGGGCGCGGGCCACGACGACGCGACCGGACTCCAACGGCTGCCGCAGCGACTGGAGGACCGACCCGGCGAACTCGGGCGCCTCGTCGAGGAAGAGCACCCCGTGGTGCGCCTGCGACACCGCTCCCGGCAGGACCGCGCCGGAGCCACCCCCGATGAGCGCCGCCGTCGAGGCCGAGTGATGGGGGGCGACGAAGGGCGGGACGAGATCGAGGCCGTCCCTGGGCGCATCACCGACCAGCGAACGCACCGCGAGTGTCTCGAGGGCCTGCTGTCGCGTGAGTGGCGGCAGGATCGTCACGAGCCGCTCCGCAAGCATCGTCTTGCCGGACCCGGGCGGTCCGTTGAGCAGCAGGTGGTGCCCGCCGGCCGCAGCGATCGTCAGTGCCACCCGGGCCTCGTGCTGCCCGCTGACGTCGGCGAGGTCAACACTGCGCTCGACGCGCGACGTGCCGGAGGCGGCGGGCCGCGCCTCGGCGAGCCTCGCCTCGCCCGAGAGCCGCCGATAGGCCGCGACGAGGTCGTGGAGGGACTCGGCGGTCGAGACCCGTACCCCGTCGACGAGCTGGGCCTCGGCGACGTCCTCCGGAGCGACGACGACGTGGTCGCAGCCTCCCTGCTGCGCGGCCAGCACCGCAGGCAGCACCCCGGCGACATGCCGCAGGCGGCCGTCGAGACCGAGCTCGGCGACGTGCACGACGCGACGGACGCGGTCGGGGGGCAGCTCCCCCATCGCCGCGAGGGCGACGACGGCCAGCGCGAGGTCGTAGCCCGTGCCGTACTTGCGGATCGAGGCCGGCGAGAGGTTGAAGGTCAGCTGACGCGAGCTGAGGGAGCACTCCGCGGACAGCGCCGCAGCACGGACCCTTTGGGCGGCCTGTCGCAGCGCCGTGTCGGGCAGTCCCCCGATCTCGAAGGTGGGCAGCCCCTGGCCGAGGTGGCACTCGACGTCGACGACGTGCCCCGTCACGCCTCGTAGCGCCACCGCCCGGGTCACGGCGATACTCATCCCCCGACCCCCTCGAGATGGGTCACGGTGTACGTGCCGTCAGGGTGACCGAGCAGCCCGACGACGTCGATGCGCAGTCGCGACCCGGGGTGGTCGTGCGCGCTCGCCCAGCACCCGGCCAGCCGCCGTAGGCGGGAGAGCTTGGCCCGGGTGATCGCCTCGACCGGCTCACCGAACGCTCGGCTGCGTCGTGTCTTGACCTCGCACACGACGAGGTCCCTCCCGTCCCGCAGGACGAGGTCGATCTCACCCTGGTCGCACCGCCAGTTGCGATCGACCACCTCCATGCCTCGCGCCACGAGGTAGCGCTCCGCCACCCTCTCGCCCTGCGCGCCGACCCGCTGCCTCGTCCCGGTCATCTCGACCACCTCCGTGGCCGAGTCAACGACCCTCGAAGGTCCGGGGCTGCCCCCTTCGTCCGACTGTGGACACGGACGGTCGAGGGAGACCGTCTGTGGACGGCTCAGCTCAAGGTCAGAATCCGGACTTGGGGACCTCGAGGTCGCTCTTGGCGAGCTCCTCGACGTTGACGTCCTTGAAGGTCACGACCCGGACCTGCTTGGCGAAGCGGGCCGGGCGATAGATGTCCCACACCCAGGCGTCCTCCATCGTCACCTCGAAGTAGACCTCGGCGCCCTCGCCCCGGACGTCGACCTGGACGGAGTTCGCCAGGTAGAAACGGCGGTCGGTCTCGACGACATGGCTGAAGAGGTGCACGACGTCGCGGTACTCGCGGTAGAGCGCGAGCTCCATCTCGGTCTCGTACTGCTCGAGGTCCTCGGCGCTCATCTGCTCTGCTGCTCCGCGTCGGTCGTCAGGGTGCCGTCGAGCCCGACGGCCGGGCCGGTCGGGCCCATCCTGTCATCATGCCCCACCCCTGGGAGGCTCCAGGAGCGACGGTGCAGGTCGCACGGTCCGTGCTCGCGCAGCGCGGCCAGGTGGACGCTCGCCGAGTACCCCTTGTTCTCGGCCCAGCCGTACCGCGGGTGCTCGGCAGCCAGGTCCGTCATGAGGCTGTCCCGGCTGACCTTCGCGAGCACGCTCGCGGCGGCGACCGACGAGCACGCCATGTCGGCCTTGATCATCGTCGTCACCGGTGGCACCGGTGGTCCGTCCCCGAGCTCGGCGAAGAGGCCCACCTGCTCGGGCTCGGTGAGCCAGTCGTGGTTGCCGTCGAGGATGACGAGGTCGGGCCTGACCTCGAGGGCCTCGAGCGCCCGCCGTCCCGCGAGCCGCAGCGCGGCCATGATGCCGACCTCGTCGATCTCCGCTGCGCTAGCGTGCCCGACCGCCGAGGCGCTCGCCCAGCGCCGTAACCGGGGGACCATCGCCTCGCGGGCCGCCGGCGTCATGAGCTTGGAGTCCCGCACACCCTGGGGCGCGGAGCGCACCCGCTCGTCGATCACCACGACGCCGACGCTCACCGGCCCCGCGAGGGCTCCGCGACCCACCTCGTCCATGCCGGC